>FR897819.1:8123-51362 GCA_000437495.1 Prevotella sp. CAG:485
GGTCTTCCACCAGACCTACCATATACTCTTTTGAGGAAGCGGGGAAGTAACGCTCAACATAGAGCTGACCCAGGGCTTCGCCCAACAGGCCTTCTACGGTGCCGAGAGCACGTTTCCAACGGGGACGCTGCTGGGTGGCGCCGCTCAGCACTTTGCTGAATTCAAAGTTGGTGTCTGTGAAGGCGTCGCTCAGTGAGCCGGAAGCGCTGCTTACGTAGTCCCACAGCATATAGTCTTTCATCTCGCGCTCTGACAGGGTGCTGAGCAGCTCGTTGGCCTTTTCCATGCTCTTAAGCTCCGTAACAATGACTTTCTCAGGAGCCTCAAAGCCCATAACAGCGGGGAAATAGGCCTCCCAGTCTATTGACGGGTAGAGCTCTTTGAGCTGAGCCAGGGTGCGGGGATTGTACATTGCCGGGATGTTGCGGCTCTCTTCGCGTGTAAGGGCTGCCTTGGCCATCTCGGTTTCAATCTTCATTACATTGGCGGCAATGCGTTTGGCATCTTTTTTAGAATAGCCGGCATTGACCATTTGCTTTTCGATGAGGCGGATATAGGCTTTGCGCACCTTCAGATTCTCCTTGTCATTGAGCAGATAATAGTCTCTGTCGCCCATGCCAAGCGATGTTGAGCCTACATACATGGCATAGACCTTGCTGTTGGCCAAATCCTCCTGGAAACCTACCGAGAAGAAGGGGTTGCCGTAGTTCTTATGCATGAAGTATATCAGCTGCGGCAGCTCGGCTTTTGAGGTGTTTTCAATTTTTTTCAGCACGGGCTGAATGGGCAGATTGCCTTCTGCATTGCGGCGTGTGCTGTCGAGGGCAAGGTTATAAAGCGTAGAAACCAGATAGGCAACCGTGCCTTTCTGGGGGTTCGATGCGCTCAGACCCAGCACTATGTCTTTGATGCGGGCGTTCGACGTGTCGTTAAGCACGTCAAACTGGCCAAAACGGCTGCGTTCGGCCGGTAAGGGATGCTTCTGCAGCCAGCCGTTGTTTACATGACGGTAAAAGTCGGTCTTGGCCGACACGTTAGCGTCAAAATTTGCTGTATCAACGCTGCCGAGATGGTTCTGAGCGCTTACCGTCAGACCAATTCCGAGCAACACTGACAGCAAAATTGTTTTCATGTTGTTCATATTAGATGTTAATGTTAGTTGTTTATCAGTTCTATGATTTGCATAAGGCACCAGACGGCGGGCATGGCCATGAGCATGGAGTCGATGCGGTCGAGAATGCCGCCGTGGCCGGGTATGAGATGTCCGGAATCTTTAACGCCTATGCTGCGCTTTATCATTGATTCCACCAGGTCGCCCCAAGTTGCGAATATCACGGTTACAACAGCCAGCAAAATCCACATAAGGTATTGTTGCTGAGGCAGTAAATCGAACCAGGGGTTCAGCCACCGGCAGAAAACCACTGAGGCAATGACACAGACTGTAAGGCCTCCAATAAACCCTTCCCAAGTCTTTTTGGGCGAAATTCGCTGAAAGAGTTTATGGCGCCCTATGAGTGAGCCTACGCAATAGGCTCCGGTGTCGTTGAGCCAGATAAAGAAAAGCACAGCCAGCACAATTTTGCCTGTTGTGGCCATTGTCAGCATACTGCCCAGACCGATGCCAAGATAAACAATTGAAAGCACCGACACGGCAAGACGTTTGCCGGGGTCCTCGCTGTGTCGGTAAAGCTGAGTCACGCATCTGCCTATAAAGAGCAGCACGGGCGCCCAGACAGGTATGATGTTGGCAATGCCTAAAATGAGGGCTATGAGTACGAGGAGGTCAATGAGGGGAATCAGGCAACGGCGCCACACCACCGGACCGGTGGTAAGGGTCGCCAACTCTTCATAAGCCAATCCGGCAAGGCATATTGTTAAAGCTGCAAACCACGTTTGTCCTGCAAAGTAGCAAAACAGAATCAGGCCTATATAGACTATGCCGGAGATGGTGCGTATGAGGAGTTTTTTCATATCTCTGTTATTTGATGCGGAACCAATAGCCTATGGTGGCCATTACCGACATTGAGTTGGAACCTGCGAAATTCTCTTGCCGCCCTGATTTGAGCACGTTGCCGAGGCCATAGTAGAATCGGGCCTCCAATATCACGGAATGACGGGGAGTGGCGAAAAACTCACCTCCCAGTCCGGCCGAGATGCCAAAGTCAATTTTATGATTGACATCCATGGTCATCTCCTGGGTATTTTTGTGGTCGATGGGGAAGTCGGGCAGTTTGTCTATATTGGCAGGGTCGAAGTTGGCGCTTGTCGAGGAGCCGAGACAGAAGCCAATCTCCGGACCGGCATTGAAAAAGAATCTGCCGCGGCGTCCGAAATAGATGTGAGCCAACAGGGGTATCTGCAAGTAATTGATGGTGCGTGAGTAGCGGTAGGGCGCCGACTCAAAATTCTCTTTCCAACCGCGCTGCTCCCAGTTTAACTCGGCAATCAGTCCAAAATGGTTTTCCTCTATATAACGAACCTGGAATCCGAAAACGCCACCGGTGAGCATACCCTGTTTTACCGACGGGTTGAAGAAGATTCGTGAAAAATCCACGCCTCCCTTAGCACCTATAGATACTCGCGAGCTATAGTGTGTCTGCGCCATCAGAGTTGACAGGCAGCCCAAGGCTATGAACAGCAGAAGGATTCGCAGCTTACTCATTTATCTCAGAGTATGGGATTATGTCTAACTTGGTAATAGGCATTCCGGGCTGGAAGCGAAGCATATAAGCCGCGCTGTTATACTCGCCGCCGCCTGCCACACGCATCAAACGGAATGGCATCTGCAAATCCTTGTGCTCGCTGCCCGATTGCAGGAAATACCAGGCGGCATCATATCCCATAACGGAATATGTGGGGTATGAGCGCACCGGATTGGCGTGGAAGAATTCCTCATAGCGTTTTATGAACTGCTGCTCGGCCGGTTCGCGGTCGGCAAAATAGAAACGTGTGGGGAAGTCGGTGTTGGTCTCTTTCATCAGCTCCGTGTGGCCGCTGACATGGACAATCCACGACGGACGTCCAATAGTGCGAACGTCTACTGCCGGGTTCTTGGCCATCCATGCCTTTATAGCCTCTAAATTGTCTACCATGCTTTTCTTGTTGTTGGCAAGGGAATAGAAGACCATGGGGCGCGACGGGTGGGGTAGAACATCATCGAGGTTTTCTGCGGCGTCGAAATTTTCACCGTCAAGTCTGTTCATCACCTGAAAGGCTATCTGGTCCTGAGCCTGCAGCGGGTCGCCGAGGAAGACGAAATATGAGTCGCCGTAATTCTCAACGATATACTGAGCCACCTGCGCATTAAAGTCGTTGGGCGACGACATAAGGTTAATCATGCTTGCGTTGCGCCGGAACAGAGAATCGCGCACTGCAAAAGCATTGATAAGCGTTTTGCCCTCCTTCTCGGCATAGTTGGCCAGAGACTCCGGCACTTTATTGTCGTAGGTGGTGAAGATAAGACTTGCTTTGGTCAGTCCGGGGTCAGACGTCAGCATGGAGCTTTCGTGGGAGCCGTTGATGAAGCTGATGTTAAGATGGCGGTTCACCTCACCGAACTCTTTTACTGCCGTGAGAAAGCCGCGGGCAAAGTCAATATCTTTGTTGGAAGCGGGCGATGACAGCACCACAGCCACATTCAGGTGATTGTCCACGCGTTTGTTGGCCATACTGTCGAAGATGGCCTGCTGACCTTCTTTGGTGTTCTCGCGCGGGTCAGTGGCTGCTTTGTAAACGGTATAATGGACATCGCCAAGGACGGGGATGGCCAGTTTTGCATTCTTCTTTATCTCAACGCCGGGGTTGGCGGCTTTGAGCAGCGACACGTCTATGCCGTGGTTTGAAGCTATTCCCTCGGCGCTCTCGTCGCGCTTCACTTCGTAGTAACGGAATGTAACTATGCCTCGCCGGGTTTCCAACACCGGAACAAGGTTACGCTGAGCGGTATTTTCCGGCACTTTAATCTCAGAATCGGCGGCCAAAATCGATGACCTGAGTTTCGGATTCACGGCTATGATGTCGGAAACGGTTGTGTTATAGCGCTTTGCAATGCCAAAAAGGGTGTCGCCATATTTCACTTTATAGGTCAGTACTCTCTCGGGCAGTGCCTCCGGCTTACTGTTATTTGTCAACTGAGGCAGATACAGGGTATAGCCTTTGGGAACCTCGGCGTTAAACCCTTGATTCCATTGCAGCAGGGAATCGTAGTTCACACCCAGGTTACGCGACAGGGCATATAAGCTCTCTTTTTTTGTAACTTTATAGGTTTTGAATTTGCTGCCCATCAGTTCCACAGAACCGGTTACGGAGGTTACTGCCCATAACGCCGACGAACAACATATTGCAAGCAATAAGAGGGTCGACTTCCACTTTATGCTGCTATTTTTCATATTATCTTAATTTTATGTTGCTACAAGAGTCATTTGTCTGTATTTTACACAGCAAACAACTCGTCTGATTCCCCAAACATGGGGCTTTTTCAGTGCAAAGTTATAGAAAATGAGGCTTATAGGCAAATATTAATCAACCGAAATTCCTGCATTTCGTTTTGGAATCTGCGCCGAATTTCCGCGATATGGTCTTAGACCTTGTGCCTTGACAGAGGTAAAAGATGAAGCGTCTGTATGTGCTGCAATCGGAGGGTCAATCAAGCCAGAGAGGCTCGGGGCCGTACTCCCATTCGCCGCCGGCAACTATCTGCCAGTTGCATAAAGCTATGCCCAGGTCTATGTCGCTCTGCGCATATTCTTTATTCACTTTAGCGGTGATTCGCGGCATATCGGGTGTGTCGCCCGGTTGTATGCAAATTCGGGTCGGATGCCTGTTCATTGACGATGGAGCGGCGGCAACGGCCTCAAGGGGTTTCTGCAGCTCAGGCCATTGTTTCAACACCTCTTCATAAGACATGGAATCGCTGCTCAGGACTGATGCTGCCGAGGGGCGCCTGGCACTCCCCGCAAGTCCTTTCATCATTCGTGCCATCAGGGTATTGCGCCGGTCAGACTCATATCCCACAAGCAGGATAAAGGGTATGCGCCAGGTTACGCGAAGCTGAGCGGCCACACTGTCTGATTTATATGTGCCGCTGACAAAACACGTGCCAAGACCCTTGCTTACAGCCCTCAGAGCCACCTTCTCGGCCCAGTAACCTGCCCTCTGCATGCAGTCCTCATAGCTGGTGTCTACAACGCAGGCCACATAATGGCGTGCATTGCGAAACATGCCGTAACCGGCGGTAAAACCTTCAAAGGGAGAGGGGTCGTTGAGAAATAACTGAAAATGTATGGCCGCATCGCGGCTGGTAGCATACGAGATTTCAGATCTCAGCGCCGCGACGGCACGCTCGTCAGGCTTCTTAAGCTGAAACGAGCGCACCGACCGGCGTTGAAATACAGCCTCTGCCAATAAGGCATCTTCAGGCTTTAGAATCATTCGTCGTATGTGATTTCGTAGTTGTCAAGCCACTCCATAGTCTTGCGGATATAGTCGGCCATGACCACATCATCCTCTACGAAAGGCACAACCTCGCGATAGTCTTTGAGGAAGCGTGCTATGATGGGTGACGATTTCATAGGACGGCGGAATTCAACGCCTTGGGCTGCGTTGAGCAATTCTATGGCTGCTATGTATTTAAGGTTGGAGATGATTTTGTGCAGCTTGGTGCCGGCATTGGCGCCCATGCTCACCAAATCCTCCTGTCCGTTGCTCGACACGATGCTGTCGCAAGATGCCGGCCATGCGTACATTTTGTTCTGGCTTACTACCGATGCTGCGGCATACTGCGGTATCATAAAGCCCGAATTGAGGCCTGGATGAGCAACCAGGAACTCAGGCAGACCGCGTACGCCCAAAATCAGCTGAGCCACGCGGCGCTCCGAGATGTTGCCTAACTCGGCCAATGCCACGCCCATATAGTCGAACACGAGCGCCAGAGGCTCTCCGTGGAAGTTGCCACCGCTCACCACCAGGTCGCGGGCCGGGAAAACGGTGGGATTGTCGGTAACGGAATTAACCTCCGTGTGAATCACGCTCGTAACGTAATTCATGCAGTCGCGTATGGCGCCATGAACCTGCGGTATGCAACGGAAGGAATAGGGATCCTGAACGGCCTTGTTGCTGCTGTTTATTATCTCGCTGTCTTTGAGGATATGCCGGATTATGAAGGCTGTTTTGGCCTGTCCCTTATGCGGGCGAACCTGCTGTATGCACGACATGAACGGGTCGATGCGGCAGTTGAATGCCTCCATACTGATGGCGGCAAACAGGTCGAAGCATTTCACCATTTTCCAGCCGTCGATGAGTGCCTTGATGCCGTTGGCGCTCATAAACTGAGTACCGTTGAGCAGTGCCAGTCCCTCTTTCGACTTAAGGGTGATGGGGCGCCAGCCAAAGATATTCAGAATGTCTGAACCCGACATACGTTTGCCGTCATAAATCACCTCGCCTTCGCCAATAAGGGGGAGGAAGAGGTTGGCCAACGGTGCCAAATCGCCTGAAGCTCCCAACGAACCGCGGTCATACACCACCGGGTAGATATCGTTGTTGTAGAAGTCCAGGATGCGCTGCACTGTTGATACCTGAACGCCGCTGAAGCCCATGCTCAAAGCGTGAGCCTTGAGAAGCAGCATGATTTTCACTATCGTATTGTCGATAGGGTCGCCTATACTGCACGAATGGCTCTTGATAAGATTCTCCTGAAGCGTGCTCAGCTCATCGGGCGAAATGGTCTTGGAGCACAATGAGCCGAAACCGGTAGTTACGCCGTAGATAGGAGTGTCGGGATTCTCTGCTTTTTTGTCGAGATAATTCCTGCATTCCTGAATTTTGCCGATGGCGAGGTCGCTGAGTTTCAGAAAAGCATGGCTCTTCAGCAGCTCTTCAATTTTGTTGTAATGAAGCGCCGTTGAGCCTATTTCATATACAGGCCGATTATTTGCTTCCATTATATCTTCACCGAGTTTAACAACGACAGTTCCATTTCATTAGCCTTCTGCTGCAAATGGTCGCAGCGTGAAGCCAGTTCACCGGCCACATCAGCGTCTGTTATCGACGAGAGGTTTATGCGGCAGTTGAGAATAGCGCCCAACGCACCGGTGCGTGCGCACATCATTGCCACACAGGAGTCTGTTATGGCATTCTGGTTGCCTTTCTCTGCCACTTCCTTGATGTAAGGCATAATGCTTACGCACCGTTCAGCCACACTCAGCGGCACACGGGCTGCATGCGTCAGAGCCTCCTGAATAGCAGCCTTGCGCACAGCCTTCTCCTCGTCAGTCTCCTTGGGCAGTTTGTAAGCGTTGAACACGGTGTCGTAAGCAGCTGCGTCGTCGGCTATTGCCTGCAGCAACATGCTGATGGCGTTGTCGAATTCTGGAGCCAAAGCCTCCATGTCGGGCTGCACATCGGCATACTTCTTGCGGCCGATGGTGAGTCCGGTAACCATTTTACCCAAAGCAGCTGCCAGAGTGCCTGCCAGAGCCGATACGCTGCCTCCTCCCGGAACGGGGTCTTTGCCGGCAGTTACGTTGATAAACTCTTCTATTGTAATGTTTTTATATTCCATGGTAAAAGTTGTTTTAGTTTGTAGAGTAAGTGCAGAAACCCTCTTTGAAAGTGGCCTTCACACAGTTCATTCCCACATAATAGGGCAGAGCGTTGTAGTTGTCGAATCGCAACACTGCCATATCGGCAAATTTGCCTTCCTCGAGCGACCCTGTAATGTCGGCCATGTCAAGGGCAGCGGCACCATTGAGCGTCATAGCTGTGATGACCTCCTCAACGCTCATCTTCATATAGATGCAAGCCAAGGCAATCGTGAGAGGTATGGACCCTGAGAAACAGCTGCCGGGATTGAGGTCTGTGGCGAGAGCTACCGCGCATCCTGCCTCTATGAACTTGCGGGCAGGGGCGTACGGCTCGTGCAAAGCAAAAGCGGTGAGAGGCAACAGCGTGGCCACCACACCGGCTTCAGCCATTCGCTTGATGTCGGCATCGCTCACATGGAGAAGATGATCGGCCGACACCGCTTTTAACTCCGCGGCAAGACCGGCGCCGCCAAGCTGCACAATCTCGTCAGCATGCAGCTTCAGTTTATAGCCCAGGGCACGCGCTGCCTGCAACAGTCTGCGGCTGTCTTCAAGCTCAAACACTTCCTTCTCGCAGAAGACGTCGCAGAACGTGGCTTTGTTGCGGAATCGAGGCAGCATTTCTCTGATTATCAGGTCGGTGTATTCGGCTGTCCTTCCCTTATATTCACGCGGCACGGCATGTGCGCCGAGGAAGGTGCTCACTATACGCACGCCTGTCTTCGGGTCGGAAGCCAACAGACTGATAGCATCGAGCATACGGCGTTCACTGTCCATGTCAAGACCGTAACCGCTCTTTGCCTCGACTGTGGTAACACCCATGCGGCGCATCTCGGCCAGCATCCAACGGGCATTCTCGGCCAGCTCCTCTGCCGTGGCTGAACGGGTGGCATCTACGGTGCTTTGTATGCCGCCACCCTTGCGCATGATGTCCATATAGCTCTGACCCTCAAGGCGCCAACGGAACTCTTCAGCCCTATAACCGCCAAACACTAAGTGAGTGTGGCTGTCAACAAATCCGGGAAGCACCACGCAGCCCTCGGCATCATATTGCTCAAAGGCCACCGGACTCAGCTTCATGTATACCGGCAGTTCGGCCATGCTGCCAATTCGGGCTATGCGTCCGTCAACACAGGCAATGAAAGAATTTTCCTTCACATCGAGCCTGCGCATGGCAAAACCCTTTACGGCCTCATTGCCCAATGGCGTAACCACCTTGGCATTGACAATGAGCATATTTCTCATTTCGTAACTCATAATTCGCCGCTATTTATGAGGGCTGCCGAAGCAAATATTCTTTCAAACCCTCTTTTTAAGGTGTGAATTAAAATTTATTCTTCCATTATACGGCTTTCGAGCACCTGAGCCATGGAGAAATCTTCCAGTCCCAGATAATACTCAGCCGTGTCAATCAGCGCTGCCATGGGCACGAGGCCGATAATTTCGCTGCCGGCTATTGTAACGCCCCAGCGACGTGCCTCGAAACGCACCGTTTCAAACACACGGTAAAGAGCCGTGCGGGTGAAGTCGGTCATGTTGATTGATACCTGGACAATGCCTCTGTCTTCCAGGTCCACACCCATGGCCTTTACGAAGCGGTAACCGCCGTTGATATGACGAATCTTCTTGGCGATGGCGGTGGCAATGTCGAGGTTGTTTGTGTTGAGGTTTATGTTGTAAGCCACCAACGGCATACGGGCGCCAACGGCAACGGTGCCGGCGGTCGGGTGACGTTCGGGCTCACCGAAATCGGGATGCCATTCCGGCTCTTTGATTTTCTCGGCCATGCCCTCGAACTCACCTTTGCGAATCTTTGCCAGATTCTCGCGATAGGGAGCGCTGGCTGATTTCTCATAGAGGAACACCGGCATACGGTAGCGGTCCCAGATGGCCTGTCCAACCTCTTTGCTCAGAGCCACGCACTCTTCCATGCTGCTGTTGCGAATAGGTATGAACGGAATCACATCAACCGCACCCATGCGCGGATGCTGCCCCTCGTGCTTGTTGAGGTCTATCAGCTCAACGGCTGCGCCAACGGCGTTGAGAACGGCCTCTTTCAGCGGTTCAGGCTCGCCTACAACTGTTACTACCAGTCGGTTGTGGTTTTCATCGTTGCTGTAATCCAGCAGCTTCACTCCGTCTTTGCCACGGAAATTGTCTATGATTTTTTCAATTTTTGCTTTATCGCGCCCTTCGCTGAAATTAGGCACACATTCTACAATTGTGTTCATGGTTCAGTATATGCTGAATTTTAAGGTTTTTCGGTTACGAGGCGTTGCCCTGTTCGGCAACACCCTTTATCAAAGCAGTTCGCGCAGTTTTTCGGCGTCGGCAATCACAGGCTCTGTGATGCAGAAACCCTCAGGACCGTTATTGTTCCAGTCCTTCACTGTTGACATGGCATTCTCATTGCGGGCCCAGGAACGACGAGCCACGCCGCCCATAACGTCCCAGAGCATAGCGCGGCGCAGGATTGTGTCAACGCGTTCGCTTCCGTCGAGCACCATGCCGAAGCCGCCGTTGATTGCTTTGCCTATGCCCACGCCGCCGCCGTTATGCAGAGCCACGAG
Source organism: Prevotella sp. CAG:485 (assembly GCA_000437495.1). Taxonomy (GTDB): domain Bacteria; phylum Bacteroidota; class Bacteroidia; order Bacteroidales; family Muribaculaceae; genus Lepagella. The sequence continues at coordinate 18,277 of FR897819.1, forward strand.
GCTCATGCCGCGGGCACAGTTGCCGGCGAAGCACTGAACTGCCATATCGGCCATTACATTCGAGCCGTCTTTTATGTTGCTGGTCTCGCGGAAGGGAGAGTCGGTGCCGCTGACATCGTGATGGTCGCGTCCAAGCATGATAGGACCTACCTCGCCATTACGGACCATTTCGTTGAATCTGAGAGCTATGCGCAGACGCCCCATGGCATCCTGATAGAGGATTCGTGCCTGAGTGCCAACCACAAGAGCGTTCTTCTCTGCATCGCGAATCCAGTTATAGTTATCGCGGTCCTGGCCGCGGCGGTTCGGGTCGATGCAATCCATAGCAGCATGGTCAGTCTTTACCAAATCCTCATGTTTGCCACTCAGACAAACCCAGCGGAAGGGACCATAGCCGAAGTCGAACAACATCGGACCCATGATGTCTTCCACATACGAAGGCCAGATGAAACCATCTTTGTCATCAATACCGTTGCGCGAAATCTCGCTTACGCCGGCATCATAAATAGCCTTCATGAAGGCGTTGCCATAGTCGAAGAAGTATGTGCCGCGGCCTACCAACTCCTTGACAGCCTTGAAATGACGCTTCAGACTTTCGTCTACCTCTTCGCGGAATTTCTCCGGATTCTTGTGCAGCATCTCGGTGCGCTGCTCAAAGGTCAGCGTAACGGGACAGTAACCGCCATCGTATACGGCATGACAGCTTGTCTGGTCGCTGAGCAGCTCAATGTGCTCGTTGTGCTTAACGGCATATTCGAGCAAATCCACCACGTTGCCGTGATATGCTATCGACACCGGTTCTTTGCGCTCCATGGCCTCATGCGCCCATTTAAAGGCTTCGGGTATAGACTCCGTAACTTTCTGCACCCATCCCTGGCTGCGACGTGTCTCGATACGCGAAGCATCCACTTCGGCTATGATGGCAGCAGCGCCGGCAATTTCGGCTGCTTTGGGCTGAGCGCCGCTCATGCCGCCAAGACCCGAGGACACAAAGAGATGACCTTTCAAATCGCCGTCGGCCGGAACACCGAGTTTCATACGTCCGGCGTTGAGCAGGGTGTTGAAAGTGCCGTGAACGATGCCCTGCGGACCGATATACATCCATCCGCCGGCTGTCATCTGACCGTAATTGGCCACACCAAGCTGCATAGCCTCGTGCCAGTCATGCTGGGTGTCGAACATACCCACCATCATGGCGTTGGTGATGATGACGCGGGGAGCCTCTTTCGACGAGGGAAAAAGACCTAACGGATGGCCGCTTTCAACCACCAGCGTCTGGTCATCGTGCAGCTCCTCAAGATATTTCTTTATCAGACGGTATTGCAGCCAGTTCTGACACACCTGACCCGTTTCGCCGTATGTTACCAGCTCGTAGGGATAGAGGGCGATGTCGAAACAGAGATTGTTGTCAATCATCACCTGGAAGGCTTTTCCTTCAAGGCAATTTCCTTTGTACTCGTCAATTGGCTTTGCTTTCAAATCGCCCTGCGGACGGAAACGGTAAGCGTATATGCGGCCGCGCGTGCGCAGCTCTTCCAGAAATTCGGGTGCCAGAGCCTCATGCATCTCTTCGGGCACATAGCGCAGCGCATTCTGAAGCGCCAAAACGGTTTTCTCAGGCGTCAGGGTATAACCGCGGTCAGGGGCGCGGCGGATGCCTTCTTGAAATTCGGGATATTCGGGTAATACAGCGTCGAGGCTGATATGTCTTGCTTTATTTTTCATGATGGTGTTTTAAGGTTATGCACAAGTCTTGATAAAAGCATTTTGTGCGACTACAAAATTATAAATTTATCCTGACTTATGCAAATCTTTGACAATTAGCAATCGCAATTTTTTATTTTCAGATGCGCTTCAGCACTGAGTATGAAGGAAGAATGCCCAATTCTCCGGCACGGCTCAAATCGGCGCGTCCCGATTCGCGGTTGCCCAGACTCAGATATGTCAGGCCGCGGTTGTAATATGCCTCGGGGAAATCGGATCGCAGTTCAAGGGCGCGGTTATAGCACTCCAGAGCCGAGGTATAATCGCCAAGCGAGTAATATATGTTGCCTTTGTTGAACCAGGCGTAAACGAGTCGGGGATTGAGTGTCAGGGCCTTGTCGAGGTCGTTGATGGCCATTTGCAAATCGTGCCTTACGGCCGAAACGTTCATCTGACTCTTCACCTTGTCAGTGCTTTCGTCATGCTGCATCCTCACCATATATGCGCGTTGGGTAAGAGCAGCCGAACGACCCAGATAGGCGAGTGTCATATCGGGGGTAAGGTTGATGGTAGAGTCGAAATCGGCTATGGCGGCGTTGAAATCCTTAAGCACGCTTAAAGCCACTCCACGGTTGAAATAATCTATAGGACGGGGCTTGTTGCCGGCATTCTCTATTGTTTTGGTGAAGAAATTGGCCATATCAAAAATCTTGTCTATGGCCTCCCGGTCGCTCTGAGTGTTGGTGAGTGTGCCGAGATAGAGCTTCCAAGGCGCATATTTGCCGGTGTTATATTCGCCCAATTCGCGGATATAATTGGATGCGGGTCGCAGTTCGGTATGTGAGTCGAAGGGTGTGATGATGAACATTGCCACCGGTTCCACGCGCATCTCCCTGTCCTGCACACGACCCTTTATCTCCTCCTGGTAGCTCTTCGCCGTGGTGCTTTCAAGGGCATTACTTACCGTTACGAGTTTGTTGAATCGCTCCATGACTTCAGAATCCGTCTCTCCTTCCTGGGGTTTGTCGGCATAGAAGTTTGTTTCTCCGGCTTCAATGGTGGGTTTGTCAAGAGGATGCCGGGTAGGGTTGGTAACATACTGCTTCACAAGGTTTTCGGCCTTGTTGTAATTCTCTATGGCTTTGGCAGTGTTGCCATTACGGCTGTATGCGTGGGCAAGGGCATAATATCCCTGATGGAAGCGGGGATATTTTGCCACAATCTTATGCAAATCGGCTATTGCATCGCGCCATTTTCCCAAATCGAGATTTATAAGCGCTCTGGCGTAAATGGCATGGAAGTTGTCGGGACGAAGCCGCAACACTTCCGAGAAATCATCTACGGCTTTTTTATACTCCATCACCTCATATAAGAGCAATGCGCGGTTATAACGAGCCGACAGATTCTCGGGTTCCAGTTCAAGGATATAGTTATAGTCGCTCATGGCCCCGAAATAATCGTCGTTGTTGTAGCGCACAAAAGCTCTGTTGAGATAGTTAGAGGTCTCTTTGGGCTCCAGCATTATTATGGTATCGAGGTCTTTGGAAGCCGGCTCCCACTGTTTGCGGTTCACGGCAATCTCGGTGCGCAGCTGATATGGGAAGACATCATTCTTGTTTCTCATCAGAGCCGAGTCAATATCTGCCAGCGCGGCTGTGGTATCTTTGCTGAGATAGTTTATCTGCGCCCTGGCCGCGTATGCGTGTTCAAAACCGGGATAATAACGCAGCAAAGTGCCGATAGTCTCCCGAGCCTTGTCATATTGCTTCAGCTGACTGAGACCCGAGACTTTATAATAGAGGAAATATTTGTCGATTGGCTGATATTCCAGACCTTGCTCAAAGTCAAGCAGAGCAAGCGAATCGCGGTTCAGTTGCAGACGGGCAAAGCCGCGCACCCTGTAAGCTTCGGTCATGAATTTATTGCGGTCGAGGGCCATCGACGCATCAGCCTCGGCACCTCTGTAATCATCGAGCATAAGTTTTGCCAAAGCGCGGTAATAATAAGGCTCTGCAAGGTAAGGTTTAGCCTCTGCTGCCAGATTGAAATAGTGGATGGAGAGCATATAGTCGTCCATCGACAGCACATTTCGGCCTATATTCATAACCTGCTCGGCATTAATCTGGGATTTCACAGAGAAGGTTGCCGCCGCAATGGTTATTATAGTAATCAGAAATCGGATTTTCATTCTAATGGAATTTAGTCAAAGGGCATCTGAAACCGGCGCCCCTTACTAATGCAAATTTAATAAATTTTTCCGAGACTAAAGGCATTACAGAGAGGGTGCGACTGAATGACAGAGCATCCGGCGCACCCTCCTCAGGTTTTTCAGACTGTATCAGCGAACCACTGTTTTCACAGTTTTAATGCCGCATTTCACCACGTAAATACCTGGCTGAAGATTCTTGGTGCCGCAGCGCAGACCCGTAAGTGTAAAGACTTCGGCATGGGCAGGAGCGATAATTTCGCCTACGCCGCCAACAATTTCCACATTGTCGTCTGCCACACCGTCAACAGCGTTCTTGAGCGAGTTGACGTAGAAGGCCGGACTGATGAGCTGGGTATGTGTATTTCCGGCGACATCTTTGAGGAAGAACTTCAGGTCGAACCAACCGTTGTTGCTTTTGCTCATGAGCTGCTGCATATTGATGACATACTGGCGTCCCTGCATGTGCGATGCGAGGTTATTTTCTATGGGCTGATATGAGAGGGTCTTGAAATCGGTCGAGCCGTTGGGGGCATATTCCACTTTTATTTCAGCGGCCTCTTCATCGGTGTAAATCTGCTTTGCCGTGTCGTAGTTGAAATCACCGGCACAGAAAATTATACGGTTGTTGACATCAGCGAGCGAGTCGGTGGGACAGCCGTTGCTGTCGGCAAGATACAACATTTGCAACGAGGGTGCATAGGGGTCTTCTTTAGTGGCGTCGAAGGTAAATTCCACTTTGTTTATACCCTTGATGCCGTTCCTTTCAGCCACATTGGTGTTGGTGTAAGAAATGATTACCGGATTGTCGAAGCTCTCCTTCTCTAGTTTGCCGTTGCCGGTAGCTACCACACTGCCGTCGCTCTGATTCTTCACCTCGTAGGCTGCCGTGGTGGCATCCATATCGCGCAATTCGCCCGTTCGGCCCACATACATGGGGTAGAAGGTCCATTTTTTGCCCTTCTTGTAGGGATTCATTGCCACTGAAGGCACACCTTTCAACATGGGCTGATAAGGTTTCGACAGATTGAAACTGCAGGTCATGTTTGAGGGTGAATTCCACGACAGATACATTGTCTGGCCGCTGTTCAGTATCTGTTGTGTCTGATAAAATCTGCTGAAGTCTGAGCCATAAATTGCGCAGATGCCCGCGTCAAGGGTATGCCATTCGCCATCCTTATAATACAGAGGCTGGGTAAGGGTGCCGAAATACTTATGCAGTTTGCCTTTGAGATAAGACAATGAGGGGCGGAAGATTTGAGCGGCCATGAAGGCTGAATCGGCGGGAATGCCGTTGTAAGGCACGCAAACGAGCATGGAGGGATTCTCTTTTGTGGAGAAGGCTCTTACGCCTGCGGTATTTTCCAATTTACCGTCGATGAGGCGTTTGGCATAGAGACCCCATTTATAATCGCGCAATGAGTCGGGATGGTCTGTAGGCAGCGAGGAAAAGTTCACCTTCAGGGGTTTGTAATGAGCCGGATTATTGTAATACGTTGTGTCGCCATCAGCGCCTTTCCCGCTGATGAATGTCAGATATAAGTCGTCATCGAGTGTTTCGTAAGCTCTGTATTGCGCAAATTCAAAACGTTTGCTCACTTTGTTGATTTTGATGTCGTATGAGCGGGTGCCGTCAACGCCGTTTTTCCGTTCTGTCTCTATGCCTGTAAGGGAGCCGAGCGACACACCTTTGTAGTTGAGCATATTCATAATGTTGATGCTTCTCACGTCGGCGCCTTCGAGGCTTGTTGAGTCGGGTTTGTAAGACCTGAAGGGCAACACGGGCATTTTTCCGGCTGCGTTGAGGCCCTCGAACTTCACCAGGATGGTTGCCATAGCCTTCTTGACATCCAGCACCGTATCGGCTATTATTTCCACATCCTCATGCACAGCCACGTTGATGGTGGGTTTGCCGCCGATGTAAACACCGCCTATAGAGTAGGTACCGGGCTTCAGCTGGATGCTGATTTTGCGCGAAGGTGTGCGGAACATGGTGAAATGTTTTTCCTGATCACCGACTGCGAACCAGGCATTCATCGAAGCATCGGTGGAGTTGATGGTTACGGTAACTGTATTTTCCTGTCGGGGCTGTAGCTGAATGTTATCCGACGGTTCTTGTCCGGCAACTACACTGCCGTCCGGTTGCATCGTCCACATCTGAGCGCTGCATAGCGCCGGGAGGAGGATGAGGAAAAGAAGGTTGAGAATTTTTATCATACTATTTGTTTATGGTTTTTCGTTTCCGATAAGCGGCAGCGGAAAGGGCTTCTCCGCCACCTCATTTGTTTGGCAAAGTTACATAATATGCCTCTTCTTCCCACTTGTATAGTGGCAGAAAATCTTCCTAAAACATGTTTCAGGCTATTTTCTAAACCGCAATTCCCGTATAAATGGGGAATTATGAATTTAAATTCAGAAAATCAGTGCGGAATTTTGCATCTGATTACGACTCCTCTAAGGCACAACTGTCTTCGTCTTCTGTGGAGATTTCTTCTACATTCTTCTTGCCCAAAGCCTTATATTCCCTGACGCTCAGTCCGGTTACTTTTTTGAAGTTGGAGTTAAAGGCACTCCTCGACTGGAATCCTACAGATTTGGCAATTCCGTCGGTTGAATAGCGTTCATACTCAGGGCCCTGAAAGCGTCTGCAAGCCTCCAAGATGCGCAATCTGTTTACGTTAGAGCAGAAATTCAAACCTGTTATGGAGCTGAGCACCTGACTGGCGATACGGGGTTGCACGTCGACTATCTGAGCCAGTTTAGTAAGAGTGAAATCGGGCGAGCAGACTAACTCGGTATCGCGGAAAGCGCTTTTTATTTTCTCGTAAATCTGCTTTATTTCGTCATCTGTGAGTTTCTGTGATAACGACTGTTTATTCTTATCGCTACGTTGGGATGAGGTTTTGGCATTGCTTGTCAGTTCCTGAACGCGGTTGTAGAGCATTCTGTCCATCTGTGTCAGCTTTCTGTTTTTGCGATAAATAATCACAGCAACAAGAATAATGGCAATAACCACCAAGGTCATGAAAATCAGGGCATAAATGGTAGCCGAACGCTGCAATTCCGCCACATCAAGGCGCTTTTGCATTTTTCGGCGTTCGTTCAGACTCTGCATCTGACTCAAGGTGCCCATTACCTGATACGATAAGACGGAATCTTGAAGGGCAAGCAGCCGAGGCTCAATCTCGGCAAGGGCTTCTTTATCTCCTTTTAGGGTATACAGATATTTGTAGCAGCCCATTATGGCCAAACGCGCATCCTTTATATTGTAGCGGTTTGCGAGGGTCATGGCGGCATCGAGGGTTTGTTTAGCCTGCCGGTAATCGCCGGTTTGAGCCAATGCATTCGCCTTACCTTTAAGGGCCAGGATGCGGTATCTCACCGTTCCCGGATTATCGGGTAGCGCCGGGATTATTTTCCGCCGTTGCCTTCCGGGCATTATAAATCATCAGCGACACATATTGCCTCCATGGCTCCGAAGGATTTTTGAAATTGCGCATCATGGCCACCTCTTTGTCGATGCTGTGTATGCTGTCGTCTAAAAAGGCAATAAGAGCCAGATTGTCAAAGGCACGATGGGTGAGTATAACGTCATGCTGCTTATAGCTCTGATAGAAGGCGTTGTGCAAATAAGACTTTGCCAGTTCTATAATCTCTTTCTCATTATGCTGGCTCCCCAGCGTCAGATACATTATGCCGTAAGCATAATCCAGTTTGGCTTTGGCATGCCGGTTGCCTTCGGCCAAAGATTCGGCTATCAGAAGATTGTCGAGAGCCGCATGAAAATTATTATATCCGTCGACGTAATACGCGTTCCACAGGCCATAATATGCCTCAAAAATCTGTGCTTTTTCCTTTTCCGACATCCCTGCGTCGTAGCGCTTTGCAACGGTGTTGAAACAGAGAATGGCGCTGTCTATGTCGCGGTTTATGTGCAGGTAATCGTCTCCCTTTTTCAGCAGTTGGTCCGACGAGATTTTAGTAAACTCTGCCGCTGAAGCTTTCTTTTCAGTTGCCTTCATGGCCGACGGGAACAGGCTGCCGGCCAGCAACATAAGCGTGCAAACTATAAGTGATAAATGTGAACAGTGATATTGCATTTTATCAACGGCTGTCGGCACGCATATTTAACTGAAGCATCACACTGGCAGCATGAATCTCCGTAAAGAGTTTATAGAGAAATTCCGGGTCGAGTCCAAGTGTCTCACCTTCTGCAATTTTATTCTCAAGCAGAGCGGCATAACGTTGCGGCTGCACCACAGGCAAATCGTTTTCGTTCTTATACAAGCCAATCTCACGACATATTTCCATTCTCTTTGACAGTATCTGCAACAACTCGTCGTCAAGAGCGTCTATCATATCGCGGAGGTCTTTAAGGGAATCTGCCGCTGAGCCTGTCTTGCATTTTTTAGGCAACGAAGCCACCAGCTCACCCACCTGTTGGGGCGTTATCTGCTGAGCGGCGTCACTCAGAGCCTCCGTAGGAGCAATGTGGCTTTCTATCATCAGACCTGAGAAGCAGAGCTTCATGGCTTGCTTGGCCAGTTTAGGCACCATATCGGCTTTTCCGCAGCAATGACTCGGGTCGTGAAGCAAGGGCAACAGGGGCATTCTGTGATGCAGCTCTATGGGTATTGCCCATTGCGGCGGATTACGATAATGGCCGGGAGAGTAGCTCGAGAAGCCCCGGTGAACGGCTCCAAGTCGTTTTATGCCGGCATTATGCAGACGCTCAATAGCGCCTATCCACAGCTCCAAATCCGGATTCACAGGGTTCTTCACCAACACAGTCAGGTCGGTGCTGTCAAGCCGTTTCAACTCCTCTGCAATCTCCTGCACAGCAAAGGGATTAGCCACCGTGCGGGCACCTATCCACACTCCGTCGAAGCCGTTTTCCACCACTCCTGCAACATGAGCGGCACTCCCTACCTCGGTTATCACCTTCATGCCCAGCTGTTCCTTAACCTCTTTCAACCATACCAGACCGCGCGCTCCCACACCCTCAAAGGCTCCCGGGCGTGTGCGCGGCTTCCACAATCCGGCGCGGAAATGCGTTATCCCATTCTCTTTCAGCTGAGAAGCGGTGGCAAGTACCTGATCGCGTCTCTCGGCGCTGCAAGGTCCGGCGATGACAAGCGGTCCGGGCGCAGCGGCCGGTTCGTTGAAGAGAGGAAGAAGGTCTTTGTTTATATTCGACTTGTCGGTTTTGTAATTATTCATCGAGGGTAGAAGCGGCTCTTTGGAGTCATTATTACATACAAAGGTAATACATTTTTTACAATCTGAAACCATTGGCCGCACTAATCCGCCGGGTTTGGCGTTATTGAGGTATGAAGAAGATAGTAAGTATAGCAGCCATATTTTTGTTAATGGCGTCATGTGCTTCAAAAGCTGACACCGGAAACAATGCGAACCAAAATGCAGCAAAAGCCACTGAAGCAACCACTGCTTCAGCTGAACAGAAAGTAGCGGCGCAACCTACAGACAGCGCTTCGATGCCTACCATTCTCGATTTCTCGGCAACATGGTGCGGCCCTTGCCGCCAGTTTGCACCCATCTTCCACAAGGTGGAAAAGGAGTTTGAGGGAAAGGCCCGTTTCATCACCGTTGACGTGGATCAGTATCCCGGTTATGCTCAACAGTTCAGAATTGAAGGCGTGCCCACACTCGTCTTTCTCAACGCCGACGGTCAGGAAGTAAACCGCATGGTAGGAGCCACCGACGAACAGACCTTCCGCACTGCTGTAAAGGTGCTTTTAAGAGAGTAATGCCCCGAAATCTAACAAGATAAACCGGCGGTAAAGAGCTGATTCAAAGGCACTTACCGCCTTTTCTTTTTGAATTTATCGCCCTGATTCTTCGGCCTTTGGGGAGTCTGAAAGAGGCGCTTGATAAGGTCCGGACGATGCAGACGCGTAAGGCGGCGCTGCAAATCGGACCTCACTGTGGGGTCATACCAGAAAAAATATTCTCTCTGAGCCTTCTTCTCTTTGTCATCGCGTGCGGTGAAAATCTTTTCACCTGTATAGGGATGGATACCGGTGTAATAAATTTCCGTGCTCACGGTCATGGGCGTGGGAGTGAAATCCTGCACCTGCTCCAGATGGAAGTTCAGCTGCTTTGTTTCGCAAGCCAACTCAGCCATATCCACCTCCGTGCAACCCGGGTGGCTTGAGATGAAATAGGGTATGAGCTGCTGTTTCAGTCCTGCCTGCACATTCGTCTTGTCGAAGAAGCTCTTGAAGCGATGAAACAGCTCAAATTTCGGTTTACGCATCACGTCAAGGACATGGTCGGCAGTATGCTCGGGAGCCACCTTCAATCTGCCGCTGACATGCTTCAGTATCAACTCGCGCAGATAGTCGCGATTCGCCTCATTGATCTTATTGTCCGGGTTATGAGCCATGGCAAGGTCATAACGCACGCCGCTGCCAACGAAGCATTTCTTCACTCCGTCTACCTGCGAGGCGCTTCTGTAAACGTCGAGCAAGGGTCTGTGGTCGTTATTGAGATTGGGACACGGCTGCGGATGAAGACACGAAGGCCGCACACATTTCTCGCATATCTGCCGGTTGCGCCCTCCCATGGAATACATATTGGCGCTCGGACCGCCCAAATCAGAAATATAGCCTTTGAAATCGGGCATTTGCGTAATCTTTTGCACCTCGCTCACTATCGACTCTTTTGACCGCGAGGCGATAAACTTGCCCTGATGCGCCGAGATTGTGCAGAAAGCACAACCTCCGAAACAGCCTCTGTGCATGGTTACGGAATGGCGAATCATGTCGTATGCCGGAATGGTCTTGCCACGATAGCGCGGATGGGGGAGACGTGTAAAGGGCAAGTCATAGACAGCATCAAGCTCCTTCTGCGTCATAGGAGGCATCATGGGGTTGATGCGAATCCATTTACCCTGAGCCTGCTGCCACATCACACTGCCGTGCATACGGTTGCTTTCCACCTCCACAAGCTTGAAATTGGCGGCCTGCTTCCTTTTATCCTTCAGGCAATCCTCATACGAAGAGAGGATAATCTGCGAGGCATCATCTTTGGGGGCTTCTGCCGAAATAAAAGCCGTTTGGGGAATGGAAGTGAGTTCTGAAATCGAGGCACCTGCGGAGAGCTGCTTTGCCACTTCCACAACTGGTTTCTCGCCCATGCCGTAAATCAGCAAATCAGCCGGCGAATCTATCAGCAGCGGCGGTCTGAGTCTGTCTTCCCAGTAATCATAATGAGCCACCCTGCGCAGGGAGGCCTCTATGCCTCCCAACACCACAGGCACGTCGGGATAGAGCTGCTTGAGTATCCGGGTATATACTATTGAGGGGTAATCGGGCCTCATTCCATGGCGACCGCCGGGAGTGTAGGCATCGTCATGACGCATACGCCTGGCGGCTGTGTAATGATTCACCATGGAGTCCATAGCGCCGGGAGAAACGCCGAAAAAAAGGCGCGGCGCTCCGAGTTTCCGGAAATCGCGCAAATCATCGCGCCAGTTCGGCTGCGGCACAATCGCCACCTTGTAACCCTGCGCCTCGAGCACACGCCCAATAACGGCGGCACCAAAAGAGGGATGGTCAACATACGCATCACCCGAAAAGATGATTATGTCGGGCTGTTCCCAACCCAAACGCTTAATCTCGTCAAGCGATGTTGGCAAAAAGGGCTGACGCTTCTCCATCAGTTTTTCATTTTATCGAGTCGGGCACGCAGGTTCAGCATCTCGTCGCGCAAAGCTGCGGCTTCCAGGAAATCCGTGCGTCGGGCTGCCTCGCGCATATCACTCTCAACCTTTATCATGCGGGCACGCAAATCGTTGGCTGTCATGTAGTCGACAATCGGGTCGGCAGCCACCGACATACCGGTTTCAAATGCCGGGATGTAGGGCTTGGGTTCGGCCTTTTTGCGCGGTGTCTGCTTGGGAGCCAGTTTCGACTGCTGCTTCTGCTTAACCTTGTCGGAATCTTTGAATTCGCCACCCTGCAGTTCTATCAGGTCTTTTGCCGACGAGGTCTTGATAATCTGAGTCGGTGTGATGCCATGCTCCTCGTTATACTTGATTTGCTTCGACCGCCTGCGCTCTGTCTCGTCAATAGTGCGCCTCATGGAGTCGGTAATCTTGTCAGCATACATAATAACCTTGCCATTGACATTACGGGCGGCACGACCGGCAGTCTGCGTCAGAGAGCGGTGATTGCGCAGGAAGCCCTCCTTGTCGGCATCGAGAATAGCCACAAGGCTTACCTCAGGCAGGTCAAGACCCTCACGCAACAGGTTCACGCCCACAATGACGTCATAATTCCCTTTGCGCAGGTCATCGAGAATCTGAATTCGTTCAAGTGTATCGACTCCGCTGTGGATATAAGCGCTGTTTATACCCCATTTTATGAAATGGGCATTCAGCTCTTCTGCCATGCGTTTGGTCAAAGTGGTAACCAAGGTTCGTTCGCCGGCTTCGGTGCGCTGCTGAATCTCCTCCAAAAGGTCATCAATCTGGTTTAGCGAGGGACGAACATCTATTTCGGGGTCCAACAGACCGGTAGGTCGGATGACCTGTTCGGTGAATACGCCGCCGCTTCGCTGCAGCTCATAGTCGGCCGGAGTGGCGCTTACGTAAATGGTCTGAGGACTTAACTTCTCAAATTCATGAAACTTAAGTGGCCTATTGTCAAGAGCCGCCTCGAGCCTGAACCCATATTCCACAAGGTTGAGTTTGCGGCTCAAATCGCCTCCGTACATTGCCCTGAGCTGAGGCACCGTAACATGGCTCTCGTCAATAATGGTCAGGAAATCTTTCGGGAAATAGTCGAGCAGGCAGAAAGGCCTCATGCCGGGCGCTCGGCCATCAAAATATCGCGAATAATTCTCGATGCCCGAGCAATGACCAAGCTCCTTTATCATCTCCAAATCGTAGTTGACACGCTCTGTGAGACGGTTGGCTTCCAGCAACTTACCCTGGTCGCGGAAAGCCTGACTCTGGGTGCCGAGGTCTATGGCAATCTGGTCAACAGCCGCTGCCGTGCGCTCTTTGCTTGCCACAAAAATATTGGCAGGGTAGATGTTGAACCCTTCCAGCTCGGTCAGCACAGTGCCTGTCTGCGGGTCGATGGTCTGAATCTTCTCTATCTCATCGCCCCAGAACAATACTCTCAGCTGAATCTCCTCAAAGGAAAGCATAATATCGATGGTGTCGCCCTTTACTCTGAAACGACCCGGTTTCAGCTCTATGTCAGAGCGCGAATAAAGCGAATCGACCAACTGGCGCAGGAACTGATTGCGGCTCAGTCTCTGGCCTTTCTTGATATTAACAACGCTTTGGGCAAAATCCTCAGGGTTGCCCATACCGAAGATGCATGAAACAGACGAAACGACAATGACATCGCGACGGCCGGAAAGCAATGCCGCCGTGGTGGCAAGGCGCATTTTCTCAATCTGGTCGTTGACCATCAGGTCTTTCTCTATATACTTGTCGCTGGAGGGTATATAGGCTTCCGGCTGATAATAGTCGTAATAGCTGATGAAATACTGAACCGCATTCTCGGGAAAGAAACTGCGCATTTCAGCATATAACTGAGCCGCCAGCGTTTTGTTGTGCGAGAGAATCAGCGTAGGCCTCTTCACCTGCTGAATAACGTTGGCCATGGTGAAGGTCTTGCCGCTGCCCGTAACGCCAAGCAGCGTCTGAGCCGGCTCACCGCTCTTTACACCCTGCACAAGCTCCTTTATAGCTTCCGGCTGATCACCGGTAGGTAAATAATCGGATGTAAGTTTAAATTCCATAAATTAAGTAACGCAAAATCAGGTGGTTTTATTGTGGTGTCTCCGCTTTGATTTTGAGTGCTTTCCGGCTTCCGTTTCTGCCTGGCTGCGGCGGTGTTTCATGAGTTGCAGCGAATTGAGGATATTCTGCCATGCCACGTAAGACGCCGGTGCCACAGAGGCGATAGGATTGAGGTATGCGATAGCCAGCCAGACAGCGAGCACCGTGTTCTTCTGTCCGAGGCTCTGACCGCCGCTTATCTTGTCGCCATAGATGCCGCCGATTTTACGTCCCACGGCAAAGCTCGTCAGCGTGGCTACCAACGCTCCGGCAGCCAGCCAAACCATTTGCCAGGCATGTTCAGGCTGATAGTGGTTGATGACGTAGCTGACCGAGCTGCCCACTACGATGAAGAGCGACACGGCCCACATATAAAAGGAAATTCCCTGGTGATGAGCTATGGTGTCGTGGAAACGCCTGAAGGTGTAACGGAGGAAGAATGCCGTGAGGATGGGCAGAATCAGCAGCGGCAAAACACGTGAGCTAATCAGGGAAAACGACTGCACAAAAGTCATATCCGGATGCATACCCACCGCTGCCAGTACAGCAGGACCGATGACGGCAACCGCTACGTTGCTCACCAGCGAGAAAGTGGCCAGGGTGGACAGGGAGCCACCTAACATTGATGTAATAACAGGCGCCGCCGTGGCAGTGGGCACAAAGACGCAGATAAACACTCCGGTAGCCACAATCTCATCCCACCATATCAGGGCGAAATAAAAGAATGCAGCCAATGCCATCTGAGCCAGCAAAAGCCATACTTGCACACGCCCAATCTTGAAATCCTTCGGTTCCAGGCGGCAATAGGTTATCACCAGCATACAGAAAATCAAATAGGGAGAGAGAAAGGTAAGATTATCCATCCAGGGGTAGAAGAGCGCCCCTCCCAGGATTGCCACCGGCAACATCAGTGGCTTGAGTCTTTGCATCATCAGAGCGGATATTTCAGCGGACAGTCAGAGTTGGTAAGGACAGCGTGATAAGCCTTTGCGGCTAAGCGGGCTTCGGGCAAAGACATCAGCAGATAATTGCCGCAGTCGCGCGGGGTTGCTCCGGGCACAGCGTCTTGCCAGTTCATCAGCTCGCCCATCACCTTGGCCATTAAATCGCGAATCTCGGAAGCGTCCGGACGCCCTTTCACTATCAGGTAATTGCCTGTGCAGCAGCCCATTGGACCCCAATACACAATGCGGTCTTTCCATCCCGGGTCGTTGCGCAGCAGTGTTGCCACTATATGCTCCATGGCGTGAAGGGCGCCTATTGACAGAGCCGGCTGGCGGTTGGGAGCCGTCATGCGGATGTCGAATGTGGTAACAAGCTCACCATTGTCCATCTCGTCAACACGACTTTCATACACGCCGGGGTTGAGCGTGAGGTGATTGATGCAGAAACTGGCAATCTTATCAAGCTCGGTCTTTTCATTCTTCAGCCGTGAGATGATGGCCGTAACGAGGAGGAAGGTTGTTGACGGCGCACTCTCCCAGAAATCGGAGTATTGGGCAATGTTGTCAGTCTGCCCGGGGGTGTCGCTGATGACGCGGATTATGGCAAAGGGCACATCATGCTTTGAGCAGACCTGCGCAATGGCACCTGATTCCATATCCACAGCCAATGTCTGAGGGAAATGAGACTTTATCTGATTCACTTCCTCAACCTTCGACACAAAAATATCGCCTGAGCAGATAAGTCCCTCATGATAAGAATCCTTGTCGCCATATGATTCGCGGGCTGCCTCAATAACGCTCTCGTCGCAGAGCATCAGCGTGTCGCAGCCTGAAGCGGCACCCCATTCCGTTTCCGGACCGCACCATACATCATGATATGCCACGGCATCAGCCACTAACACATGGCCAACGCCCATGCAAGCGTCAGCGCCGCCGGCAACACCTGAATTGATTACCAGGTCAGGCTTGAAATTACGCACCAGCATTTCTGTGCATAAAGCGGCATTGACCTTGCCGATGCCACACTGGATAATCCAAATCTCCTTTCCGCTGAACGTTCCGCTGCAAACGTCCCACCCTTCGCAACTGAATTCTTTTTTATTTTCCATGCCGATGCGGAGCAGGTTAAGCTCCTTCTTCATGGCTACTATGATTCCAATCTTCATGAGCGATTATGTGTTTATCGCGCGAAATTACAAAATTTTTTGCTAACTTCGCAGCAAGAATCAATTTTATGAGAATTTACAAGACCTGGAGTGATAATCTCGACGACCGTCAGCTGAAATCGGTTGTTGACGAACTGCAGCAGGGCGCCCTGATGGTATGGCCCACTGACACGTTGTATGCCGTGGCCTGTTCGGCGCTCTATGTGAAAGCCATAGAGCGACTTTGCCGCCTGAAAAACATCAATCCCGAAAAGACCAATCTGTCGATTGTATGCGCCGACATCTCGCAAGCAGCGCGATATGCCCGTATCGACAACCGGGTGTTTTCCATGCTCAAACAAAACACCCCCGGACCTTTCACCTTCCTTTTCCGCACGGCCTCCACGCTGCCTCGCGCTTTTAAGGGCCGAAAGGTTGTTGGCGTCAGGATTCCGGCTCTGGAGCTAAACCGGCAGATTGCAGCCGCGCTCGACGCCCCCATTCTCACAACGTCGGTGGAATTCGACAGCCAAGACTATTTCATAAATCCCTCGCTGATTGCCGAAGAGGCGGAAAATCATGTGGATTTTATGATTGACAATGGCTACGGAGGCACCGAACCGTCGACTATAGTCGACTGCACCGGAGCGGACTATGAGATAGTGCGTCAGGGTAAAGGCGAACTGCAGTGAGATTATGTGTACACGGCAGTGAAGAAATGAATTGCCATGTCAATAATTTTTTGTACCTTTGCGGCGCTGAAATATGTCGGAGAAATTCGGCATAAAAAGCATAACATCACTGATAACAACCATAAAAAACAAAGGAAACAAATGTCAAAAGTAACAGTTGTTGGAGCCGGCAACGTAGGAGCAACGGCAGCCAATGTGATAGCATTTCGCGGCATCGCTGACGAAGTAGTGATGATTGACATCAAAGAGGGTGTAAGCGAAGGTAAAGCAATGGACATGATGCAGACGGCCAATCTGATAGATATGAACACCTGCATCAAAGGCGTAACCAATGATTACGCAGCCACAGCCAACAGTGACGTAGTAGTTATTACTTCGGGCATACCCCGCAAACCGGGAATGACGCGCGAAGAGCTCATCGGCGTAAATGCAGGCATCGTTAAGCAGGTAACCGAGAGCGTGCTCAAAGCAAGCCCCAACGCTGTGATAGTATGCGTATCGAACCCGATGGATACGATGACTTATCTTATCCACCGCATCTCCGGTCTGCCCAAGAACCGCATCATAGGCATGGGTGGCGCTCTTGACAGCAGCCGCTTCAAATACTACCTGAGCAAAGCTCTCAACGCCAACCCCAACGAGGTTGAAGGCTTTGTAATCGGCGGCCACGGCGATACCACCATGATACCCATGAAGCGTTTCGCAGCATGGCGCGGTATGCCCGTAACCAACTTCCTCAGCACCGAAGAACTCGACAAGATAGCTGCCGACACTATGGTTGGCGGCGCAACGCTCACCAAACTTCTCGGCACAAGCGCATGGTATGCTCCCGGAGCTGCCGCAGCAGAAGTTGTTGAGGCTGTGCTTCACGACCAGAAGGCAATGATACCCTGCTCAGCTCTGCTCGAGGGCGAATATGGCCACAAAGACCTTTGCATAGGCGTTCCCTGCATCCTCGGCCGCAACGGCATCGAGAAGATAGTTGAACTCAAACTCAACGAGGAGGAACAGGCTGCTTTCGACAAGAGCGCTGCTGCTGTGCATAAGACCAACGAGGCTCTGCCTTGCTGAAAACTATAAAGCAACGAATTCACAGTCCTCGGGCGGTCTGCGCCGTCCGAAGGATTGTGAATTTGTAATGTCCCTTTCTTTCAAACTCATTATTATGAACTCGCGTAAAGAACAACTTGCAGCTTTTGAGCGTATGCTCGACATTCTCGACGAACTGAGAATAAAATGTCCGTGGGACCGCAAACAGACCAACGAATCGCTGAGACCCAACACCATAGAGGAGGTATTTGAGCTGGCTGATGCCCTTATGGCCGACAACAACACAGCCATCTGCAAAGAGCTTGGCGATGTATTGCTTCATGTGGCATTCTATTCCAAAATAGGCAGCGAGAAGGGCGCCTTCGACATCGGCGACGTATGTAACGCTCTGAGCGATAAGCTGGTGTTCCGTCATCCGCACGTTTTCGGCAATGTGGAAGCTAACGACGCGGAAACAGTTTCAAAAAACTGGGAACAGCTGAAGCTGCATGAGAAGGGTGGCAACAAGACTGTGCTCGCCGGAGTGCCGTCGTCGCTGCCGGCTCTCATCAAGGCCAACCGCATACAGGAAAAGGCTGCTCATGTGGGTTTCGACTGGGAAGAACCTCAGCAGGTATGGGACAAGGTGAAAGAGGAGATTGCCGAGACGGAGGCAGAGATAAAAGCCGGCAATAAAGAGAATATGGAAGCCGAGTTCGGCGACCTTTTCTTCTCGCTGGTGAATGCCGCCCGACTGTATGGCGTCAATCCCGAGAATGCCCTTGAGCATACAAACCGCAAGTTCATAAACCGTTTCAACTATCTGGAAGCCAAGGTTAAAGAAGCCGGCAAAGACCTGAAGAGCATGAGCCTCAGCGAAATGGACGCCATCTGGGACGAGGCAAAGAAACAGTTCTGACAGTAAGACACCGGCTTATGATAGTTTGCATCACCGAGAAACCGAGCGTTGGCAAGGATATTGCCGCGATATTAGGCGCCACGACCCGTCGAGACGGCTATTTCGAGGGCAACGGCTATTACGTAACCTGGACGTTCGGTCATCTTTGTTCGCTGAAAGACCCGGCCGATTACAATGAATACTGGCGCCGATGGAGTCTTGGAGCTTTGCCCATGATTCCGCCCCGTTTCGGCATTAAGCTGCAGAATGACGAGGGCATACAACGTCAGTTCAGGGTAATAGAGAAGCTGATTTCTGAAGCCGACGAGGTGATAAACTGCGGTGATGCCGGCCAGGAGGGTGAATTAATTCAACGGTGGGTTTATCAGAAAGCCGGTTGCACCAAACCGGTGAAGAGGTTGTGGATTTCATCGCTTACCGATGAAGCCATTCGCGAAGGTTTCCACAATCTTCAGCCTTCAGCCAATTACCAGAGCCTCTATGTGGCAGGCTTATGCCGCGCCATCGGCGACTGGGTATTAGGCATCAACGCCACAAGGCTGTATACCCTGAAATATGGCATTGACAGGCAAATTCTGTCGATTGGTCGCGTGCAGACTCCCACGTTGGCTTTGGTAGTGAAACGCCAGAAAGAGATTGAGGAATTTGTGCCCCGAGATTCGTGGGAACTGAAAACGCGTTATCGCGATGCCATATTCACCTCCGCTCTCGAGCCGTTTCCCACTGAAGAAAAGGGTAAAGCAGCGCTACAGAGTATAGCGGATAAGTTGCTGAAAATCGGCAACATAACAAAGAAGAAAGGGTCAGAGGCTCCGCCGCGTCTGTTCGACCTTACCAGCCTGCAGGTAGAGGCAAACCGAAAATACAGTTTCAGCGCCGACCTCACGCTGAAAACTATCCAGAGCCTGTATGAGAAAAAGCTCACAACTTATCCGCGCGTCGACACCACTTACCTCACTCAGGATGTGTATAAACAATGCGGCAAGATTCTCAATTCCCTCACAGCTTATCAAACGCTGTTGGAGCCACTGCGCGGTAAGCCTCTGAAAAAGAGTTCAAAGGTTTTCGACAACAGCAAGGTTACCGATCACCACGCCATCATACCCACAGGTCAGAAACCGGGCAACCTAACGGACGAGGAGCAAAAGATTTTCGATTTGGTGGCTAAAAGGTTTATCGCAGCCTTCTATCCCGACTGCCGGTTTGAGCAGACCACCGTAACCGCAAAAGCCGGCGATGTGGATTTCAAATGTTTGGGACGCGTCACCCTTGACCCGGGCTGGAAAGCCGTTTACAGCACCGACAGCGCCAAAGAGCCGGATGAAAAAAGCTCGGCAAGCGGCACAAAAGAGGAAGAATCGGGCTCAATACCTGCCTTCAGGAAAGGTGAAGAGGGACCGCATAAGCCGTTCCTGGCCAAGAAAACTACCCAGCCGCCGAAATATTACACCGAGGGTACATTGCTCAAAGCCATGGAAACGGCCGGCAGCCAGGTGGATGATGAAGAGTTGCGCGAGGCTCTTAAAGCTAACGGCATAGGGAGGCCGTCAACACGCGCCTCAATCATTGAAACGCTGTTTAAACGCGGATACATAAGGCGCGAGCGCAAGAGTCTGCGGGCCACGCAGGCCGGCATAGACATCATTGGCATTATAAAAGAGGAGTTGCTGAAAAGCGCCAAGCTCACCGGCCAATGGGAGCGCAAACTGCGAATGATTGAGAGTGGCGATTACAAAGCCGAAGACTTTATCGGCGAGATAAAGAAGATGATAAACGACATCACCATTTCCGTGCTCAGCGACAACACCAACCGCCACATAAGCACAAACATCCCCGATTCCAAACCCGAAAAGGCTCGTAAAACGTTATCTAAGCAAGACTCTAAGAAAGACTGATTTCAACTTACAGCTCTGAAAAATGGATAACGATACGGTGCAATATATTCTTGTTGGCGCATTTTTCCTTCTTCTTATCGGTTGGATGATATACAAAAAAGTCCATCAGCGAAGAAGACGAAGCAACACCCGTACGGACGTCTGCAACAGCTGCTGCACAGGGTGCTCGCTCTCTTCGCGGCCGCGCGAGTTCAAACCGAAAAAGTCATCCGGGCAGAGAGGGGATAACAACTGCTGCGAAAAAGGGGAGAACAACTGTTGCGGATAGATTGATGCTCCATTTTTTCTGCTCAAACACCCTGAGGCGTCGCTTTGTGCAAAATTCGCCGTCAAAGCAGTAAAATTTAGGGATATAGGGGTTCTTAGACTTGCATAATCGAAGAGAAAGTTGTAACTTTGCAAAGAATTTGGAGCAGGCAAAACTGCGTCAAATTTTCAGCCCTTGTACAGGGCGGCAGTGTGATGGGAAAATCGTCTGCTGTCAGAAAGACTTTTTTTGAGTAACACAACAACTTACAACAATGAAGAAATTCGCACTCAACGCCGAACCGCGCAAAGAACTCGGCAAAAAGAGCACCAAAGCTCTCCGCAAACAAGACCTCATTCCGTGCGTTCTCAACGGCGGCAAAATCGTAGAACTTCCTTACAAAGAGGCTCTCCGTCCGGGCGAGAAACTCGTGGAAATAGCCAACAACCGTGGTCTGATTACCACCGAC
Source organism: Prevotella sp. CAG:485 (assembly GCA_000437495.1). Classification (GTDB taxonomy): domain Bacteria; phylum Bacteroidota; class Bacteroidia; order Bacteroidales; family Muribaculaceae; genus Lepagella. The sequence continues at coordinate 39,347 of FR897819.1, forward strand.
ATGGTAGTTAAATCGGAAGATGTTCGCAAGCTCATCTACACTCCCGACATCTTTGAGATTGACCTGACCCTGAACGGCGAAGAACGCAAAGCTGTGCTGAAAGACATCCAGTTCCAACCGGTAAAAGACACCATTCTCCACCTCGACTTCCTGGAGGTATTCCCCGGCAAGCCCATCGAGATGGAAGTGCCCGTACAGATTGAAGGCCACGCCGAGGGCGTAAAAGCCGGTGGTAAACTGTCGCTGAGCATGCGCAAACTGCGTGTAAAAGCCGAATACACCGCAATCCCCGAAAAGCTTGTCATCAATGTCGACAACCTTGGCCTTGGCCAGTCGCTCAGCGTAGGCGACCTCCACTTCGAGGGTCTGGAGCTGATGAACGCCAAGAATGCCGTTGTCTGCGCCGTACAGCTGACGCGTGCCGCCCGTGGCGCCGCCGCTAAGGCAGAAACGGAAGCATAAGCAAACCGGCTACAGGCTTAAGAAATATGGTACGCGGTGTGGAAGACGGTTAAGTCCGGCTCCTGCCGCGTGCTTTTTTTAGATTGTTGCATTGACAAAGATTGAAAATGCCAAGCATGAGCGGGCTGAGTTCTATTCTTAAAAGACTTTTCGGCGCCAAAAGCACGCCGAAGACTGACCCTGACATGAAAAAATTTCTGATTGTGGGTTTAGGCAACATTGGCAGTGAGTATGTAGGCACTCGCCATAATGCCGGTTTTATGATTGCCGACACGCTGGTGCAGGAAGACCCTCGCGGCGCGGCGTTTGAGAGTTGCCGTTATGGCGAAATGGCCCGCTTGAAGGTGAAGAATTGCGAATTACTGGTGCTGAAACCCTCCACCTTTATGAACTTGAGCGGCAATGCGGTTCGATACTGGATGAATCACGAAAAGCTCCCTCTGGAGAATCTGCTCGTCCTTGTTGATGACATAGCGCTGCCTTTCGGGGTGATACGCCTGAGAAAAGGTGGAAGTGATGCCGGGCACAACGGACTGAAGAACATAGCTCAGGAATTAGGCACGCAGGCCTACAACCGTCTGCGTTTCGGTGTAGGCAATGATTTCGCCAAGGGACAGCAGATTGACTATGTGTTAGGCACATTCCCGCCTGAGGAGAAGAAGCTTCTGCCCGAACGCCTCAAAGTGGCGGCAGAAGCGGTAAAAGCCTTCTGCCTGAGCGGCATACAATTTGCAATGACTAATTTTAACAACAAATAATAATAATAATGCGGAGAAAGCCGCACAGACTCCAACGGCGGCAACCTCCGGTTTAACCCTACCACCATGAAAAAAACTGCAATTGCAATGAGCGCAATGCTAATTCCTCTGCTGGCCACCACCGGATGTAATCCGGAGAAGGAAAGCGTAATCAGCGCTCCGAGTGTGGAAATCACCGACGGCATGATGAGTCCGGAGGTGCTTGAGGCTTTTGGCCGTGTCAGCGAGGCTGTGCCCAGCCCCGACGGCAAGAAAATAGCCTTCACCGTGGGCTATGAGAGCATTGAATCGAATGCTTCGAACGCCGAGATTTACATCATGAACGCCGACGGCTCGGAGGTAAAACAACTTACCCAGACGTCAAAGTCGGAGAGCAATATCCGCTGGATAGAAAACGGCAGCAAGATAGCCTTTGTCTGCATGGATCAGAACAGCGGCAATCCTCAGATGTTCACCATCAATCCCGACGGCAGTGAGCGCCGCCGCGTGTCGAACCTTGAAAACGGCGTAAGCTGCTTCGAGGTATCACCTACAGGCGACAAAGTGCTCTTAGGCTCAGCTATCAGCGCCGAGGATAAGGACTCAACGCTCTACAACGGTCTGCCCCTGACTACCGGCCGCGTGGTCAATGACCTGATGTACAAACACTGGGACGAATGGGTAACGACTATACCTCATCCTTTCCTTGCCGACTTCGTAAACGGCGAAGTAAGTGGTGAAGCCAAGGATGTCCTTGCCGGCAAACCCTGGGAATGTCCCATGAAACCCTTCGGCGGCAGCGATTGCTTTGCCTGGGCTCCCGACGGCAAGACTTTCGTGCTTGTTTATCGCGCACTCACTGGCAAAGATTACGCCTTCTCCACCAACTCCGACATTTATCTGTATAATGCCGACGGCTCTCTGGTGGCAAACCTCAGCGAAGGCAATCCGGGCTATGACACCGACCCCGTTTTCTCACCCGACGGCAAGAAGCTGGCGTGGCTGAGCATGGCAACGGCAAAATTCGAGAGCGACAAGAAGCGTCTGATGGTTATGGATATGGCCACCCGCAATGTCCGCGACCTCACTGAAAACTGGGATTACTGGCCCGAAGGAATGGCTTGGGAACCCGGCTCACAGTATATCTTCTTCAACGGCTATTATCAGGGCACAATGCCTATCTTCCGCATCAACACCACAACAGCCAAAATTGACACCGTGGCGTCCGGAATGTGGGATTATGTAGGCGTTCAGCCACTCACAGCCGACAGCGTTGTGGCTCTGCGCCACAGCATGCGTCGTCCCAATGAGGTATGCGTGGCTTCTGTTGGTGGCAAGGACTGCAAGGACATCACCACCATCAACACTGCTCTGCTCAACAAACTCAAGCTTGGCGATGTACACAAGGAGATGATTCCCACCACCGACGGCAAGCTGATGACGACCTGGATTATCACTCCGCCCGACTTTGACCCCAACAAGAAGTATCCGGCCATTCTCTATTGCCAGGGTGGTCCTCAGCAGGCTGTCAGCCAGTTCTGGAGCTATCGCTGGAACTTTATGATTATGGCAGCCAACGGCTACGTTGTCATAGCCCCCAACCGCCGCGGCCTGCCGGGCTTCGGTACAGAATGGAACCTGCAGATTTCAAAGGATTACGGCGGCCAGAACATGCGCGACTACTTCTCGGCTGTTGACTACATGAAGAGCAAATACTCTTATATCGACGCCGACCGCATCGGCGCTATCGGTGCCAGCTATGGCGGCTTCTCGGTTTATTGGCTCGCCGGACATCACGAAAACCGCTTCAGAGCTCTGGTGGCTCATGCCGGTATCTTCAATATGGAAGCTCAGTATCTCGAGACCGAAGAAATGTGGTTTGCCGACTTCGACATGGGCGGCGCTCCCTGGGAAAAAGATAACGCAGCAGCTCAGGCTACCTTTGCCACATCACCGCATAAGTTCGTGGACAAATGGACGGCTCCTATCCTGGTAACCGTTGGCGAACTCGACTATCGCATCTTAGCTTCGCAAGGCATGATGGCCTTCAATGCCGCCAAGATGCGTGGTCTGGAAGCTGAAATGCTGGTATTCCCCGACGAGAACCACTGGATTCTGAAACCTCAGAATGCAGTTCTATGGCAGCGCACATTCTTCCAGTTCCTCGACAAATATCTGAAGAACCCGCAGCCCGGCAGCGTAAAAGCTGCCCCTGCAGCTGAACCTGCCGCTCCTCAGGCAGAAAAAGCTGAAGCTGAGCAATAAGCCTCAATCAATATCAAAGGATGCGTCAATATAATTTTGGCGCATCCTTTTGGTTATAATTTGGAGAGCCAGAAGGAGCGTAATTGCCGGTAGGGAAGGAGGAATTTGCCATTGCGCATGGGAGCGACCCATTTGCCGTTGAGGCGCATACAAACGTAGATTTCGCCGGAAGGTGATTTGAGCGATACTATCAGCAAATTGGCGCCCAAGGGCACTACATCAGAGTCTTTCCAATAGCGGCTTACAGAGGCGTAATTATCAGTGGCTGAGTATCTACATTCCGGCAGCTGCATTAAAGAGAAAAGGGGCATTAACGTCTCGGCATGGGCAAACCGCAAATCGGCCACCGGAGCATTATCACTTCCGGCTTTGTCCATGGAAGCTATCAGAGAACGCAATAAGGGTCGGGCGGCACTGTCGGGAATGGCGCTTATGTCGGTTGCAGTGCGTTGAAGATAATGCTTTAGGTTGGCAGCCTGCCAGCAACGCTCATACTCATCCTCTGTCATCCATTGCTTATAGTCGGCAGCGATGCCTGTGGCACGCATCGACTGAAGTACCGCATACATATCCAGTGAAATTTTACGATAGCGCTGCGAGTCGACGCCAAAGGCATTTCCCACTAACCTGTGTGCCGGCGCTTCGGGCACATTCTGCCGCACAAATTCGTTGTAAACGCCTTTCCACTTGCCCTTCTTAAGATACGACGAATAGAGGGTGTCTGTATCAAAAAATCGCAACAGGGAGTCGTAACATTTACCTTCGGAGGTAGAGATTTGCAAATCAGGACTTAAGCTGCAGAGTGAGTGGCAAAACACATACATTGATTTAACCACTCTTGGCACATAAGTGGCGATTGCTTCCACGCGTCCCTGCTTCAGCAAATCCGGACAAAGATTAACCATCTGCCGTGCCAGCGTCTCTTCCTCCACAACGCCTAAAGAGTCGAGGGCGCCCCAACGCTGTGCAGTGGTATTTTCCACATTGTCAAGCAGTTGCAGAAACGCAGAGCTCTGTCTGGTAAGCGAATTATATTGCTTTGCCTTGAGCAGTTCCGCGCGTAAGTCGGATACTTTGTTTTGCGACGAGAGGAAACGCGCTCCATGTCGTGCCACATAATTAATCGTCACCGGCTTCAAGGAATCGCCGGCCACCATAGCCAATCCCTCATCCTGCGTTAGATCATACGGTGTCATAGAACCCGCAGGCAGGCTGTTTGGCTCATGCTTTTGAGCCGGTGCCGAAAGGGTGCAGATAAACAGGCTGACAAGGACTGTAAGGCGTCCTATAAAGCGTAATCGGGTAGTAGCGTTTGTTTCCGCTTTATGATGAAAGGGATGGTATTTCTTTGCTTTGAGTCTCATTTCTGTTGGGCTTATATCATTGCAACGTTTGAGAGTCAAAACTGTTAGCCGTAGGCGATAAAAAGTAGAGGTCATGCCGGAATTATGGGCATAACCTCTATGTGGTTTCAGTGGATGTTGGTTAGGTAGGGTATAGGAGAGAAGGAGAGCACTCAGAAGAGAGGTGGCGGTTGAATTTTAATGCTGTTTGGAGAGATGAATTATTTGATAATTCGTTTTGCACCCACGTAACGCGGAACGTAGTAGCCGGAGAAAGGACTGATTTTCACACCTTTAAGGCTTGCGTGGATGAAGGTGAAATCGCCTGTAACCTTGTCAACGCTGTAGACTATGCCAACGTGACCAACATTCTTGCCGCTCGACCTTGAAGTAAAAAACACCAAATCACCTTTTCTAAGGTCTTTACGGGCCACCGGTTCGCCCTGAGTGTACTGGATGCGAGAACCCGGTGATATGTTGTAACCGAATTGTTTGTAGATAAAGCTTGTGTAACCGGAGCAGTCGAAAGCGCGGGGGCCTTTAGCGCCGTGCACGTAAGGAGTGCCGATATATTTCTTCGCCTCCGAAAGAAGGTCATCAATCATTGATGACGTCTTGCTCGAAATAGCATTGGCAGCTTCGCGAGCGTTAACATCGGTCGATACCATGTTGCTGAGGGTGTTGCCGTCCATTTTCGACACCTTTGCTATCTGGTGTGCTTTTTCATGGGCGGTCATGGGCTTCTGGGCGCAGACCGATACTGTCGCAACTGCTATTGCTATGGAGGTGATTATTGTTCTGAATTTCATATTATCGCGGTTTAGTCCGTGGTTTGTGTGAGCCGGATAGGTTAGTTATCCTCTTTTCACATTGCAAAGGTAATAAAAATTCTCTTTAACGTCAAGGGGTGAGAGTGCTGTAAATCAACATGTTAACGCTATTTAGGTTTTGGCACACTTCAAGGTTCGGTGTGCAAAAACCATATATTGCAAATCGCCCGAATCCCGCTCTGTCAGCGGTATTCGGGCGATTTTACGCTTATACGAAAATTTTCCTCAACCAACCCTTTTAAGGTGCAAAACGGGCAAATTCACAATTTTGCATTTAACTTTTCTTAACCTTTTAACTTCAACTTTTTCAGCCACTTAGGTGTAAGTGGCGTGTAGTTTAAGATTATTTGTTAAAGGGTCTTAGACCAGTAATAGGTCAAAAAAGGAAGCGTCTGAGCTCGCGGTAGAGGCGATAGGTGGGCAGCCCCATAACATTATAGAAACTGCCTCTTATGCCTTCTATTGCCACGCATCCAATCCATTCCTGAATGCCGTAGGCTCCGGCCTTGTCAAGAGGGTGAAAGTTGGCCACGTAGTAAGCTATCTCCTCATCGCTGAGTGCGCCGAAGGTAACCTGCGAAGAGGCCGAGAAGTTAATCTGGCGCTCTGTGGTACCTACCGTTACACCCGTTACGACTTCATGAGTACGGTTCGCCAGCGATGACAGCATGTGCTGAGCCTCCTGCGCCGTTTTGGGTTTGCCCAGAATCCGGTGGTCGTTAATCACTATGGTATCAGCCGTTATTAGCAATTCATTCTCCTTAAGCTGATTCTTATAGCCGTTAAATTTGAGCGCCGAGAGGTATTGCGGCACGTTGACGGGCAACATATCGGCCGGATATACCTCCTTCACTCCTTCAATGTTCACCACCGTGAAAGGGATGCACAGCTGAGTGAGCAGTTCTTTGCGGCGCGGCGATTTGCTGCCGAGCAGGATATGGTATTTGTCGCAGAGTTGTTGCAGAGGGAATGGTGTCATGATGCATCTGTTTACCAGCCGAAAGCATCGGCGTCGCGCAGCCAGTTGTTGTGCGCTTTCATTGTTTGTTCAATAATGTCGCGGCCAACGCCGTAACCGCCGTTGCGAGGTGAGATATATAGCGCTGTCTCCAAAGCCTCCGGGGCAGCATCGGCGGGAGCGCAAGGCAGCCCGACATGACGCATACAGGGAATGTCGGGAATGTCGTCGCCCACATAAACCACCTCCTCAGGTTTAAGGTCTTCTTTCTGCATCCAGTCTAACAGCAGAGGAAGTTTCTCTGCCGCACCCAGGTAGATATTCCGCACTCCGAGCGACTCAAACCTTACCCTGACGGCATGAGTCTTGCCGCCGGTAAAGATGGCTATTTTGTAACCGAGTTTAGAGGCAAGCTGCATGGCATAACCATCCTTGATATTCACCATGCGCAGAGGTTCGCCGTCAGTCGACATTGGGATGGTAGAAGGCGAAAGCACGCCGTCAACGTCAAAGGCGAAAGCTTTGATTTTTGTCAAGTCGTAGGCTATGGAACTCACTATTTCTGTTGCTTTTCAGTCTTTATACAAATTCAGGATATGCTGAGAGAGGAGTCGATAAACACGGCTGGTATGGGGATGCCCCTGAAGCAGGTTCATGTGAGCCCAGAGGGTCTTTACATCGCCGCGGCGCGCCGGACCTGTCTGAGCCTTCTCCGGACCTATCTCCAACGCTTTTGCCACAGTTTCCTCAATCAGTTGGCCATAAGTGGACAGGCCTAAGGGAGCAATGGATTTCTCGGCCAGCATCAGCATATAGTTGAGATAATTGCAGGCAAAGACAGCGCCAAGATGCACATGTGCCCGCAGATTGGAATCGGCTGTGCGGGCATTGTCGGTCATATCAGCGGCCAAATCCATCAGTGCCTTCTCCGTCTCAGGCGAATCACCCTCCACAAACACGGGAATATGGTTATATTGCAGTTTGCGACCTTTGGTGAAAGTCTGCATAGGGTACAACACACCGGCGTGGTGAGAGAGTTCGCCAAGCTCTGCCAGCGGCACAGTGCCCGAATTATGCACTATGATGGCTTTGCTATTCTCAAGCATGGCGTCGGCCTTACGGGCCACCTCGTCAATAGCGCTGTCGGTTACAGCCACTATGCAGAGGTCGGCATTGGGTTTAAATCCTTCAAAAGTGTGGGGATTGGTTTCCGATACTTCATAGCCGGCTTCCGAGAGCCAGGTTTGCAGATGAGAGGCTACATTACCTCTGCCTATTATACAGATGCTTTTCATTGTAATGTGGTGTTACCGGTTTTCAGAATATTAATTAAGCCCATGGTGAGGCGCAGGTTTATTTCCACACAAAGGTTAAAGCCTAAAGTGGGGGAATAAAGGGCATCGATACCGGCCGGACCGGAGTATCGGGGCGCAATAATCCTGTTAATAGCATAACGCTGTTTTTGGAGTAAGCGTTCAGTCCAGCCGCGCGATTGCAGCAAACTCAAAATCTCCTGCTGCGAAGCCCGGCTGTTACCTTTGTATTGAGCCCGAGAATCCACCTCAAAGAGCGAATAGCCCATAAAATGAGCTTCTCCGTGATGAATATCCCATTCAGTGGCGAAGTCGAACTCCTGCTTCCAGTCGGGCTCTGCCATCACAGATTTCTGCCTCTTCAGAGTGCCTGTAAGCCAACGTGTCAGGGTCAGATTATCGCCCGGCAGAACGCGTCTCACACCGCGTCCCGAGGAGCTCCACGGAGCTTTCAGATAACCGCCCGGATGAGCCTCGCACCATTCTTCTATATCGGCCATAGATGTCAGTTCGCATGGCAGCAGCTCGGATGGAGTATCCACGAGCTGATGAAACGCCACTGTGGTGCGCCGGTGAGCAAGTTCTTTCAGAGCCTCCATACGGCCGGGAGAGGGGAGCAGGGCAGAGCTGATGTTATGGCGTTCGAGCAAGCGCCTGATGGTGGGATTCCAGCCCCAGGGTTTTATGGCTGCAAAATCATTGTCGTCTAAGTCCTCAACACTCACAAGGCGCAATGTTTTCTCCTTTACCTTGTCGGCATAGAGCATATTCTTTTCAGGAGCGTCAAGCAGCAGGATGGCGTCGCCGGGAGCTGCCCATAAAGAGGGGAGAAGTGCCAGGCGGCGGCGCAACGAGATTATGTTTGCCTTAGGCGTAAAATTGTCGCCGTCATAGCCCAGGGCGAAGTCGGTGTCGGGATTGAAAATATGCAGAGTAGCGCCTGTCATTGGCGCTTGGCATGATTGAAACGAAGCGGCTCGGCGGCTTTTGTCAGGAAAGTGCCTTTGTGGTAAGCCAACTCACCGTTTACGTAAGTGCTTTCTATACTATGGCTGAAGCGAATGCCCTGATAAGGCGTCCAGCCGCATTTGGAATAGACCTTCTCACCAGCCACTGTGGGATGCGTGGGGTCAACAACCACCAAGTCAGCCCGATAGCCGTTGCGGATAAATCCGCGTTTCTCTATGCCGAATAGCTTGGCGGGGTTGCAGCACATCAGTTCAACAACCTGCTGCTGAGTGACGACTCCCTGCAACGCCAGTTCAAGCATAATCAGCAGCGATTGCTCTACTCCGGGGCCTCCTGAAGCGGCGTTCAAAGCTCCACCTTCTTTTTCCGAGAGGAGATGAGGGGCATGGTCAGTGGCTACAATCTGAATACGGCCGTCGGCGATAGCGCGGCGTAACTCAGCCCGGTCTTCGGCTCGTTTCACTGCCGGGTTCCATTTTATCAAAGCTCCCAGACGGTCGTAATCGGCATCCGTAAACCAGAGATGATGCACGCAAGCCTCGCCCGTTATCTTGCGCTGCTCAAGAGACTCATTGCCGAGCATGCGCGCCTCTTCGGCCGTGGAGAGATGCAGGATATGCAGACGCGTTCCCAATCGGCGGGCTCGCTCAATGGCTCTCCGGGTACTCTCACTGCAAGCTTTGTTGCTGCGAATCAACGGATGAGCCGACACGGGAACGTTGTCGCCGTAGCGCTCGCGGAAGCCTTCGGTGTTGGCTTTAATGATGGACTCATCTTCGCTGTGTATGGCTATCAGCCACGGAAGAGAGAAGATGCGGTCCAAGGCCTCCTCATTGTCGACCAGCATATTGCCCGTTGATGCGCCGAGAAATACTTTTATGCCGGGGATTTGCGAAGGATCTATTTTTGCAATTTCATCTTCATTGCTGTTGGTGGCGCCGAAGAAGAATGAATAATTAGCCCATGACACATCGGCTCCCCGTTGCATCTTATCCTGCCAGGCTTTGAGTGTAACCGTTTGCGGCTTGGTGTTGGGCATATCCATAAAGGAGGTAACGCCCCCGGCCAGAGCCGCCCGGCTTTCGCTCTCTATGTCACCTTTATGTGTTAGACCGGGGTCGCGGAAATGCACCTGGTCATCTATCACTCCCGGCAAAATCCATTTGCCTTCAAGGTCTTGGACTTTCTCACATTCTTTCATGAGAGAGGGCTCAGGAGTTCCGGCTGCTACAGCTTCAATGTCTTTGCCGTTAATCAGCACATATCCTATGAAGTCATCGTCGCCAGTAAAGACACGGGCGTTATGCAGTAAAGTGCGGGCCATCAGATTTTTCTTCTCAGTGCTTTTAAACGCAGTTTTATGACACCAAAAGCTGCCTCTCCGAAGATTGAGCCCGACATCTTGCTGGTTCCTGCCACGCGGTTGACAAACACTATGGGCACTTCCACAATTTTAAATTTTTTGCGGAAGGCACGATATTTCATCTCAATCTGGAAAGCGTAGCCCTTAAACTGAATTTCATCGAGCCCTATCTCCTCAAGCACTTTGCGACGATAGCAAACGAAACCTGCCGTTGTGTCGCGCAACTTCATGCCGGTAACGATGCGCACGTATGCCGAGGCATAGAACGACATCAGCACTCGGCCCATAGGCCAGTTCACTACGTTGACGCCACCTATATAACGCGACCCCACAGCCACATCAGCGCCATCTTCTCGGCAGGCTTTCAACAGACGCGGCACATCTTTGGGATTATGGCTGAAGTCGGCATCCATCTCCATGATGTATTTATAGCCTCTGTCGAGCGCCCATTTGAAGCCGTGAATGTAAGCAGTTCCGAGACCGAGCTTTCCGGCGCGTTCCTCTAAGAACAAGCGGTCAGGCCATTGTTCGGCCATCTTGGTCTTTACCACACCGGCAGTGCCGTCGGGGGAATTGTCATCAATTATCAGCACCGAGAAATCGGGGCCGAGATTCAGAACAGCATCGATAATTTTATCGATGTTCTCTATCTCGTTGTATGTTGGTATTATAACAAGAGCATCGGTCATAGCATTCTCGGTTAAAATTTGATGTTATATTTTTTCAGGAGATATAGCGGGTGATATGATTGCTTAGCCAGCCTAAGTCCCGGGTCTCCGGCGTCATCTTCGCGGTTGATGAACTTAATCTCAGGATGAAGAGCCGTAACGGCTTCCGCAAAAAATTTATTGATGGCCTCAAAGGAGCCGGCAACGCTTCTCTCAGCCTTTTCCACATGAATATGCAGCGTGTCGCCGATGATGTCGCCAATGGTGTAAGCGGCCAATTGTTCACCTATGCAGAGCAAGCCGCCTATGAGGTTCTCATCGCCTTCCTCAATGCGTTCAAGGAGTATGTCGGCCAACTTGCGTTCATAGCAGGCTTCGCGGCTCTGAGAGGCCTCTTTATCAACATTGCGACTTATCACATTCCTCACCGACGCCACATCTTCAGGCTTCATGAACCTGAAATGGCCGTCCGGGTAAGTGGCTTTGAACTGGTTGACGTGATTGCGCTTTTTGCTCATCTTCTTACCCGCAAGCGTGGCAAGTGCCTGAGCATCATATATATAATCCTCCCATGAGGGAAGTTCCGTCATTTCCTTGCCGCCAATGGCCATTAGCCTTTCGGCATCCTCCTGCGGCACTGCCGAGAAAATCAGGTCGATATTGCAACTTTCGCAATATTGGCGCAACACCTTTACCGACTCCTCAAGCGGCATCACCCCCAAGGGGACAGAGAATGTTGTTACAGGCTCGGTAAACTCACCCGTGCCGGGAGCGCGACCCATAATAAACAAAGTGTCGTTGTGGATGGCGTAGTGATAATCGAACATATCCACCCACATCAGAATGCCACCGTAAGAGAAGTCGCAACTGCGGCCGGTATGCTGACGCAGATATGGCAACATCTTCGCCATGGCATCGGCATCAACCGGTTGAAACTGCAGCAAACAGGTGTCCTGAATCATACTTTGAATATTATTTGCCCAGGGCGTAATAAACGAAACCGTCCTTCTCAAGCTCCTTGCGCGAGTATATGTTGCGGCCGTCGAGCACAACGTGCTGCTTCATGAGGCGCTTTGCGTTGAGCCAGTCGGGCATTCTGAACTCCTTC
>FR897819.1:51384-58677 GCA_000437495.1 Prevotella sp. CAG:485
CCTTCCATTCGGTGAGGAGCATCAGAGCGTCGGCATCTTTGAGCGCACTGTACATATCCGGCGCATAGCTTATGGTATCACCTACCCTGCGCTGAGCCTCCTTCATTGCCACGGGGTCATACGCCACAATTTCGGCGCCGGCATTCTTCAGCAAGTCGATAAGCACCAAAGCGGGTGCTTCGCGCATATCGTCAGTCTCAGGCTTGAAAGCCAGACCCCACATTGCAATCTTCTTGCCCTTCAGCTCACCGTTGAAGTGCTTCTGCAACTTGTCATACAGCAGATGCTTCTGGTCTTCATTGACGGCCTCAACAGCCTGCAGCACGCGCATATCATAACCATACTGTGCAGCTGTGCGGATAATGGCTTTTACGTCCTTGGGGAAACAGGAGCCGCCATATCCGCAACCCGGATAAAGGAACTTTGTGCCTATGCGGCGGTCGCTTCCTATGCCTTTGCGCACCATTTCCACATCGGCGCCCACACGGTCGCACAGATTGGCGATATCGTTCATAAACGATATGCGGGTGGCGAGCATGGCATTGGCGGCATATTTAATCATCTCAGCCGAACGGATGTCGGTGAAAATCATACGATCAGACGACAGGGTGAAGGGGCGATAGATACGCTCCATGAGCTTGCGGGCGCGGGGAGTATCCACACCCACGACCACGCGGTCAGGACTCATGAAATCTGCTATAGCGGCTCCCTCCTTGAGGAATTCCGGATTTGAAGCCACGTCAAATTCCACATTCACGCCACGTTTGTCGAGCTCTTCCTGCACAGCTTCACGCACCAGCGTTGCCGTACCCACCGGCACAGTGCTTTTGGTAACCACGCAGACATAATTATTTATATTCTGGCCAATTTCGCGCGCTACGCCCAATACATAGCTCAGATCGGCAGAGCCATCCTCGTCAGGAGGGGTACCCACAGCTGAGAATACAGCTTCAACGCCGCTGTCGAGTGCCTCTTTCAGCGACGTGGTAAAATTAAGTCTGCCGGCTTTGCAGTTACGTTCCACCATGGCCTGCAATCCGGGCTCGTAGATGGGTACTTTATGCTGACGCAGACTCTTTATTTTTTCTTCGTTAACATCAACACAGGTTACCTCGATTCCCATGTCGGAAAAACATGCGCCCGACACGAGTCCCACATATCCCGAACCAACTATGGCTATTTTCATATAAGCTTTTTCTTTAGTGTAATTCAGTGCAAAGTTACGAAAGAAATCTGAGTCAGACAATACATTATAAAAAATCGAAAAAGATTTTCCTCTCAATATTGCTCACTATAAAAGGACACTTGCATAATTGCCGGAAATGTTGTAAATTTGCACTTGCAATTTTCAACAAAAACTATCCTAAGAAACCACATACACTGAAATAAAATATGTCAACGTCTATATGGCATGCGTTAATAGCGTGTCTGATATCCATCTTTATCCTTGCAGGTTGCTCCAATACGAACGAGACAGGACAGTCAGTGCAGACAGAGTCATACATCAATGAAAATGACGCTCTGCCCCTTGACAGCTCCTCATCTGAAGAACAGCAAAAGAAAGATTCTGTGGCCAAAGGGCCTCAATACACCAACCATAAGTTCGCCTCTGCCGAAGAAGCCATAGCCTTCATGCAGGAATCGCCCGATTGGGATAAATATCGCGAGGGCATCTTTCCGCAGGCCGCAACAGAGGATTTGAATTACACAACAAAGCTGCTCAACAGCCCCTACAAACACTTCATCGTGGTAGATAAATCGAAAATGAAGGTGGTGCTGTTCGACCGCTACGGGCGTGTGGTGCATGACTACGGCATGGCCGGCCCGCGCAACTTCGGCACAAAACAGAAGAAAGGCGACTGCCGCACTCCCGAAGGGTATTTCTCGGCTGAGGGTGTGTATGACAGCTCAGACTGGGAGTACATTGACGACAATGGCAAGAGGCATCCCGGAAAATGCTTCGGACCCCGATTCATACGTATCAAGAATCCGGTTACCACGCAAGTGGGTATTCACGGCACTTCTTCGCCCGGCTCCATTGGCAAACGCACAAGCCACGGCTGCATACGTGTTTATAATGAGAACATTCTCCAGTTGGTAAAATATGTTGAACGCGGCATGCCCATTCTCGTGCTTCCGAGCAAGAATGACATGGCAGTCAACACGCAGGCAGGCCTTTACAAAGGCTGGTTCAACACCGGCGTCGCACCTTTAGCTTCCGCTAATCTGGGCAATTCGCAGCCGTCCAAGCCTAAAGAGAAGAAAACCTCGGCAGAAGGCAGCGAGACGCAGGTAACTGAATCGCCCGAGGTGGAACAGCCTGTTACCGAGCCGGCGCAAGAGCCGGTGGAAACACCCGCCGAACCGGAGAAAACAACTAACGACTGACTGTAAAATTTTGGCCGCTTCTCATTGAGGCGGCAATTAAAAAAAGAGCTCCAATTGTCAAAAGACGATACATATTCGCCTGAGATAGGATTCTATGGCGAAACGGGTGGCATCCCCGTTTTAAACCCGGCTAACGAAGGGGGGCGGCAAGACCGTTCCCCCCGTAACAATAATAATGGCACATCTGACAACAACGGTAATAAAAAACCGCGTGGCGGTAAGTCTCCGCAAACGTCAGCATCAAGAAAGCGGTCGGTTAAATCGGCACCTGACCCTTCGCCCATAAGCGAGAGAATTAAAAGTGTGTTTCAGAACACCACTTTCAGAGTTCTCACGGGCCTCTTCCTGCTTTTCTTCGCCACATATCTGCTGATAAGCCTTATCTCGTTTGTCAGAGACGGTTTCACCGACCAAGCCCTTATAACCAACACGGCAGGTGTGCATGTCAACAACTATGGAGGCGAAGGGGGAGCAAGGCTGTCGAAGGTGCTTGTTGACGACGGCTTTGGTCTCGGCTCTATAATCATCATCTTCTGGATGATTATGCTGAGTCTCAAATTGCTCACCAATTCGCGTGTCGGCAAGTTCAAGACACTGAACTTCACCATTAAGTGTCTTATTGCCATAGTAACGCTGTCGCTGATATTAGGCCTTCTCACCATTGGTCTCGACTTCCCCTTCAATCCCGGGGGAGCTCACGGACGCTTTGTGAATCAGGTAATAATCGACTACATAGGCTGGGCAGGCGCAGCTTTGCTAAGTCTGTTTATGCTCGTGCTGTTTGTGGTGATATGCCTCAACGACCTCATACAATGGATTATCCGCAAGAAGCGTCAGCATGACACCCGTAAAGCAGCTTTGCGTGCCGAAGAGGAGGCAGAAGCCGCCCGTCGCCGGGAGCTGGAAGAGACTCAGAAGCGCGAATGGGCCGAGGAGGTAAAAGCCGGCGAGCATATCGGCGACGAAGTTGCTGACAGCACGTTCGACTTACCCGACAATGTGGCTTTCCGCAATGAGGCAGCAGCTGCGGCAGATTCTATCTCTCCCGAAGAGGAGGAGATGACATATATATATGATGACGGTGAGGAGCAGGAAGCCGCCGACGGCCGGAATATGCCGCAGGCTGATGCTTCAGCTCAAGAGAATGTTGACAAAGACTCGGCAGAGGGAAATTCCGGTGCTTCTGAAAATGAGGCAGCGAAGGATGCCCCCATGGTGATGAAGGTCAATGTCAATCATATAGCCACGGCTGAAGGTGCCGACTCTCAGCTCCCTGAAGTGGTGGAACGCTATCATTTCCCGCCGGTTGAACTGTTGCATCCGGCAGCTGAGCGCAATGCCCTTGACCGCAATGAGCAGCTCGAAAATAAAGAAAAGATTCGTCGTACACTGCTCGACTTCGGCATTCCCATCACCGACATAGAAGCCACGGTAGGTCCCACTGTAACGCTTTATGAAATCATCCCGGAGCCGGGAATAAAGATTTCCAGCATCCGCAATCTTGCCGATGACATAGCGCGTTCTCTGCGAGCCGTGGGTGTGCGTATCATAGCGCCTATTCCGGGCAAAGGCTCCGTAGGCATAGAAGTGGCCAACAAGGACCCGCAGATAGTGTCAATGCGCACTGTCATCACTTCGCGCAAATTTCAGGAGTGCAAATATGAACTCCCCATTGCCCTTGGCTCAACTATCAACAACGAGGTATATATTGCCGATTTGACCAAGATGCCGCATCTGCTTGTGGCAGGTGCTACCGGTCAGGGCAAGTCGGTGGGTCTGAACGCCATCATCACGTCGCTTTTGTTCCGCAAACATCCCTCCGAGCTGAAGTTCGTGCTGGTAGACCCCAAGATGGTGGAATTGAGCCTTTATTCAGCCATTGAGAAACATTATCTGGCGCGTATGCCGGGCGAAGACGATGCCATCATCACCGATGTTTCGGCAAAGGTGATACCGGCTCTCAACTCGCTCTGCGTGGAAATGGACGACCGTTATCAGCTGCTGAAAGCTGCCCGCGTAAGAGCCATTAAGGAGTACAATCAGAAATTCCTTGCCGGCGAACTGCGCAGCGACGAGGGTCATCGCTTCATGCCTTATATAGTTGTGGTGGTTGATGAATATTCCGACTTGGTCATGACGGCCGGCAAGGAGATAGAAAAGCCCATAGCCCGTTTGGCTCAGAAAGCCCGCGCAATCGGTATCCATCTGATAGTAGCTACCCAACGTCCGTCAACAGACGTGGTTACCGGCATGATTAAAGCCAACTTCCCCGCACGAATCGCATTTAAGGTAAGTTCGGGTGTTGACTCCAAGACCATTCTCAACACCACTGAAGCGCAACAGCTCATTGGCCGCGGCGATATGCTCATTGCCAACGGCAGCGAGCTTGTTCGTGTGCAATGTGCTTTCATCGACACACCCGAGGTGGAAGATATCTGCACATTCATCTCACAGCAGCCCTGCAACGACGAGCCTTACATTCTACCCGAACCGCAGATGGGCGACGGCAGTGAGGCAGGCGGCGAGGGCATGGGTGACCAGCCTATCGACCCGCTGCTGAAGGAAGTGGCTCGTACCATAATAAATCTCGACCAGGCTTCCACATCGGGCATTCAGCGCCGTTTCAACATAGGTTATAACCGCGCCGGCCGAATCATGGACCAGTTGGAACGCCTCGGTGTAGTTGGACCGAGCCACGGAGGCAAACCCCGTTCGGTACTTGTTGACCCGATGGCGTTAGAGAATATTCTCTCCACGCTCAACGTTTAAAAGAGGAGGACTGTTATTAACTCAAACAACAACGACAGCATGACACACCGCCACCATATCAGCATCGGTCTGCTTACAGTAGTTATTTTACTGTTTTGTGCCTCCATCGGGGTGCAGGCCGCGCCATCGGCAAACGAGATTATGCGCAAGGCAGCAGCCACCTTAACCTCATCGTCGGGCGTTACAGTGGAATACAGCCTCTCGGGCAGCGGCCGTAATTCCTCCGGAACGGTGATAATGAAGGGTTCAGCCTTCTTCCTTGACATGGGCCGTTACAAGACATGGTACGACGGTCGCACCATGACAACGCTTGACAACTCGGAAAAAACCGCCACTCTCTCCACACCTTCGGCTGCTGAGGTGAATGAGGCATTGCCGTTGAGCTATATCTCGCAGTGGAGTCGCGACTACAGAGTAGCTCTCGCGCCAAAACAGCCCTCATCAGGTTATTGCCTTATCCTCACGTCAAAAAGCTCAAGCGCAACGGCGCGAAAGGCTGTTCTCACCGTGTCAGCCAACTTTAGACCCTCAAAACTGGTTGTATCATTAAAAAACGGACGCACGGCTACGTTGACAGTCCGCTCGATTACTATCGGCGGCTCGAGCGCAGCCAGTCATTTCCGTTTTCCGACATCAAAATATCCAAAGGTCAAAATCATTGATTTGCGATGATTCAGACTCTTTAATGCAACGCAAAACCTTAATTCTATGGAATCAGAAAAAGTAAAAGTACTGATAATAGGCAGTGGTCCGGCCGGATACACAGCCGGCATATATGCAGGCAGAGCCAATCTCTCGCCGGTGCTTTATGAAGGTCCGCAACCCGGCGGACAGCTGACCACCACAACAGATATAGAGAACTTCCCAGGCTACCCCAAAGGCATCAACGGCACAGAGATGATGGAAGAGTTCAAGGCTCAGGCCGAACGCTTCGGCACACAGGTGCGCAATGCTGCCATAGAGCGCATCGACTTCACCAAGCGCCCGTATCTCTGCCTCGACGAAAACGGCAAACAGATTGAAGCAGAGACGCTGATTCTCGCCACCGGCGCGTCAGCACGTTATCTCGGACTGCCTGATGAAGAGAAATACCAGGGAATGGGAGTAAGTGCCTGCGCTGTATGCGACGGTTTCTTCTACCGTGGCCTCACCGTGGCTGTGATAGGCGGCGGCGACACAGCCTGTGAGGAAGCTGTTTATCTGGCTTCTCTGGCTAAAAAGGTATATCTCGTGGTGCGCAAAGATTACCTGCGTGCCTCGCAGTTCATGAAGGCCAAAGTGGCACATACCGAGAACATTGAGGTTCTGTATAACTGCAATGCTACCGGCCTGTTTGGCGAAGGTGTGGTACAGGGTATGGATGTGGTCCGTTTTGCCGGACTGCCCGAAGAGGAGCACTTCAAACTTCCCATCGACGGCTTTTTCCTGGCCATAGGACATAAACCCAACACCGAGCTTTTCGGCGATTGCGTAGAGCTTGATGCAAAAGGCTTCGTGAAGACTCATCCTAATTCGCAGGCCACCAATCTGCCGGGCGTTTTTGCTGCCGGCGATGTCTGCGACCCGGAATATCAGCAAGCCATCACAGCGGCGGCATCAGGCTGCCGGGCGGCTCTCGACGCCGAGCGTTTCCTGCTCAAGAACTCTATTTCCTGATTCATTACGCTGATGGATCCAAAAGAAAAACAACGCATTCTCGACTCCCGCTATCTGCGCATGGCGTTTATCTGGGCGGAGAATTCATACTGCCACAGACGCCGCGTAGGCGCCATCCTGGTAAAGGACAATATGATAATTTCCGACGGTTTCAACGGCACTCCCTCAGGCTTTGAAAACCGTTGTGAAGACGCCGAAGGGGTAACCTTCCCCTACGTGCTTCATGCCGAAGCCAACGCCATTACCAAAGTGGCGCGAAGCAATAACTCGTCGGAAGGTTCCACTCTCTACATCACCACATCGCCGTGTATGGAGTGCAGCAAACTGATTATTCAGTCGGGCATCAAACGCGTGGTCTTTGCCGAGTTATACAGAATAACCAACGGCCTTGACCTGCTGCGTAAGGCGGGAGTAGAGATAACGCACTTTCCCATTGAAGAGATAAAGCAAATAATTAAGTACATGACAAAAATTTGAACA
>FR897820.1:0-12487 GCA_000437495.1 Prevotella sp. CAG:485
CCCGGCGTTAACATTTTTTGTGGAATGGAGTCTTAAGGCCTCACCTCATAGTATGAAAGATTACATATCTTCGCTACCGTAGCCTGAGCCATCCTGAATTTCGCCATCGTTGCGTCGGTCGCCCTTCTTGGCCTTCATATTGCCGAAGGAGTATTTCACCGTGAAGCGCACGGTGCGTCCGCCACGCCAGCGTTTGCTGTCCTGAGTATAGCCTTCGCCGGTGGTGAAGTGGTGCATCTTGCGCGAGTCGAACAGGTCGCGGCAGTTGACGGAGAAGGACCAGTTGCCGAGGTTCTTGCGCAGACCTAAATCCACGGTCCATGAGGGTTCGCGCGAGCCCTGAGCCTCAGTCATGCGCGAGTTATAGCGGCCGGTGGCCTGAATGCTCATGTTCCACGGCAGGCGCACGGAAATCATCGAACGGATATCCCATGCAAAACTGTTCTGTTTGTCTCCGCTCAGCGAGTAAGTCTTGCCGTCGCTCACTATATCCCTCTGCCAGGCCTTAAGATGGCTCTGATAGACATTGGCTGTGGTGGTAATGTCGAGCACACGGTTGAAGAGCTGATTCTTCACCACCAACTCGGCGCCTGAGTTGAGACGCTCTGAAACATTATCCCAGGTGGTGTACATCACATTGTCGGCGGTGATATAGCTCAAGTGAGTCATAATATCGTCGGAAGTGCGTAGATATCCGCTGAGCGAAATCATGTGGTTATCCCAGCTCTTTATGTAGTTGAGTTCGAAGGCGTTGCTGTATTCCGGCTGCAGTTCCGGGTTACCGTAACGTATGTCGGTGGGGTTGCTGATTTCCTGGAAAGAGTTGAGCTGACCGCCCCACGGACGGCGGATACGGCGCGTGTAGTTAATCTGCACCTCGTTGTCCTGCGGAAGCGAATAGCTCAGGAAGATGCTGGGGAAGAGGGCGAAGTTGTTCTTGCGGAAGCGTGGCACATCGTCGCGCGATTCGCCATAGCTCAGCGACTGAGTACGTATCTGCCAGGCCTCAGCCCTCAGGCCTCCCGAATAGGAGAATTTACCTGCGCGGCCGCCCAAAGTGGCATAGAAGGCCGTGATGTTGTTGTCGTAAATGAATCGGTTGTAGAGGTCTTTCAGCACCGTTGAAGCGTCATGCTCAGGGGCGCCCCAGGTGGTTACGGGAGTGTTTTCGTGGCTGTATGTGCCGTTGTAGCCGGCTTCAACTTTCAGATAATCGTTGATGCGATAGCTGTAATCGAGTTTGGCCTCTATGCTTGATGTTTTTATCTCCTGCTTCTGAGCCTGATAGACATCCTCTGTACCCTCAGCGTCGGCATATTCCTGATGCTGACGGTAAACGTTGTTGTTCGGCCCTCCCCAGTTGTTATAACCGATGGTAGCCTGCAGAGTGTGGTCTTCGCCAAACTTATGCAGCCAGCCCAACTCACCGTGAGCGCCGTGGTTATTGCTGTTAGAGCGGTTTTTGTTGACATTCTCGAGCCAGTGATTTGCCAGGTTGGAGGTATAGTCGATTGTGGTATTGCTCCAGCGATGGCCGAACATGCCAAAGCCGCTCAATGAGATTTCATCTTTGGGTGAGAAATGATATGTGGCGCCCAGACGCACAAAGAGGTTGTTGCCGTGATTGTGCGAAACGCCGTCGCTGCGCAGGAAATAATTCTCACCGGCTTCGTTACGCTCGTCATACACGCGGTCGCTCCACGAGCCACCTTTATTATGCCTCATGCGGAAGCCGACGCCGCCATAAAGGTCCCATTTGGAGTCGGAATAGTTGATGTTGAACGAGGCATTGCCGCCGCCACGGGTGTTGGCACCTATCTCGGCACTGCCGAAGTATCCACCGCGACGATCCTGCTTCAACACTATATTGATGATGCCGGCGGTGCCTTCGGGCGAATATTTGGCCGACGGATTGGTGATGACCTCTATGCGCTCAATGCTCTCGCCGGGTATCTGTTCAAGAATCTGTGCGCGGTTATCGGCGGTGAGACCTGACTCTTTACCGTTTATCCAAACGGTAACCGACGAGTTGCCACGGAGGCTCACCTCGCCGTCCTGGTCCACCTCAACCGAGGGAATGGCCTCGAGCAACTCACTTGCCGACTGACCTGCCGACAATACCGAAGCGTCGACGTTGAAGACACGCCGGTCAAGGTCAAAGCGCATCTGGCCGCGTACGCCCGTAACCACCACCTCTTCCAGCATCTTGGAGTCTTCGGTAAGGGTAACCTCGGGCATATCAATATCGGTGTCTGCTATCAGCACGTCGCGTTCCTGGGGCACGGTGCCTTCAAACGACACCATGACGATATATTTGCCTGAAGGAATATTTTTCAGCTCGAAGGTGCCGTCAGTACCTGTAGAAGTGCCGATAGGCAGACGTTTGCCGGTGGAATCGGCAAGTTGCACAGACACAAAGTCCATCGGCTCGCCGGTTTTGCTCACCACCTTGCCTCGGAGATTGGCATCGGCAAAGACACTGCCTGCGCATAACAGCGCTGCAAGGCTTGCAGCAGCTAATTTTCTCTTGATATTCATTCGTTATTATCGGGGTGTGTTTTCTGAGTCGGGCAGAACGAACCTGGATGCTGCCCCTCCTCATTTTTACAGTTTATTTCCTCTTCTAAGACACAGAAAAGGGCTTAAGGTTTAAGGCCTTACAACTATAAAAAAATGTTAACACGAAGCCGCTGACGAGGGCGCTTTTCGCAAGAAAAATGGCTGCGCCTTTTTTAATCGGACACAGCCATTAAACCGTAAATTGAGCTATAAAGGCTTATTTCCTGCGAATCAGGGGATAGCCATACTGGGCATCGGCGCCAAGCTGCTCGCTGATGCGGAGCAACTGGTTGTATTTGGCCATACGGTCGGAACGCGAAGCGCTGCCGGTCTTGATCTGGCCGGAGTTGGTGGCAACGGCGATGTCGGCGATTGTGCTGTCTTCGGTCTCGCCCGAACGGTGGCTGATAACGGCAGTATAACCGTTGCGCTGAGCCATCTCAACGGCTTTCAGAGTCTCGGTGAGGGTGCCAATCTGATTAACCTTCACCAGGATGGAGTTGGCGCAACCCTCTTCTATGCCGCGATGCAGATATTTAACGTTGGTAACGAACAGGTCGTCGCCCACGAGCTGGATACGGCTTCCGAGACGCTCGGTGAGCAGACGCCAGCCTTCCCAGTCGTTTTCGGCCATACCGTCTTCAATAGAGTCGATGGGATATTTGTTCACCAGCTCCTCGAGGTAGTCAACCTGCTCTTTGGGAGTGAGAATCTTGCCGTCGGGCTGTTTCCAGGTGTAGTCGTATTTGCCGTCTTTGAAGAACTCGCTTGCAGCGCAGTCCAGGCCGATGGTGATTTGTTTTCCGGGTTCGTAGCCGGCAGCCACGATAGCGTCGATGATAGCCGAGAGGGCGTCGTCAGTGCTCTTCAGCGAGGGAGCGAAGCCGCCTTCGTCGCCAACGCCGGTGCTCAGACCGCGCTGTTTAAGCACTTTCTTGAGGGAGTGGAACACCTCCGTACCCCAGCGTATAGCCTCCGGGAAGCAGCATGCGCCAACCGGACGAATCATGAACTCCTGGAAACAGATGGGAGCGTCGGAGTGAGCGCCGCCATTGATGATGTTCATCATCGGCACGGGAAGAACGTAGCTGTTCGTGCCGCCTATATATTTATACAGGGGAAGGTCGAGATAATCGGCAGCGGCTTTAGCCACAGCGAGGCTGACACCCAAGATGGCGTTTGCGCCGAGTTTCGATTTGGTGTCTGTGCCGTCCAGCTCACACATAGTGCGGTCAATGGCAATCTGGTCGAGGGCGTTCATGCCCTTCAGAGCCTCTGCTATGGGTCCGTTGACGTTGGCAACGGCTTTCTTCACGCCTTTGCCCTCATAGCGGTTCTTGTCGCCGTCGCGAAGCTCAAGGGCTTCGTTGACGCCTGTGGAAGCTCCCGACGGAACTGCTGCACGGCCAAAAGCGCCCGATTCCAGTGTTACGTCTACTTCTACGGTCGGATTGCCTCGCGAATCAAGTATTTCGCGACCTACGATTTTTTCAATCTTCATTTGATGTGTGTCTTTAAGAGTTTTACCTTCTATAATCTTTTTTTCAGAGCGCAAAATTACTACTTTTTTTTGAATCTTGACGTCGGTTTCTGAATTTTTTTCAGTCCCGAGGTCTTTGCGCCTCCTGTAACCTGATTTTTCAATGTTACTTTTTTATAACAATGTATCAATGTAATAGTTTTCGTGAACCATATAATCTGCTCCGGCGTTTTTAAAATGAAATCGAAAACAAGCTACAATTAATACTAATAAAAACACAATGGCAACTACCAAGCATGCTCCCATCGTTGAGGAGCTCATCAGTCTGATAGCTAAAAACAACTGGCAAAGCAAATTTGAACAGGCTCTGAAAGCCTGCCATGACGCCAATACCATCGAGTATGAGAACATCAAAACGATGGAAGACTACTACGAGTGGCTGGACAACAGTCTTAAATGGATACCCGTAGAGAATCCTGAGGGCACCGCAGTCTACAACTGCGTAACCACGTTCTACTATCTCCTTGACCAGAGCCCGGTCAAAGAGCTCCAGACTCCCATCATCCCCTCACAGCTCAAAGGCAATGTAATGCCGCCGCTGACTCCGCTGTCTGACTGGATGCGCCGCTACGTCATCGCCTTTGGCGCCTGGATGGACGAACCCGGTTCAATCGACGAGGAAGCCGTGAAGAGCTACTACAACTCACCGCGCTACAACATGGGCGACTACGACATGCCGATGGGTGGCTGGAAGACTTTCAACCAGTTCTTTGCCCGTTACACCAAACCCGGCTACCGTCCCGTTGCAGCCATCAACGATGACCATGTAATCACTTCTCCGGCCGACTCCACCAACGACGGTCAGTGGGAAATCAATGCCGAGAGCAAGGTCAACATCAAAGGTCTGGAATGGAGCATCGAAGAGCTCCTGGAAGGCTCGCCTTACAAAGACTGCTTCGACGGCGGCATCTTCATCCACCAGTTCCTCAACACCACCGACTATCACCGCGAGCATGCTCCCGTAGGCGGCAAAGTGCTTGAAGCACGCCTTGTTCAGGGTGTTGTATATCTTGGCGTGGCTGCCGAACCCATTGAGAATGACCCCAAAGGCCGCACCCACATCGTACGCCGCAAACTCGAGGCTCTTGACGAAGCCGGTTATCAGTTCCTGCAGATGCGCGGCCTGGTAGTTATCCAGTCAAAGATTGGCAAAGTTGCCGTTCTGCCCATGGGCATGGCTCAGGTAAGTTCCATCATCGTTACTGCCGAAGAGGGCAAATTCCTGCGCAAAGGCGAGGAAATCAGCTACTTCCAGTTTGGCGGCTCCGACATCGTAGTGCTCTTCGAGCGCGACTCCAACGTGAGCATCACAGCTCAGCCCGGTGTTCACTACAAAGTCGGCACGCGCATTGCCCAGGCTTTCCCGGCAGGTGAATAAAGATAACGTCAACTATCTGAATTAACCCTGAATAGACACTCAACAGACATCCGGAGGCGGACAAACGCTGCGCGCCTTGTCTGCCTCCGGAATTTTTCTGCCCTTATCGAAAAAAATAAAGTAATACCCGGCGTTTTATAATACTTGAATCTATGGCTTCTAATTCTACAACAGCCGCGGCAGGAGCTTCGTCAAAGACTAAAAAAGTTGCAACGCTGAGCATGTGGGCCATGGCAATTATGATTGTCACCAACATCGTCTCCATGCGCGGATTGGCTTCGCAGGCTGAATACGGCTATACGTCGATTTTCTATTATGTACTGGCGGCACTGTTTTTCCTGCTGCCCTTCTCGCTTGTCTGTGCCGAACTGGCTTCCACATATACCAAATCGGGCGGTCTGTTCCGCTGGGTTGCCGAGGCTTTCGGACCCAAGATTGGCTGGACAGCCATGTATCTGGAATGGCAAATGGTGGTAATCTGGTTTCCGGCCGTGCTGATGTTCTCGTCGGTGTGTCTGGCCTACATTTTCTGGCCGGAGAGCTTTGACGCCGCGCTGTCGAAAAACGTTATCTATACCCTTGTTGCCGTTCTTGCCATTTACTGGTTTGCCACTTTCAATGCCTTCCGAGGCATGAAATCTGCCAATAAGCTTTCATTGGTAGGCGGCTTGAGCGGCACTATAATACCGTCGGCAGTACTCATTATCATGGGTATTGTGTATCTGCTCACCGACGGTGCCAACCAAATCACCCCCATTTCACCCGAACATCCGTTCTGGCCCGATTTCTCACAGTTCGGCACCATAGTGTTAGCGGCAAGTATTTTCCTTTTCTTCGCCGGCATAGAGATGCAGGCTGTGCATGTGCAGCAGATGAAAAATCCGGCACGCGACTATCCAAAGTCAGTGCTGATAGCTATAGTCATCATCCTTGCCATTTTCATCTTCGGCACCCTGTCTATAGGCTTTGTCATTCCCGGCAAAGACATCAACATCCTTTCGTCGCTGCTTGTGGCCTATCATGATTTGTTTGCCCACATCCATTGCGAATGGTTAGGCAATGTGCTGGCTCTTTTGCTCACCTTCGGCGCCATAGGACAGGTATCCGTGGTCATAGTGGCACCTTCAACGGGTCTGCTTGCTGTTGGCCGCGCAGGTTTCCTTCCGCGAGGTCTGCAGAAGTGCAACAAAAACGGCATTCAGAAACCCATCCTCATTGTACAGGGCATCTTCGTAAGCATCCTCTCGCTAGCACTTATAGTCTTGCCGTCGGTTGAGAGCGCATATCAGGTTTTAGGCCAGATGTCCACGGTGATTTACCTTGTAATGGTCATCATCATCTACTGCGCCTTCATCCGTCTGCGCCGCACTGAACCGGGCGCCAAACGCGGATTCCGCGTTCCCTTCGGCAATTTCGGCAAATGGTTTACCGTGATTTTAGGTATTGCCGGCGCCCTCCTGGCCATGGTGCTGAGCTTTGTGCCGCCGAGCCAGATAAACACCGGCTCGCCCGTGATTTATGTACTCATCATCCTGTTGGGCTCATTGGTATTCTGCTGCGTGCCGTTCATCATCTATGCCAACCGCAAACCTTGGTGGCGCGACAAAGGCTCATCGTTCTATCCGTTCAACTGGCAGATTGAGGGTCGCCATCCGAGTCAGGTGTCGAAATGGGCGCCCGGCTATCAGCCTACCGAGCAGGAGGTTACCGACGCCATCAACGGCGATATAGAGGCACTGCTGTCGCCCAAAGCCTCGGTAGAGGCCATGGCAAAGGCTGCCGAGCTTGCCGACAAAGAAGCCGACAGAGCCGCTCAGGATGCCGAATATGCCAAAGAGGCTGCCGACGCCGCAGTCAAAGCTGCCCAAGAGGCCGAAAATTCGGTACTTGAATCAATAGATTCAAAAACCGACAACGACTCTCAGCCAACGAAATAAGACCCTCTGACAATAACCAAGACCTTTTTGAGGACTGAAATTTGAGGGACTAAAATCCACATTTCTTCAGGGTGTGTCGTGAGCAATTCCGGCACACCCTGAGCTGTATAGTGATGTGAGAGGGAAATGATTTTGGCTCTTGCCAAAAAATTATTAACTTTGCGGAGAAACAACACTTACCTGCATAAAATGAAACGACTACTCAAAGCGATTACCTTAACTGCCTTGCTTTTAGGCGGTTTAAATCACTCACAGGCTGTGCCGGCCTATCCGGGCGTCCTGACCATGACGCAGCCTGACGGCACACAGATACGCGTGCGTCTGTATGGCGACGAACGCGGCCATTATTACACCACAGAGAGCGGCGTGATGCTCCTTGAGGGCACCGACGGCGCGTTCCGTTATGCCGAACTCGACGCTGACGGCGAATTCGTTGGCGGCGAACTATATACCGGCGACAATAACAAACGTATGTCCAACACGCCGCAGCAGGCCGCCATGATGCAAAAGATGCAGCAAATCATCAAAAAGGCCGCGCCCATGCATCCTTATGTGGATAAATCGGCCAATGCCATCAACCAGCCGCGCATGGAGTCAGACGACAACGGCATGAGCTATCCCTCGTCGCGTCTGCCAGGTCTTTTCCCCGGCAGCGATTTCCCGACCATCGGCTCACCCAAGGTGCTTGTGCTGCTTGTGCAATACACCGACGTGAAATTCTCGTCGCAGGAAGCGCCGAACACTCTGCGGGCACAAATCACCCAGCGCAACTACAAAGAGCGCGGGTTCACCGGCTCTGTAGTGGATTTCTACTACGATGCTTCAAAGGGCCAGTTCACCCCTCAGTTTGATGTTATCGGCCCCATCACCCTGCCCAACACGCAGGCTTATTACGGCGCAAACACATCGTCGGCAGGCGGCAGCGACGCCCGTCCGCGCGAAATGGTAATTCATGCCTGCAACAATATTATCGGCCAGGTTAATTTCAGCGACTACGACAACAACCACGACGGCTTCATCGACAATGTCTACGTAATTTATGCAGGACGCGGCGAGGCCAGCGGCGGCGGCACAAACACCATCTGGCCTCACTCGTGGAGTATTCCGGTTGATATGTCGCCCACATACGACGGTGTCAAACTGTCGTCGTACGCCTGCGGCAACGAGCTTACGTCGAGCGGATTGGATGCCATTGGTACTTTCTGCCATGAATTCGGCCATGTGCTCGGACTGCCTGACCTCTATTCCACCGGCTACAATGCCACCAACCATCCCGGCATATGGGCGCTGATGGCTTCCGGCTCGTATCAGAACAATTCCAAGACTCCTCCTACCCTATCGGCATGGGAACGCAGCGCCCTTGGCTGGCTGAAGCCCACAATTCTTGAAAAATCGGGCGATTACACCCTGCCTGCCACGTTGCTGACCACCAACACGGCATTCGTCATCCCCACGGCCAAATCCAACGAGTATTTCACTCTTGAGAACCGTCAGCAGGATATGGGCGACTGGGACAACTACCTGCCTTCGTGGGGTATGTTAGTATGGCACATAGACTACAATCCGCAGGTTTGGAATTACAATGTTGTCAACGACGACGCCTCGCATCAGTATGCCAACATAGTGGAAGCCCACGGCCACGACAACCAGCCCGGTTACTCCACAGCGGTATGCTTCCCGTCGCTGCGCTACTATTCGTTCGACGAAAACACCCCTGCAAAGCTGAAAGCCTGGGATGGCTCGCTCACCGACATCACCCTCACCTCCATTTCGGAAGATGAGACCTACGACGAGACCTCACCCACTTTCGGATATGTGTTCTTCACCGCCCACAGCCGCTGCGGTTTCAACAGCGTTTCAGGCGTTGAAGCCGACAATGAGGTTCGTTTCGTTACTGACGGCATGACCTTGCGAGTGGAAGGCGCTCCTGCCACACGTCTGGTAACCCTCTATGCGCCCGACGGACGGATGGTTCTTCAGGCTCCTGCCGGTGCCGCTGTTACCGTGCCGGCACGCGGTCTTTACATTGCTGTGTGCGGAGATGCCACAGCCAAGCTCTTATTCTGACACAAAAAATTCTTACGGAGAGGGGTGTGAGAGTAAACCATCCCTCTCCGTCGCATACTCATTAGGCTCATTATGAAAATCATTTCCAGGTCTGCTTTATCACTGTTTGCTTTTCTAATCACAGCCTTTGCCCTCAACGGCCAGACTCTGCAGAAAGGCATGGCATATCGCTACAACGGCAAAAACCAGCGCATCCCCTTGGGCAATGTTTACATAAAACCGGCGGCGAGTGCCAACGGCGTTGTGAGCAATGCCAACGGTGCCTTTACCCTTACGCTCAACAACCTTGGCATGGGGGCTCATATTGGCAATGTACGTATCACCAAACAGGGTATGATTGTTTTCAATCAGCAGGCTGTGGACGAATGGAGCGTGCGCAAGGAGCCTTTGCGACTTATACTCTGTGATGCCGTGGAGTTTCAGCGGCAAAAGCAAAACCTCATTCAGATTGGCGAGCGACGGGCTAAAGAAAGGTTTGACAAAAAGCTACGCCAACTGGAGGCAGTCAATAAAAGTCAGAAGCTGGAGCTCGATGTCTATTACAGTAAGATAGACTCGCTGGAAACTGAATATCAGAATGCTCTGAAACAGATTGACCGGTATGCCGATGTCTTTGCCCGCATAGATGAGAGCGAGGTGGATACTCTTGCGCAGAAGGCGCTCGAGCTCTTCAGCCTTGGACGCCTCGATGAAGCCCTGAGTCTGTTTAAGCAGGGAGAATATATGCAGAAATTCGCCGATGCCAAGCGAACGAAAGAGAAAGCGGGACAATTGCGCTTAATGGCCGACTCGGCCGAGAGGCTCGCGAGGCAGGATATGGCAACCTTTAAGAAGAGCATAAAGGCTGAAATTTCGTGCTATAAGCTCTACAATGACTGGGAGAAGGCCGGTGAGTTGCTGAAAAAGTTGGCAGATGCATCGGGCGAGACAGAGGATATGCTTGATTATGCCGAATATTGCTGCAATCAGCATAAATATGCCGAGGCTGAGACTTATCTCCTCAAATGTGAAAAGATGCTTGCCAATGCGCAAAATGACGATGATATTCTTCAGCTTGCTCTGATTAAAAACAATCTAGGCACCATGTACATCCTTACGCAACGTTATGGCGAGAGCGAAGAGTTATTAAAAGCAGCTTTAGACCTGTATAGACGGTTTCGCGACAGCAATCCATACATTTATGTGGTTTACTCTTCGCACACCATTTCGCAACTTGGCCTCTTGTATGCCACGACCATGCGTTATGCCGACAGTGAAGCCCTGTATAAAGATGCCATCGACACTTTTGAGGATTTGGCTCAAATTGAACCGAAGGCATTCAAGCGCTATGTGGCCGACAACAAAAAGTATCTCGGCGACTTGTATATGAAGCATCACCTTTATTCTCAGGCTGAGACCGTTTATACGGATGCTCTTGAAATCTACAAACAGCTTGCCGAAGAAGATGCAGAGACCTTTGAGCTGTATGTTGCGCTGGTTCAAAATGACCTTGCCTCCTGTTACAGAAAACTTCAAAAGCCGGAGCAAAGCGAAGCTCTTTACAAATCAGCTCTTGCAATCTGTGAAGGATGGACGGAGAAAAATGAAGCGGCATATCTGCCCCATCTTGCCAACATCGAAATGAATCTTGGCAACTTATATCAAAAGACTCAGCGATATAAGGAAGCGGAGGAAATGCTGAAGGCGTCGCTGCAGATAAGGAATCGGCTTGCAAAGGAGCATCCGTCAGCTTTTACTGCTGATTTGGCAAAGACGCTGACAAACCTCGGACTCTTATACACCAAGACCGAGAGATATGCCGAAGCCGACACCACCTTTAACGAGACTCTGAATATAGCCAAAGAACTCGCAAAAGACAATCGCAAGGCTATGGAGCCCTTGTTAGCTGACATAGAGCAAGATTTGGCTTCTTTATACAGCAAGATGCACCGTTGGGCAGAAAGTGAGGCGCTGTATAAGGATGTTATAGAAATTAGAAAGAGGCTCAGCAAAATAGATTCCTATGCCTACGAAGGCGGATTGGCAGAGGCTTATCTGCAGCTCGCGAACTTATATTACGACGCGCAGCGATTCGCCGACAGTGAAGCGATGTTCAAAGCCGGTATAGGCATCTATGAAAAAGCGGAAGTCGGCAATCCCGAGGATTTCAGAAAAAAACTTGCCAATGCCAAATGGCAGCTCGCAACGGTGTATTATAACTCCGGGAAGTACCTGGAGAGCGGAGAACTGTACAAAGAGGCACTGAACATTTTCGAGCAGCTAAACCATGAGCAACCCGGCGAATATTCCTTCAGCATATTCAGTGCGAACCTCGGCCTTAGCATGGTTTATCCCAGGCTCAAAGACTATAAAGCGGCCTACAAGTTATATGCAAAGCTGCTTCCTCAGTTGGAAAGCCTCTACGCTGAGAATCCGGCGTTATGGAAGGAAACGTATGCACAGCGCCTCATGGGTCAGTCGTTTATCTCCAATCTCACCGGCAGGTTTAAAGAGGGCGAGAAATATGCCCTGGAAGCACTTGCCATAAATCCCTCGCTTGATGTTACTTACACCAATCTGGCAGCCTCGTTGCTGCTGCAGGGAAGGATGGATGAAGCGGAAAAAATCTACCGGAAATACAAAAAGCAGTACAAGGACTCATTTTTAGAAGATTTCGCGGAGTATGAAAGGCTGAAACTGATTCCGGCCAACCGCCGGGCTGATGTAGAGCGAATAAAAAAGATGTTAACAAAATGAGGCTAAAGAAATAATAGAGCTTCCATAACGTTTCATTGTTAATGACAACCGACAACAACCTTCCGGCCAAAACGGGCTTTTGGCAGAGGCTAACGCTTCTGAGCCGCCATCTTTTAGCGCGCATCATCCTGGCGATGTGTCTGGGCATTGGCGCCGCCTATATCTTCCCTCTGTGGACAGTGAGAATCTTCGAGACCTTCAACGCAATCTTCTCGCAGCTTCTCGGCTTTGTGATACCGCTCATCATACTCGGCTTCGTGGCAGCCGCCA
>FR897820.1:12512-26813 GCA_000437495.1 Prevotella sp. CAG:485
CAGCCGCCATTGCCGAGGTGGGCAAAAAAGCGGGCAAAATGCTCCTTGCCACGGTAGTTATCGCCTATACTGCCACCCTGTGTGCCGGATTCGGTTCATATCTTGTCTCTGACGCCATTTTCCCGGCAATTGTACAGCCGCTCAACGGCAATATCGCAGCCGTGGCAGGTGAGGCCTCCACTAAACTTGAACCATATTTCACCATTGAGATGCCGGCGCTGATGTCGGTGA
This sequence comes from Prevotella sp. CAG:485, assembly GCA_000437495.1. Taxonomy (GTDB): domain Bacteria; phylum Bacteroidota; class Bacteroidia; order Bacteroidales; family Muribaculaceae; genus Lepagella. The sequence goes on from FR897820.1 coordinate 12,744, forward strand.
TGACCGCCCTTATCACAGCCTTTGTAATAGGCATTGGCTCGGCCTCTTTCAACGCTGATTCGGCCATCCGCCAACTGTTGAATGAATTCCGGACCATCGTAACGGGACTGATTTCAAAAGTGGTAATTCCGCTGCTGCCCATCTATATCTTCGGCATTTTCCTCAACATGACAGTTGCCGGACAGGTGGCCGGAATCATGCAGACCTTCGCCTCAATAATAGCCGTCATCTTCGCCATGCACATAGTAGTGTTGTTGTTCCAATTTACCATAGCAGCCTTCTTCTCGCGCGGCAGCCGCAACCCGTTGCGCCTGTTAGGCACCATGATGCCGGCCTATTTCACAGCCCTTGGCACACAGTCGTCGGCAGCCACTATTCCCGTTACGCTGCGCCAGACCATAAAGATGGGAGTGGCGCCCGAGACAGCCGGCTTCACCGTGCCTCTCTGCGCCACCATACACATGTCGGGCTCGGTGATGAAGATTGTGGCTTGCTCCGTGGCACTTATGTTGGCCACCGGCATACCGTATGACTTTGAGATGTTTACCGGCTTTATTTTCATGCTCGGCATAACCATTGTCGCCGCCCCCGGAATTCCCGGCGGCGCCATCATGGCTTCGTTGGGACTGCTCACCTCCATGCTCGGGTTCAACGACGCCGACTGCGCCCTGATGATAGCCATTTACATTGCCATGGACAGCTTCGGCACTGCTTGCAACGTAACCGGCGACGGCGCTTTGGCTATCATCATTCACCGACTCTTCGGCAGCAAGACGCAGCCGACTGAATCTACCTCTGCATCCTGAATCCAACACAAGAAAGTTAAGAGGGTGTGCCGTTGTGAATTTCGGCACACCCTCATTTTATATATTATGAACCCATTTTATTTCATCTTGAAGACATGCTTGTCGAGGTCGCTGCTGAACTGCTGCATATCGTAATCGCTCAGCGGCGTTCCGGCAACAGCTCCCCGGTAGATTTCGCCGATGCGGCGTACCACGTTCTTTAACCTGCCGTCGTTTTCGCCATAGAATCCCGGCGAAGGCTCCCACTGAACAGTCTGTTTGGGCGCTGTGCGGAGAGTAACCCCCTGGAGGAAGTCGGCACTGAGACCTTTGTCGACGCGGCGCAGGAAGAAGCCGGGAATGCGCCGTTCAAACGACGAATCGTCGGATGACAGCCATCCGTAGAGAGGCGACAGACGCTCCATGCATCCCAAGGTGAATTCACCGTCCTCAGGCGACCCTGATGTAATCTCAACCCTGTAACTTCCCGGTGCCAGTTCGCCCGAGTCGCCATTGTCAAAGGCAAGCATCAGGCTCAGCAGGATATTGTTGATGGGCAGCACGTTGTCCGACAGTTTCAGATTGCCGTATTGCAGCACACCGCCGTCAAAACGCAGATACTTTTTGCCGTTCTCCTCCACCATGCCCAACACATTGCTCGGCACGAAGAAGAGATTCACACTTGCTCCGGTTTTACCCTCGCGACCTGTGCCGCCCACATGCTCGGGCAACAAGACTGCCAGATAGCCGTCTGTTTTCTGCGTATAGCGGTTGTCAGACGTCTTGCCGAGCTGCAGATACGTCTGCAACCCCATCTGAGGCATAACGCCGCTGAAAGTGCCGTTTCCGGCATCAGTTATATCCTCCTCTTTTATGAAGTAGCAGGTGATGTCCATATCACCCTTCACCACAAAGCGGTTGAAGACGTCGGTCTGCGACGTGGGACGCGAGGTATAGACTGTAGACAGCTTCCAGCCCTTATTCACCGTGCCGGTAACGCGTATCGTATCGCCGTAAGCATATTTACCTGAGCCATATACGGTGCCTCCCTCGGCAGGATAAGCCTTTACATTGACATTATAAAGCACGGGTGTGTTGGCTCCCACCCGAGGACCGCGGGGAATGGTGTCGCCCGGCGGCAGACGCGGCGGATCGCGGGGAATAGTGTCTATGATAATGGGTCTGATGGGGAACGGACCGGGCAGCCTGTTTTCAAAAGGACCGGCGGCCGCCTCATAAAAGGCCCGGCGGCCGCCTCATCTTCGCAGAACACCACGGTGAGCATACCCGAGGCATCGGCATAGCCCAAATAGACATAGCTTTTGCTCGCATCATTGGGGTCTTTATACGTTACCTTTACCGGCGCGTAACCATCGGCCGAATAGGCGCCCAAAATATTGTCGGCAGAGTAGCTCGACGCCACCATCACCTGAGGCTGACCGAAACGGTCAATGGCCATGGCATCGTCGAAGGTGTAAAGAGGGAAGGTTTCAAAGTTGGGACAGTCGCCTTCATGAAACTCGCTCGTACGGAAGGGCCATTGGCCGATAACGTTCATGTTGCGGTCAATCAGATTGATGTCTGTTTCGCCGTAACGCTCATTCTTCACCGAAGCAATGCCGCGATAGAACTGCGAGCCTAATGCCGGGAAGGTCTTCAAAGCCTCGCCGGCAATGTTGTAATACGTGCAACCCTTTTCACCCCTGTCTACACGGAAAATGCCGTCGCAGACGTCGGAGATGTTGGTGCTGTATTGCAGAGTTGTTTCTTTGCTGTCCTCGATTTTACAAACCACATTGCCTTGCCGGTCGATGAAAGCCGGATAGCCGCCATAGGTGTTCTGAGCTATGATGACAAGGGCGTAACCGTTTACAAAATCGCGCGTTTCAAAAAACTGCGGCTTGATAACCACTTTGCCTTTGGAGTCTACGAAGCCCCAGGCCTTGGCGGCATTGCTGTAAAAAGCTCTCAGCCCTTCGCGCTCATAACGCATCTTGATAGCTATGGAGCCTTTGGCATTGTTCTCTGCCAGATGAGGCCAAATTTTCTCGCCTTTGGTATTGACGTAGAAGAGGTTTGTGGTGCGATATGCTATTATCTCGCGCACCATGGCCACGCCGTCGTAAAACTGGGTCATATTGTTCCATTCATGCGACAGCTCGCGCGTGCTGCCGTCGGCATACAGAATCATGGGCGAATGTTGGCGCTGTTCGGCTTTCTTGACCACGCAAGCATCTGAATCAAAGCGCGGCATTTCGCCAAACTGCTCATAAATGGCCGGGAAGATACTTTCGCCATCCACGGTCCAGAAGCCCCAGTATGAGCCGTAGCCAATGCTGCGGTTATATTCGGGCAACGCAAAGATGCCCTCGCTCACAGGCTTAAGGGCGTTGATGTTCACTTTCTTCTTTATGAAGCGTGTTTTGTTTGTAAGGAAGACTCGCTGCGGCTTCCACTCACCTTTTTTCTGACTCTCGGCAATAGTGTTTCTTTGGTCGGCGGCAGTGTTGCCGGAGGAGGCTGACTGTTGCGCCGATTTCTTCTCCGAAGACTGCTTTTTTGAATCGGAAGATTTGGCCTTGTCAGCCTTTTTCTTCTTCTCCTTGGTCATTTTCTCCACACTCTCCAGACCCTGGTTTATTTTCTCAAGACCCTTTGAGAGCTTCTTCAGAAACTGCGCCTCAGCCGGCGGAGGAGCCGCTGCCATGATGAGTCCGAGCGTCAGCACCACTAACAGCCTCAGACCTACGGGCAGACGGTTTTTTACATTTCGTTTCATAATATTTTGATTTTTCCTTTTCAGATTTTTTCAACTTTGCAAAGTTAACCTTTTTCCTTATATCTATAGCCTTCAATCAGCCAATTTACCCTTTCATACCGTAAAATCTTATTCGCATAGCGTAAAAACGCCCATATTTCGGCCTTTTCCGGGCATTTGCGCATCCTTTCTCCTTTATCCTCCGATTACCCGCCTCTACCCTACTTTTACCACCCTCCCCACTCCTCTTTAGAATTTTTCAGATACAAAAACGACATCGGCGGCAAGCCAGGACTTTGGCTCGCCGCCGTCATAAGCATCTTGTGCCGGATAATGACATCAGTCGAGGGTCATTTCTATGGGGCAATGGTCGGAGCCTTGCACCTCGCGCAGGATGGTGGCAGAGGTCAGCTGCGGCACCAAATGGCGACTGATAAGGAAACAGTCGATGCGCCAGCCAATGTTGCGCCTGCGGGCCTGCATCATATAACTCCACCAGGTATAGGCTTTTTCCTCGTGGGGATGAAGTTGGCGAAATGTGTCAACAAAGCCGCTGTCGAGGAGTTTCTGAAAGCCTTCGCGCTCGGTGTCGGTGGCACAGGCAGAACCTTTCACTTCGTCGAAGTTACGGGCATCAACGGGCTGGTGAATGGCATTGAAATCGCCGCATATTATCACCGGCTTGCGGGCATCGAGACCAACTACATAAGCGCGGAAAGCCTCGTCCCACTTCTCGCGGTAATGCAGGCGCGTAAGCTCGCTGTTGGAATTGGGCGTGTAGACCGTAACAAGGTAAAAATCGGCATATTCAAGGGTTATTACCCTGCCTTCGTGGTCATGTTCCTCGTCGCCTATGCCGCAGGTGGCTGCCAAGGGTTTATGTCGGGCATAGATGGCAGTGCCGGAATAGCCTTTGCGGTCGGCGAGATTCCAGAACGACTCATAGCCCTCAAACTCAGGCGTCTCAACCCCGGGACTCAGCTTGGTCTCCTGAAGGCAGACAAAGTCGGCATCAAAGTCTTTGAATATATCGCTGAAGCCTTTGCGGAAGATGGCGCGCAGGCCGTTGACGTTCCATGATATGAATTTCATAACTGTGGTTTTATTATTTAACGTGCGCTCAGGTGGATATTGTTCGCAGTTAAGTTGGCCGCCTCACTGCAATTTTACTAACTTTGCCAACGCAAAATTTGTTATCTCTGTAATGAATGGCCTGAGAAAGATATTGACAACGTGTCTACTCATGTTGCTGGGTTGCAGCATGGCAATGGCAATAGAACTGACGCCTGTAACGACAGGGCATTTGCCGGTAAGCGACCCGGGCACTCTGAAGCGCTATACGGCGTTTTGCGGGGCACTGAACGCCTCTTATACTGTCGATATCTGGTTTCCGGAGGGTTATGACGCCGGCAGCGAGACTCGTTATCCGGTGATATATATGCAGGATGGGCAGAATCTCTTTGACCCTTCGATTTCGTTTGCCAAAGTCGCCTGGGAAGTTGACAAGGCGTTAGGCAGGCTATTGCTGCCGGTGAGGTTACAGCGCCCATAATAGTGGGAATCCACAACCGTGGCGTTGACAGGCCTGCCGATTACATCCCGGAGAAGCCTATAACGGAATACATGAACAAGCATCAGCAAACTCTCTCAGGCATGGACGCTGTTACGGTCGGCAAATATTATGGCGACGAATATGCAGCCTTCGTGGCCACGGAGCTTAAACCGGCTGTAGATGCGCTCTTTCCTACTATTCCGGACCGTGAGCATACTTTCATCATGGGTTCGAGCATGGGGGCCTTGGCGTCGTTAAACGCAATGTGCGAATACCCCGACATTTATGGCGGCTCAGGATGTCTGTCGACGCATTGGATCGGCAACTTCGACTCCAACAGCACAATTTTCCCAACGGCAATGCTCGATTATCTGCAGGCTTCGCTGCCGAGTGCCGCATCGCACAAACTGTATCTTGACAGAGGCACCAAGGGCCTCGACGCCTATTATGAGAAGTGGGAGAACAAAGCCGTGGAACTTGCTGAGAGCAAGGGATATAGCCAGTCGGCCGGTTCACTGTATGTCTATGTTGCACAGGGAGCATACCATAACGAATATTTCTGGCAACAGCGGGTTGACAAGGCGCTTGTCTTCTTTCTGCACAATCTCAGCAAGGACGTATCGCCCGTGATTGACGATGACGCGCTGCTCCTCACCCCCGTTCCCGGCGGAGTGGAAATACTTTCATCAAAGGGCGGCACAATTACCGTGTCGGATATGCAGGGCAAGACTCAACTGCTACGAGTGTCGCCCTTTACCCCGACTCGTTTACCGCTTCCGTCCGGCCTCTATGTCATCGGCCACCGCAAAATCAAACTCTAACCGCGAAACAGGGATTTAGAAGGTAAAACCCATTGAGCCCATAAAACGTACACTGCTACCTTCCGAGTCCTCTACTGGAATAGAAATTTCAGGCAATACCCATAGTTTACCCACTGTGAAACGCACACCTCCTCTGAGTCGTTTCTCCGGCATACGGTATTCGGGGCGGTTTGTGAAACTGCCTATAATGGCTATGTTCTTGGTGCAGTCAAAACCTATGTAAGCTTTGTAGAGGCTCTTATAACCCATGCCGGAATCGTAATGAGGCGTAAATCCGGCTCCGGCAAATAGCCAATTCAGGATTCTTGCTTCAGCATCAACATTAAAACCCATGCTCCGGTATGAGTTTTTATATGTCATGCCGAAATAAGGCTCTCCGGAGATGAGGAAACGGCCTATCCGGTGTTTATACGACATATATAATCGTACATACTGATACTGGAATTTCTCAGAGTAGACGCTGTGCTCAAGCTTTGCACTCCAATGCTTATGGAAAGTATAGCTTACATTCACATAACGGGTATCTCTGACACCTACGCTCCATTGCGCAAATGCCGAACAACCGACTAAAAGTGTCAGCGCGAGTAATAACTGGCGTATTTTCATTGTATTTTTTTGTTGAGGGCTTTGGTTAAAATTTCATATCCTTCAGGATTCAGATGCAAGCCATCGTACGACAGATTCATGTTCAGGCTGCCATCTTTATCAAGGAAGCTGTTATAGACATCCAAATAGACAACTGATAACCCGCTGCGGGCTGTTAACTCGGCATATATAGCCTTATTCATCAGCTGCACACTTTCGTTTATATTCTCCGGGTCAGTGTCAAAACAACGCGGAAGTATGGAATACACATAGACTCTGTCGGCTCCGAGAGAGACCAATGCGTCAACATATTCTTTTGCATATTCGGCAGCCTGCTGAGCATTCCGAAAATCGCCACAGTCGTTTGTACCACTCATCACAATCACCTTTGTCCCTTGACATTTGCCGGAATACGACTGCAAATGTTCAAGTCCGCTTCCCGAGAGGCCACAATTCTCTGTTATGAGTGTTGGAAAACTGTTCTGCAAATCCCATCGGTGTATGATTGAATCGCCGATGAAGCGGTAGGTTTCCTCATCTTCAGAACAGGAAAACGTGGTTAATGCGAATATAGCACCCAAGGCCATAAAAATCATTTTAAAGAATCTGAATTTCTTGTTCGTTCGCTTCATTTTTTCTTATTGAGGAATTCTTTTATTTCGGGTGCTTTCATTTTGCTATATATAAGAGCACCTTCTGCGTTCAAATGACTGTCATCGAAGAAATACTCCGGATGAGAGAGGAAAAGTTTGTTGGAGGCATCATTAATTAACATTGCATTGTCATAACGCCTCACTATTTCTTCTACTTTTTTAGTTATGGTATGATTCGTGCGGTCAATCACGTATATTGGCGGCATAATCACTATAACCTTGACATTCTTTGCGCTGCACTCCGAAAGCATTCTGTCGAACTCAGCCATAGTTTCAGCAACATAGAGTGTTTCCTGAGTAACCACATTTAGTTTGGGCGGAAACGGTGGTTGGGGCTTAGCTATGAATCCGTCGGGCTCATGACCCTTATTAACGATATGGTACAAAAGTATTCTCCACCAGATGGTATTGAACCGATAAAATGATGATTTATGCATCAGTTTATCAATCTTTGACTGAGACGTCAGGCAGGAGTCAATCATTGGGAAACCGAGCCCGTAATATGGTGCGAGAATATTATAGCGATCGCCTATTCCCTTTAGCATAAACACATCTTCATTAACACCCAAAATGATGGCTTTGGGAGAGTAACGCTTCAGGATGCATTGCTGGATTGTATGAAAGAAAGGTATTTGTTGGCCGTTGCTTGCACTGTTGTAAACACTCAGTCCGAGAGTATCGAAAGTACCGAGGGCATCAGTGAATTTAGCACATGGCTGTTGCCGATTATCACCACATCGGTGTTTAAGTCTTTTAGTGTATAGTCGATTGAATAACTGTCGCCGGGAAGACGGTGTGAAAGCACATACGAATCCACCGCTTTGCCTGCAAGGTAATCAAGCCCAACCACAAGAACTATGACGCCAAAAAGAAAAATCAGGAACTTTTTCATTGTCAGAACTGGAAATAAATAAACTGACCGCCGGTAAACGAGCCGCACAGAAGTATGACAATAATGAGGGTCGCAGAATATGCTATGTCTGTAATCAGCCGTCCTGTAGACAGATGTTCCGGCAGCTGACGTGTGCCGCGACGCTCACGATATATTTCTATAACCATAAGGATACCAATGAGCATGAGTCCCATTAGGATAGAAGGCATACCGTTGCCATTGTACAACATGCCGTGTTCGGTGCCCATTTTCTTGAACGCCTTAAAGGCATCCCCAACATTATTTGCTCGGAAAAACACCCATCCCAACGACATCAAGACAAAGGTTACAAGAATGGAAATGCATTTCTGAAGGCCGGAGAGAAATTTCCTGTTTCTCGCTTCACGCTCATCATTCTTTTTACCCGGGAATATATTGCATATCGCTACAAGAACACCATGATATGCACCCCATATTACAAATGTCCAGTTGGCGCCGTGCCAAAGTCCGCTCACCAGCATTGTGGCTACAGTGTTGAAGGTGCGTCTCCCCTTGGAACAGCGGTTACCGCCGAGAGGAATGTAGACATATTCGGTGAACCATGATGACAAGGAGATATGCCACCGTCGCCAGAAATTTTTAGGCGACACGGCCAAATAAGGTTGCCGGAAATTCTGCATCAGTCTGAATCCCATACACATTGCGGCTCCAATGGCGATCAGTGAATAGCCTCCGAAATCACAGAATATCTGGAAAGTAAAGAAGAAGGTAGCCAGTATAAGGCTCGTGCCGTTATGGAAATCCATATTGTTAAAAACGGCATCAACATATCCTGACACGTTGTCTGCTATACACAGTTTCATGAAATACCCAAACAGCATCATTTTTATACCCTCTATAAACATGGGGGTATTAAAACGGTGCTTCTCATCGAACTGTGGCAGCAGATTCGAGGAACGTTCTATAGGGCCGGCGACCAACTGAGGGAAGAAAGAAACAAACAGGGCATACTTCCACAATGCTTTGGCCGGTTTTACTTTATCGCGATAGACATCAATTATATAACCTATAGCCTGGAAGGTATAGAAAGATATTCCCACCGGCAGAAGTATTTGAAAATTCGGCACTTCCATTCGCAATCCCGCAATCGAAAGAAGGGAGAAGACGGATTCGGTTATGAAATTGAAATATTTAAAGACCGCAAGTATGCCAAAGTTGGCAATCAGACATGCTGTAACCCATAGCTTGCGGTGTTTCCGATTGTCTGTTTTTGCTATTCTGTTGGAAGCGAACCAGGTAGAGACAGTGGAGAATAGAATCAGCAGAGAATATATTGGCTCCCAGTTCATATAAAAATAGTAACTTGCCACCAACAAAAAGACATTCCGCCATGAAGTACGGGGCAAGAGCCAATAGACAATACAGACTATCGGGAAGAATATGAGAAATGCTAAAGAATTAAAGAGCATTATCCAGTCAGGGTAACCTTAGTAAGCAGTTATAAACATCACAAAGGTACACAAATTTCTTTAATCCACAAAACTCAGCTGTGTCAATAACTTTCCTCAATTTCCGGGTAACGGTTGTGAGATGTTACCAATTGGCGCGATGCGCGTTTCCGGCCCACGTCTTAATCAGAAGATGAGGGTGACGCCGGCGTAGACGAGGTGAGCCACAATAGCTGCCACGAGGCCGCCGACGGTGTGTGCCAGGATTGCTTTGGGGGTCAGCTCGCGGTAGCCGAGCGAGTCGAGCATGGCGGTGTGTGTACTCAGGTAGCCGCTCCAACACATTCCTATGGCGGTGAAAACGGCTATGGCGTTGCCGTCAATCCAGCCTTGCGACATGAAGTTGGGAACGAGTCCGAGGGCGGCGCCAACAGCTCCGAGGGCTGTAATGGGGAAAGCAATCAGATACGGGTCGCCGAAGCCGAAGAGCACTTCAAACACTATGTTGATTTTCTCGGCAAGCCACGGCAGCAGTTTCACGCCTTCGTAAGCGGCTCCGGTATATTCGCCGGTGGCTGAGGCGCCAAAAGTGAGTATCATTACCAGGGTGGAAATGATGAGCACGCCGGGTATGATGGCGATTCCGACGTCTACACCCGAGCGACCGCCGTCGAGCAGGGCATTGAGGGTGCGGATAAAGGTTGACTTCGAGGTCTCCCTCTGTTCCTCTTTCATGATTTCGTCGGCTTCTGCCACTACCTCATCGCGGAATTTGGGATAAGCCTTAATCACAAAACGCTGCATGAGCCGTGTGGAGACGATACAGCCGCAGAAAGCGCCGAAAAGACCTATTACAGGCTCAAAGAAGTAGCCCTGCCCTATCATGAAAACAATCACGAGAAGTCCCATGCCGAAAGCGGTTCCGAAATTGGTCAGCGAGATGAACTGATATTTCTTGAAGTACTGGCTGAAGCGTTTGTCGCGCGACAGGGAGATGATGGCCGGGTTATCGCTCAGGAATGTCATGACGGCGCCCAACGACGCCACGCCGGGAAGATTGAACAGCGGTCGCATTAGGGGCCGAAGCATCTTTTCAAGCAACTTCACAACGCCAAACTCCACAAACAGGCGGCCTATGGCGCCGGTGATAACGCAAATGCCCATAAGATAGAACACTGTATTGAGCAACAGGTCGTGAGCCGTGTGCATTATGGTATTCAGCATTTGCGACACTCCCATCACCGAGCCTATATAGTAGAACAGCGCACCCACACAGAGCAGGCAAGGGATGCCCTGAGGTATGTATTTGGTTATCTTGGAGAACCACGTCTTCGTCTCTTTGACTTCCTCCTCAACTGCCTCTTCAATATTTTCTTCAACAGCCTCTACGGGATTGACATCGGCCACGGCTTCCTGACCCTCTTGTTCCATAACCTCTTCAAGCCGGGGGTCTTCAATCATCTCTTCTTTTTCTTTCATGTGATTAACCTGATTATTTTCTCACTTTCAATACGTTCATATACCATGTGATGCCGAAATCGAGCAACACGGTTTTGTTCTGCATCACATTATCCGGATTGGCGTTTTTGCCCCATGAATAGAAGCAATTGGCATGGATTCTGAGACTTGTCTTTTTCTTCTTCAGCGGATAGAACTCCATGCCGGCGCCCACCATATTCAGTTCAGTATTATTCGCCACCACAAAGTCGGCATCAGTGCCGCTTTTGTTGACGTCGTATGTATATTTGGCAAAAATATTCCAGCTTTCGGTCGGTTTATAGGCCACTTCTGCCATCACCGAGCAATCCTTAAAGAAGAAAGTCTGGTGAGCGGCAGCCCTGTTCATCAGGTCGAGCTCAATTGACACGGGATTCAGGTCGAACTTGTTGCCCAGGGAAATGTAGTTGATGTAACGCCCGTCGAAACACTCAATCATGTTGGCCGACCATAAGGTATGATAAAAGCCATGATTGCCTGTCCAGAAGAGGTTGAAGGCGTACATATCGCGGTTGTCGGAGGTGTAAAACGGGCTTTGGGTAACCTGAAATTTCAGTTGGTCATTTTTGGTGATGTCATAACCCACCGACACGCCCAGATCGTAGCAGGGTATGTTGTTCCAGAACACGCTGCAGCCGAAAAGATTTATGGGAGCGCGGTCATATTCCCATCCGCCAATTGCCACCACCTCTTTACCGGCCGAGAACATCCAGCGTTTAAGCTGATAACGCAGATATACCCAGTCTGTAGCATCGAAGAATTGTGAGTCCTTGGTGTATTTATTGAGTCGCTGACGCCATGAATAGGTCAGTCCCGGAACGATTGTGCCGTCAAACTGCAAGTCGATATACTTACCCTCGAAGCCTGAGTTCGATTTAATATTCTTGGAATCCTGCCAGTTGCGCTGATAATCCACCCTGGCGTCGAAACGCATATTGAGAATCTCCGTGGGGTCATATTCATGCAGCGTCTCGCCTCTCGATTGCACCGCCGGCGCCGGTATTGCCTCTGCTGATGAGGTCTGCGATGACGCAGGCAAGGTTATCAAAGCTGAGCTTTCCGTTTTGTTGGCCGACGCCGAAGAAGCGGCAGAAGCATCCGGTTCTGCAGCCATTATGGATATAGTTGCGGGCAGCAACGACATGGCAAGCGCCACTGCCTTCAGAGTTCGTTTCACGTGTAGATTTGTTAAGGTTACAATTCGCCGCCGGCTCTTTGAGACCGAGTTCCTGAGCCGACTCGTTAAATCGGTGTGCAAAGTTAGCAAAATTCCCTTAATCAGTCCGTATATATTTTTCAAAACTTTCTCCTCAGCCTTTTGCTCCGGGATAAGCACCACTTCTTCACCGCGTTGCTATGCCGACTCGCAGGGCGATAACTCAAGTGCTCCATGACCACAAACTTTATTACTTTTTGCAGGTTATATAAGAAAGTAAAATCAGAAAATGAACATTCCTCAGAAAGAGCTTGACCAGCTGTCGCCCTTTGTAAGGAGACTTTTCTTACACTGGGATGACTTTCTGCACTCTCAGGTGAGATTCAACATGCCCGACAGCAGTATTCACTCGGTGAATCATTGCGAGCGTGTGTTGCTGTTTGCCCTCATCATAGGAGAAAAAAATTTTCGGCGATGATGAGGAGGCTCTTGAAATACTTGCTCACGCTGCTGTCTTCCATGATACAAGGCGACAGGATGACCTGCTCGATACCGGCCACGGCGCAAGGGCAGCTTTATACTATGAGCAATTCTGCAAAGAGCATCCCCAAATGACATATCATCCTGAAACAGTGTATCTGATGCGTTATCACGACCTTGACGACTCAAAAGGCGTTGAGGCCATACGCAAGGCCTTCGGCAAAGATGCCGACAGGGTGGTGCGTCTGTATGAGATTTTCAAGGACGCCGATGCCCTCGACCGCTGGCGGCTTGGTCCCGACGGGCTTGACCCGAAATATCTCCGCACAGCACCGGCCAAAACCATGCCGGCATACTCACACCGCATCTTCATAAAATCAAGTTCACAAGCAAAATAATGCGCCAGATTATTACATATTTCACCGACGATGATCTGTATAAGTTCACCATGTGCTGTGCGGTGATAAAAAACTTTCCGCGCACTCAGGTCAAGTACAGGTTCAACGACCGCAACAATACGGTTTATCCGGCCGGTTTTGCCGAGGAACTGCGACGGCAGATAAAGATGCTGGAATCGGTTGTAATCACCGATGAGGAGATTGCCTTTATGCGTCGCCGCTGCAGCTATATCCCGGCTTGGTTCTACAGTTACCTCAAGGGCTTCCGCTACGACAGCCGTTGGGTGACAGTGAATCAGGATGAAGAGGGGCATCTCGACATAGTCTTCGAAGGCTGTTGGAGCAATACTATATTTCTTGAAGTCAAAGTGCTGGCCATCATCTCTGAATTATATTACATAATGACAGGTCAGGATGCTTCGTTTGACTATGAGTGCTATTATGCCAAGTCATACGCTAAGGCACGCAGGCTGATTGAGGCAGGCTGCACATTCAGCGATTTCGGCACACGGCGCCGCGCATCTTTCAAGGCTCAGGATACGGTAATCAGAGCGATGAAGGAGTGCCGGAACAACATATCGGCTCCGGGCAGTTTTACGGGCACGAGTAATGTCTATTTCGCCATGAAATATGATTTGGTGCCCATTGGCACCATGGCTCATGAACTGATTTGTGCCATTGCCGGAATGTATGGTCCGCAGATGGCTAACAACATTGCCATGAAAATATGGGCCAACACTTACAGAGGCGCTCTGGGAACGTTCCTTTACGACACTTACGGCTGGCGTATCTTCAGTTTGAATTTCTCTGAAGACTATGCCAACATGTTCAAAGGTCTGCGCATTGACAGCGGCGACAATTTTCACGAGCTGGATCTCATCACCAAAAAATACCGCAGTTTGCATATTGACCCGCGCACCAAGCAGATTGTGTTCAGCAACGGCATGGATGTTGACAGAGCCATCGAGATACAGAAGTATGCGCACAACAAGTGCATACCTTCCTTCGGCATTGGCACACACTTCACCAACGATTTCACGGGGCAGCGGCGTAATTCCGTGGCAGA
>FR897821.1:0-38611 GCA_000437495.1 Prevotella sp. CAG:485
TCAAGTCGGCTTTTTTCGGACGGATACTTATATCTGAACTCAAATGTTTCAGACTGTAGGTTGTCATTATAGAGCCTTCTCTCAGAAGATAGTAATATGTACAAAATGGTATATAACGCGTTTTGGGAATATAACTCCATACTTGAGCCATCCAAATATTGTCTTCGTATAACACATTAGGTTGAAACCATAAACTATGGGACAATATAAACTCTCTCCTTATAAATTTATTCCAGGCTTCCGATGGCATTCCCGCCTCGATAATTTGTTCTAAAGAATCAAACGTTATACTTTCTTTAGGATATTCTTTTTTGTTTAAAATTCGTCCTGACCATGTCTCTTTAATAATTCTTTGTCCGATTATTAAATCATAGTCACCGTTAATAGCTTCTGTCGCAAGAGTAGATATACAATTGTCTGTTAGTTGATCGTCAGGATCAAGGAAAGTGACATACTCGCCAGTTGCCTCTCTTATACCTGAGTTTCTTGCTTCACTAAGCCCTTTGTTTATTTCATGATGAATTATTTTGAAATCTATATGAGTGTTTGAATGTTCCTTAAGAACGCCTTCAATCTTTTTCATACTTTCATCAGGCGTCTTATCGTCAACAATAACCACTTCGAGATTAGAATAATTTTGCCTAAGAACAGACAAAATACATTTTTCAACGTATGGTTCAACGTTATAAACAGGAATAATTATAGAAATTCTCATATTACTAACTATTTGCATCTTTTGATTTATACAATTGTTTCAGCATTGCTACAACATGAGGACAAAGATAATATAATCCCAGTAAATAAACAATACAATTAACCATTAAAACGCATAATAGAGATAGCCATGTATAATAAATTTGATTAAAAATCATTATGTCTCCAATAGCTATTCCACCTGATAAAATAAATATCTTTAGAATATTACCAAAATCATTATTTAATTTCATTGCAATTATTTTACGCAAATAGTAATAACTAACCAGCAGGCATACCAAACTATATAAAACCTTACCCCACGCCACAACTGTAAGATTAAAAATTACAGATACCAACAATATTAGGATACCAACAATTTTAGTTATAAGATGCATATGCAAAAACAAATTCGACTTCCCTTTCGCCAAAATAAAATTAGAATTAATCGACGTAAAGTGTTCAAAAACTCCAGCAAAACTAAGTATTTGCAACAATGGCACAATCGGCATCCATTTATCTGTTATCAAGAGAGAAACCAAAGGAGCTGCAAGACCGGCAACAAAAAGACATCCCGGAAATAGAATAGCAGAAGTAACAAGAATAAACCTATGATAAAGACGCATCATTTCCTCATCATCATTTTGCGTCTTTGAGAGTATCGGGAATAGTATTTTTGCTAAAACCCCACTAACATTTATAGGTATTAGTTTTGCGTAACCTTCGGCTCGTGAAAAATAACCTAATTGAGTTGGATTGAATACTTTACCAATAACCAGGCTGTATATGTTATTATACAAAGTATAAATAATATTGGAACCTAACAAGTTACTTCCGAATTTAAAAAGTTCAACGAATGAGCTGCGAGAAAATTTAAGAATTGGCTTCCACCGTACATATACAACTGAGACAACAACTCTAATGGCACAAGAGATTACAGCCTGCCAGACCAAAGCCCACACTCCCCAGCCATTATATGCGAGGTAAATGCCGATAAAGCCGGAAATGCATGATACTATAAAGGTTATCATGGCTTTTGCTTTGAAGCGCAGTTCTTTGGTCAGGATTGTCATTGAAACCGCTCCGAAACTTGAAATCACAAATGTAAGGGCCATGGCTCGGGTTGTCCATACCAATACAGGATTCTTGTAAAACGAAGCTATCAGTGGCGCGCAAAAAAACAAGATTGCAAAAAAGACCAGACTGATAACAATATTCGTATAGAATACCGTGCTAAAATCTGCCTTAGTACAGTTCTGCTTATTAATCAGCGCATTGGAGAAACCTGAATCGATAAATATATCGCTCAGCGCCAAAAATACTCCGATAATGCCGATAATGCCATAGTCAGCAGGAGCCAGGACGCGAGCCCTGAATATGCTCACAATAAAAGCTATCCCTTGCGAAGAATATGACTCCAGAGCGGTCCAAAGAAAACTCTTGACTATGATTTTGTTTGCCATTTTCAATGTGATAGTTTCATACCTGTCTTATTTTTCTCTTATCAAATTACTAAGACAGTGCAGTTATTTGGCACCGGAAAGGGTGGCTTCTTTTACTGACTTCATGAACCCAAAATTATGATTGCTAATCAATCAAAATAGTTATTTACAGTTGTATCGGCCTTTATTATTTGTTACGTTCTATGTTTTAAATGTCAAATTTATATGGATGAGCTATTCTGTAAAGAGAGAAGCCTAAAGTCTCTAAAACCGGACTGCTTAGTTGCTCTCCCTTGTTTTGGGTGAGTTGGGAGGCTATGGTGCGATTACGGCTAAAAGCTTTCGGCGCTTTAACTCCTCCCGGTCCTGATGCGGTGCGTATTTTATAACCGAAGATGCATGTCTTTTTCGAAAAGGCGGATGCCGCCTGTTGAAAACATTGGTCTTTCATAAACAGGCCCACAGAGGATTCGAGTTGCTTCTGTGCTTTCTCATTCTTGCCACCCGGGAAAATAATATTGCCGGTCTTCTTGTTTTTAATCGCCTTTTGCAAATTATTCACATCGTTGCTTTCCGTCAACTCTACAAATAGCAGAGATTTCTCCTTAACGGTTACAAGATAATCGCACGGATTGATTCCGTTTGTGAATGCGTATTTGTTGTATTGTTTCAGGAAACCGTCTAAATGAAAAATTTCACATACAGCAGAATTGGGATTGGCAATGGTTACTGCACCGTTTCCGGGGTTAGTTATGGCAGGTGTGGCATCTACAAGGTCAAATTGTGCATCGGTTGTTTTTTCCACCGAAGGATGGTTGAGCAATTTGACGTCGAACCGGCATGAAAAGCACCTGTTGAGATGATAAAAGATGTTCATTATTCCACCGTTGATGTTTCAGTTAATGCATCGTAGAGTTCGTAGATGTTTTCTATTGTATTTGAGAGGACGTCGGTGTTCATTATCGGCGCATTGAGCAGGCGCATATCGTTGAGCACGCCACTGTGCAGATAAAACAGATTTACATCCTCAAAATTCAGCGTCGCGCCATTTATGGGACGCCGGGTTTCAGCAGCCTTGAACATAAGATTTAGATGGTTGACAAGGTATGGGCTGTGTGTGGCCACATTGAGCTGAAAAGCAATATGGTCAGGGCGCTCCTCTGCACTGAAGAAATTTCTGTAAAGATATTCCATCAGTCCGGTCTGGTTGTCGGGGAAAAGGCTGAGTTCCGGCTCTTCGATATGGAGAGTTATGCGCCGACGAGGGAAATCGCCGATATTAGTCTGCGTTTTAAAATCGCTGAGGCTGTCGGAACGCGACAGGTAACTCAACACAGAAGAGTTTATGGAGTTGACCAGGTCGTAATGACGGGCGAAATATTCGGCTATGTAATGGACCGCCGAAACGCTCTGTATGCCTGAGGAGGCTTCATGCAGGGGCAAAGCATAATCCTTTGCGTCATCGCTGAGTGGCACAACCATGATTCTGCGACCAGCGCCGGTGCGTTTGGTCTCGAATTTAACACCTAAATAATCAACTTCGGTGGAAGGTATGGCATCCCATGCAAGCATGAAGTTTTCAAGCGTGTCTTCCAGATAAAAGAGGCCATGGCGAATATTTATCATGCCCGAAAGGATATTCGGTATGGTCATGCGCTTATCTGAAATAAAAGCTATCTTTTCAAGGCTGATTTCCTGAGGAGGCACCAGCGTATTTGCTCCCTGCAGTTTGCTGCGTCTGTTATAAATCAGCTCCGTACTTTCGTTTCGGTAGATTATTTCCGTATCTGGCTGCATATAACCGCTTAAGCCGTTGTGCTTCAGCAAATCTTCCACTCTAAACCGGAATGGCGAGCGTTTTACGCCGCTGCGTTTGAGATACGAACGGATGCAGAGCATCTTATAAAGCCACTGAAAGGCGGCCAGCACTTTCATTATGGTGCTTTTGCCGCTTCCTGATGGCCCTACAAACACATTTAATGGCCGCAAAATCGGAATTTCTATTTCTTTGATAGGTCCGAAATTCCTTATTGTCAGACTCTCTGCCATAGTTGAAGTTTTAGCGGTTATATTTTGCAAAGATAATGAAATTTGGGCATTGAAGCAAAATATAATCCGGACGTGCCGTTAAATGCACAAATTAAATACTTTCGAGTACGAATTCCGGCTTATCGCCTTGGCCGAGCAACCAATGATAAAGGCGAATCATGCGTTGGGCTATGATGTCAGGGTTATAGTCATACTCTATCAGGTCGCGGCCATTACGCCCCATGGTATCTATGCGCGAAAGGGGCAGCCGCAATATGTTATAGATATGATCGGAGAGGGTCTCTACGTCGTTGTCAACCCAATGGCCGCATTTGTATACTTCCAAATCCTGCCAAGGCGCTGTTTTGGTGCATATAACGGGTGTCTGGCATAAAAGAGCTTCGCCCACAATCATGCCGAAGTTCTCAAAATCGCTGGCCACGATTAGAGCCCGTAAGGAGGCTAATTTTCGCAGCTTTTCATCACCCGACACAAAGCCCTCAAAGATTATCTGTTCCTCTTTGTGAAGGCTTTTGGCAAGGTCTTTTAGTTCTTGCTCATACTCCGCAGTTCCTTTGCCCATTATAATCAGCCTGTGTTCATTATCAGCCGATTGCGCAAAGGCTTTGATAATCCTGTCGACGTGTTTACGAGGATGCAAACGGCCGAGGTATCCTATTGCAGAAACTTTCTCGCGCTCCAGGGCACTCGCAGCAATGGCTTCTTCGAGAGTGGCGGGAATGCGTATCGGGTTGGCAATTACGGCAATCGGTGTCTTTATGCCCAAAGCCCGTATATGTTCTGCTTCCTGGCGGCAAGTGGCATGTATGCAGGCTGCTTTGCTCAAATCACGGTCGAAGAGCAACCGGCGCATCCATTTTTTGCGTGTGGGGGAAATGGCCAAAGCCTGCGGATATAACATTCCGTGAGGGGTGATGACGTATGGCTTGCCGTGTCTGCGGGCGTAAGCACAGGTGACATGGTTGGCATCGAGCCACATACCGTTGGTGTGATACAGGTCGTATTTGTGCTTATGCAGAAAATGGTGGAAGTTAGCTGAATAGGCGTATGGCGTTCGGCAGTCGTACGGCACAGCCTTAACCCATTCCTCTCCTTTCCCGGCTAAGACGTCGTTGACGCCGGGTGCTATATCGGGGGTGAGCAGGTCTGTGGTGGCATCTGAGCGGTTCATGGCCTCAAGCAAGTCGTAAGTGCAGCTTGTGGTGCCGCCGCTGTGCAGCCCGAAGCCTGCTATGGTCTGCAGAATTTTCATAGGCTCTTAAGAATTTTCAGATAAGCTTCAACCTGCTCTTTTTCTCTCTTGTCCCAGTCTATGGCAAGCACTTTTTTCCTGACGTCGGGGTAACAACGCTGCATCTCGCCTACGGCCACTGCAAGGCTCTCTTCATCATCGTGCTTGAAGAAGAAGCCGCTGCCGTATGCCCGCACCATATCCGGCCCGCAGCCCACTTTCTCGCTTACTATTACCGGCAAGCCCCAGTAAAGAGCCTCTTCCACAACCAATCCCCACGGTTCATAGTTTGAAGGAAGGATGAAGACATCGTGCTGCTGATAAATCTCACCCAATTCATCGTTATTTACGAAACCCTGAAAGGTGATGTTAGATCCGGCCATACCCTTCAGCATGGCTTCATCCGTCCCGGCTCCCACAATGGTCAGCGGCAGGCCGAGTCTGTTGAACACTCTAATCAGCAATGCAAGGTTTTTTGCCGACACAAGTCGCCCTACATACAAATATCGCAGCGGATAATTCGGGTTCTTTTTAGGGGTAAAAGGCTGTTTGCGTATAATACCCACAGACCCCGTACATTCAACCAAGCCTTTGAAACCGAGCTTCGTAAATAGCTCTTTCTGAGGAATGCCCGAGGGGAGCGCTCCTTTCATGCGATTGATGACGCAGCGCTTTACCGCACCTTTCAGTCCTTCAAGACCCACATCCTCTCCTCGGCTCTCGTTTATAACAACGTTGCGTTTCTTGGCCGAGAAGAGCGAGTAGAGGTTATATTCCGGAGCGAGCCAGCCGGCATACAGCACCATACGGGCTTTGATGCCATGCATCAGTCTGCACAGACGCAGGAATGTCTTTGCCTTGTTGCGTTTGTGGCTGTCGCCTTCATGCAGAAAATGGTAGTCAAAGCTCCACTCACCATGTTCCATTTGCCGGTTTACAGCCTCAGCGCCGTAGCCGTAAAGCACAAGCAGTATTCTGACTCCTCTCTTTGCAATGGCCTCGCAGAGATTGAGCTTGTAAAATGAAGGGGTGTTTGTCAGATATACTATGTCGTAATCGCGCTTCATTCCCATTTCGGCTTTTTATAAGGTTGTGGCAAACAGTATGACAATCCTAAACAAAGCCAGAACACAAGGCAGAAGAAACTTCCCGAAGAAAGCATATAGCCTTCGGCAAAGTTATGGACGCCAATGAATATGAGCATGCTCAGAGCTAACATTGCCTCGAATGAGCGGAGCCTGACAAGCTTCCAGACATTTTTGAGGTATATCCATATTATGAGGATAAAGCTACCGATGCCGGTTGACGACAACACAAATAACCATCCGTTGCCCGGCTCTACCACTCCGCTGCCTTCTGCCCATTTAGAGGTGTCTACACCCTCGGTTGTATATTTTACTTGAGAAAATCCGATGCCGAACACAGGTTTGCTTTTGAATTCGTCCCAACGTTGTTCCCACAAATTCTCACGCGAACTGAGAAGGCTGCCGGCCTTTTCACTCGCTTTCATTTTATCTTGCAAGGTCTCTGTATAGCTTGACCATGTAGGGAAGGATACAAGGCAGACAAGGGCGATGCTTCCTATTACGATTAGGAATTTTTTTGTAGACCGCAGGAAAAGTCCCAACCAAACCACAAAAGCGACCAAAAAGCTCAGCAGAGCACTGCGCGAGCCTGAAAGGATGCCGGCAAAGAGGCAAATTGCCACTCCAACCCATAAAAGTATCTTATAAACCAAGCCTGCATTTTTTACCCTCTTCATGTAATATTGAACAAGGAAAAGTGTGCCGACAAAGGCTATCGGCGACAATAGCATAGGCTGTGGCGTTATGCCCTGAAACATAAATCCCTGAAACAGGGTAAGCGGTCTTGCGATGTAATAAAGAAGGAATGATATTACCGAGATTACCACGCATCCCCATAAAAGCACTGTAAGCGCCTTTTTGCGCCATTCAAGCAGTCGATGGTTGGCAAGCATAGGTCCCACGGCAATCAGCAGCATAGTAAGGCCAAACAGTCGCGACCAGGGCGAGTAATAGCCGGAGAAGGTGTTGAGCATAATGGAGCCGGCGCACCAGCACAGGAACCAGATTGCCGACCAGTTTACCCGGCTGCGGGCGCTCAATAAGGCCATAATGGCCAGGATGCCCAATGCTCCGTAATAAAACATCACAGGAGGCTGTGGAAGGAAAAAGACGCAGCGCCAAAGCGGGATTATGGCACTTATTATTACTGCTATTACCAAGGATGTGCGACTGCCGCTTAATGGCAGACGCTTTTTCTTTGGACTGAGTGTATCGGGTGTATTATAGAGAGAATTCATTGCAATTTCTGGATAAAAGCTTTCATCAGAACGTCTATGTCAACCGGATGACACAGCCTCTGTTGTTGTCTGTTCTGAATATAGTATTCAATTTTGGCGGCCAAATCCTTGTAATCGCCGGGCTTGGCTAACCACAGATGAGCATCTTCCGGATAAATGTAGTCGGCGATGCCTTGTCCTTGGCAAGCTATGAAGGGAGTGCCGCAGCTCCAAGCTTCGGTGTAAACGCAACCCAAGCCCTCGAACGCGGACGGCAACACAAACAAGTCGAGGCTGCGGTAGAAGTCGGCAAGTTTGTCGTGCGGCATTTCCGCAACGAAGGTCACCATGTTTTGCATGCCGTTGTCCTCGACAAACGTTTTACAACCTTGCAGCTCACCGCCGCTGCCCACCAGCTCGGCTTGAAAATCAATTCCCTTGTTTCGCAGAAGTTTCAGTGCTTTGAGCAGAGAGCTGTAATCTTTCAGGTCCTGAAAGTTGGCAATGCAGCCGATTCTGAAGCCGTCGTGCCCGGTGCGTCCTGAGGCATTAAAAACGGCGGTGTTTACGCCATTATAAAGCACTTCCGACGCCTTTATGGCGGGAGTGCGGAATCGTTTGAGCTTGCGCAACTTGGAGTTATACGGCTCAAAGTGTATCTGCGGATTCAGCTCGGGGAAATGGCGCAGATTCCGCTCAACAGCCTTGCTTATGCATACGTGCAAATCAATTTTTTCTGCCACTTTGCGTGCCGCTGACGCGCGATAGTAAAGGTTTGGCAGCCATGACGCTAATTTACCGTTGCGTATGGTGTAAGGGTCCAGGTCGTGGTGCTGAAGCAGCGTCTTTATCTTCGGGTTCTTCCTTTTCAACGCAAGCGCCAAAGCCCCGAACACGGAAGTGTGGGCATGGCAAACGCTCACATCGCTCGCCTGTATGCCGGCTTTCTCCAGTGTCTTTACAAAAAGTCGGCCATTCAGACTGTTGCTGAGCCCGTTGAAGAAATATGACGGCATCTGAAGCATTGGGAAACGATGCACCGTTATCCCATCCACTTCATACTCGGGTTGCGGCCTGCCCGGCTGATAAGGCACGAACACTCCCACGCGATAGTCGGAATTGCGTTTGAGGGCTTTCACCGCGTCAAGCACAAAGCATCCCCGATATGAATCAGGGGTAGGGAAGAAGGGCGTCACCACAATATATGTCTTCATATTATCGCCCGCCATAGCTTGTCGCGTTTGTTGGTGTACGGGAAAGCACAGGCCATCGTGAGCCAGAAAATGTACGTCATCACCGAACCCGACGACAGCACATACCCTTCAGCCATCATGTGTATGGCGAAGAAGCACAGCAGTCCGGCCAGGAGTCCTTTGCCGCGCAATGTGCCGAGAAAGACAAACGCAAGCAGCAGGGTGAAGATGATAAAGCCGGGTATGCCGGTGGCCGACAACACATACATCCACGAACTGCCCGGCTCTATTATACCGTCTTGCGGATCAATGCTGTAATTGAACTTTGAGGTTGTGGCTTTGTAAGAATGTGTCGATGACTCATCCACACAGCCGAAGCCGGTGCCAAACACGCGGAACTTCTGTATCTCTTGGCTCCGGTCGCTCCATAAGTCCCTGCGCGAGGCCAGATAATCGTCATTGTTGGCCTCCACGTTACTCAGCTTCACCTCCATATTGGGTGTCATGGGCACCACAACCGACAGGCAGCTGAATCCAGCCACGGCTAAAGTAGCCACGCATCCAACCCAAGGCTCCCTTCTGCTGCGAATCCATCTCATGGCGCACATCACCAAAAGGGCGGCAACGAAGCTGACGATGGCTGAGCGCGAGGATGTGAGTATCAGCGAGTTGAAGCTTATTATAAACGCGGCCAAGATAAACAGGTCCTTTGTCAGAGCGCGTCTGTTGCTCAATACGCTCTTGTCGTTGTTCCTTTTCCAGCGCAGACTCAGTAACAGCCAAGCTGTATATATCGACCCTATAGCGCTCAGCGCTCCAAACAGCATCGAGATGCTCATGCTGTAATCAAACACCCACGAATAAGGCGACAGCCACGAGCAATAATGCACTATCATGAATACATACAGCCCGTTGTAATATAGCGCACATAGCACGCATATCCAACCTATATATCCCAATGCGCGGCGTTTCATCCTACTGATGAAGCGCGTCTGCACAACCGGTCCCACGGCAAACAGCAGCAGAATAAACGCTCCTAACCGCTGCCAGGCCATGAACTGCCTCCAGTGCAGACTGAAGCAGATGCTTATGGCGCAGATGGCTAAAAAGCATATTGTGAGCCGACTTGTGCGCAATCCGGCCGGATATTTCACCAACTCTATAATCGTGGCCACGCACATAATGCCTAACACGATGTAGAACACCCACATCGCTGCCGACGACCGCATGAAAAAACGCACAAAAGGCAGCAACGCTGTTACTGCTGCCATTACCCGCATCAGGGTCATCGCGTGCGTTTGCTTTTCAGTCGTCATGCCTCTCTGTCTTTAGCCATTGGGCAAACTCCGCCAGGCCGCTATTCAAATCGGTTGTCGCTTCATAGCCATAATCGCGCTGAAGCAGCGTGGTGTCGGCATACGTCACAGGCACATCGCCCGGCTGCATTTCTAAAAACTCTTTCTTCGCTTCCTTGCCGATATGCTGTTCAAGAATCCTGATGAACTCCATCAGGTCCACAGGCGAGCCATGGCCTATGTTGTAGACGTGCGCTCCGTCCGACTTATATCCGCCGGCAAGCACCTTCTCTATGCCCACCACAATGTCATGCACGCAAGTAAAGTCGCGCTTCATGTCGCCATGGTTGAACACCTTTATCTTCTCGCCGCGCAGAATGGCGTTGCCGAAGAGTATCGGAGCCATGTCCGGCCGTCCCCACGGACCATAAACCGTGAAGAAGCGCAATCCAGTTGAGGGTATGCCATACAGATGATTATACACCTGAGCCATCAGCTCGTCGGTGCGTTTCGTTACAGCATACAGACTCTCCGGGTTGTTCACCGCATCCGTCTCTGCAAACGGTACTTTGCTGTTGGTGCCGTACACTGACGATGACGAGGCGTAAACCAAATGCTCAACCTTGTGATGCCGCAGAGTCTCTAACAGCGTCAGGAATCCCTCGATATTGTTCGTCAGATAATCGTAAGGATGAGTCAGCGACCTTCGCACACCCGGCTGAGCCGCCAGATGCACAACATGCGTAAACTCCTCTGTCGCAAACAGCTCGTCGAGCCTTTTGCCGTCGCAGATGTCGAGGGTATAAAACTTCAGCGAGGGATAGAGCCCCGAAAGGCCCATCCCCGCTGAATTTATCTCTGCAGCGTTGAAGCCTGCTTTCTCCAGACGCTGCATTTTGTAAGTTGCAGAGTAATACGGGTTGAAGTTGTCAACGCCAACGGCATCAACTCCTTGCTTGCCCAGACTCTCAAGCAGAAAACTGCCAATGAAGCCTGCTGCGCCCGTAATTAGAATCTTCACCTTAAGGCAGTTCCGTTAACTCTTCTTTCTTTTCTTTTTCTTCTTATCATTGTCGTCGCCGTAAGCATAACCGTAGCCATAGCCATAACCATAGCCGTAGCCATAACCGTAGCCATAGCCGTAATTATGTCCCACACTTGTGCCGTTAAGCAGCAGACACATATTGTTGTAGCGGCGTTCGGCATACAGATTGCGAATCGACTTGAGCATACGGCGGTCGAACAGGCCGGCGCGGATGACGAAGATGGTGGTGTCCACATACTCGTTCAGGATTCTCGAGTCAGCCACAACCTCTATAGGCGGACAATCGAAGAAGATGAAGTCGTATTCCTGCTCCATTGTGCTTAGCAGGGTCTTCAGACGCTCTGAGTAGAGCAGCTCCGACGGGTTGGGAGGCAGATTGCCCACACCGATGAGGTCGAGACCCTCAACGTCATTCACATTATGCTGCACAATGTCGCTCATCTGGTCCGCGCCACACAGATAGTTGGCAATGCCCTCGCGCGGTGAGCCGAATGCGTTCGACAGCGCAGCGCGGCGCAAGTCGAAGTCTATCATCAGCACACGTTTGTGCTTCAGAGCCAGAGCCACGGCGAGGTTCATGGTGATGAAGGTCTTGCCCGAACCCGGATTGGCCGACGTTACCATGATTACCTGAGCACCCTTCTTGTCTGACGTCAGGAAGAAATCCAGGTTGGTGCGAACCACGCGGAAAGCCTCGTTGATAACGTTGGTGCTGTCGGCACGGACCACAACCTGACGCTCCGACGAACTGTCTTTGCCAAGTTTCTTTCTGCCCTTCTGCGGTATCTCGCCAATGAAAGGAATACCGATGTTCTCCACATCCTCACGCGAGCGCACCTTGTTGTCGAGGTTGGCTTTTACTACGTAAACACCCGACGGGATGATAAGACCTATCAGCACCGCAATCAGATACGTATTTGTCGACACGGGGCTGATGGGAGCGCCCGGGCCGGCCGGTTGCCTTACCACCTGTGTGTTGTACGATTTAAAAGCCTGAGCCAGCTCATTCTCTTCGCGCTTTTGCAGCAGGAACAGATAGAGGCTCTCTTTCACCTTCTGCTGACGCTCTACGCTGAGCAGATAGTTGGCCTGACGGGGAGCAGTGGCCAGACGGCTGTTGGTGACGCTCTCCTGACTGCGGACACCGCTCAGACGCGTATTGAGGCTGGTGGCGTAGGTGGCGGCAGTGTGCTGAATATTGCGCTTCATGGTGCGCAGGGCCTCATCCTTCTCCACAACCTGCGGGTTGTTGGCGCCTGTGGTCTTGAGCAGACGGTTGCGCTCTATCACCTGCTGGTTGTAGACCTGAATCTGACTTTCCAGACCCGTGTTGGCAATGCCCATGTTCGACGGCAGAGTCTCGTCGATGCCTTCGCGGCTGAGTTCGCCTCGCACATAATTGAGAATCTGAATCTGGTTCGACAGGTCATACTGCTGATTTTGCAGCTCGCTTGAGCGGGCCATGTTTATCTGAGCCTGAGCCTCCAGGTCGGGGCTCATGGTGCGTGCCTTGTAGCTGGATATGTCGGAGTCCACATTGCCAAGCTCCTGTTCTATCACGCTCAGACGTTCGCTGATGAAGTCAGACGTTGCGTCGGCAATAGCCTTCTTGTCGTTTATCCACTGGTCGTTGTAAGCCTGCACCACGCCGTTGAGTACATCCTCGCAGCGATAAGGCGACGTTGACGTGTAGCTCAGGGCTATCAGAGTGCCCTCTTTGGCTTCGTACGTGGCCTTCAGACCGCCGACGATGCTTTCTGCCACCGGACGCACCGGAACGTGAGAGTAATGAATCGTCTTGTCAACATAATCCGATACCCATTCCGGTCTGTCAATGGCAATTGCGCCTACCGGAGTCTTCACAGTGGCACCCAGCTTGCACGACAGCGGTTTGTCGGGCAGCTCCGTGCCACCCTTGTTGAAATCCTTGAGGATGACGGTGCCGTCGGGCTTCACAATGTACTTGAAACTGTAAGAAGCGTCAGCGTTGGCGGCATCGGGGCTGGAGATAATGCCCGGTTCCTGATGATAGATGTCTACATCCTTGAAGCCGTCGTTGTAGCTGTAAAAATTATTGAGGTTGTAGGCTTTCACCACATTCTCCATCAGGTCGGGAGAGGTGAAAATGGCAATCTCATTCTCCAGATTGGCGTATTTGGGCATCACACCCACTTCCGACAGGTCCACCGAAGAGGCGCTGTTGCCGAAAGTCGGGTCTTTTATGAGTATGGTTTCTGATTTTGTGTAGAGGCGCGGCGAGCGGGCCAGCATCAGCCATGCAATGCCCACGCATACTGCCACTGAAATCACGTACCAATACCAGCGGTGCCTGACAAAGCTGAGAAAGCCCTGTACGCTTACCAGCGATGCCGGGGCTGCCTGCTCGTAATAGGGGCTTATATTAGCAGCCTCATTTTCTTTAATCTGATTGGCCATCCGATTTTTCTTTTACGTTGGTGGTAAACGGGTTTGAAATCCTTTTTATTTGAAAATCAAAACGCCGATTGTGGTCAGGAACGAAGCTATGGAAATCCACAGTCCGGGTTGTTTCCACTGATTCTCGTTTACAGAGCTTTGACCTGCTCTGGCCTGATTCGGCTCTACATATACCACATCGTTCTGCTGCAGATAGTAAGCCGGCGAGTCATAGAGGTTCGAGCTGCGCAAATCCACAGAGTAAGTCATGCGCTGGCCATCCTGTTCGCGAATCACCTTGACGTTCTCGCGCCGTCCGAAGATGGTCATGTCGCCGGCTGTGGCAAGTGCCTCAAGCAGTGTTACTCTGTTGTTGTCAATCACATAGCGGCCCGGGTTGTTGACCTCGCCTAATACCGAGTAGTGGATATTGGTGAAATCTACAACCACCACCGGATCTTTAGCCAGCTGGCGGCTTACTATTTCCTTGCGAATCTTTTCAGCTATTTGCTGTGAGGTGAGTCCGGCAATATGAATCGTGCCCAACACCGGGAAGTCGATGTTGCCGTTGCTGTCAATTTCATAATCTGAAGTGCGGACATTGTTGTTTTCCAGGCCGCCTTCGCCTAAGTTGTTCACTGACCGCTGCGGTACGAGCAGAGAGAACATTGCGGCTGTTTTCGGGTCGGAGCAATTCACCATTATCATCAGCCTGTCGCCCGGACGTGCCACGATGTTGGATTGCTGCGTAGCTGTTTGGGTTACCCCCACAGTGGTGTCTTGCAAGTAGGCAATGTTTTTCGGGGTGCTGCAACTTGCCAGAATAATGGCCGCCAGCGCTGCCATTACTGCAAATGTGGATTTGAAAAGATTCATTATGTACGTACTGTTATTTTAACAATTTTTAAGAATTAAGAGCTTGCAAAAACTGTCCTTCTCTTTCACTTGCTTCAACGGTCGGTGTCATATACCCGGCTGGTCAGCGTTTCGTAAATAAGGATTCTAACGTATTGCTTTTCAGGCATTTACGCGTCTTTGTGCAATTTTTGCGATACATCATTCTGCACTGCTTGTGGGCGGCACAGTCCGAAATACTCAAAATTTTCACAAAGATAAAAATTAATTTGCATATACACAAAAAGCACCAATGGGGCTTTGCTCTTTGCTCAGGCTGTTTTACGGCTGAAGTAAATGCTGAGGGGAATAATGCGTTGAAATCAATTGTTGCCATAAAGGCTCCGGAATCGGCGCACCTTTATGGCAACAATGTTATTCGTTTTTACGGGCTTTTGGGGTCTTAGTAAAGCTCTTTGGTGACTTTTGCGCCGCGTTTTACGATGTAGATTATGCCCTTCTGCGGTGTCTTGATTTTCACGCCCTGAAGGGTGTAATATTCCGGTGTATAATCTGCCGAAGAGTCGTAGAGGCTTTCCACAGATGTTATTTTGGCGGCCATTACGGTCATTTTGTCAAAGTCGGCTTTCACCAGATAGGTGCCGGGAGCAAGTTTCCAGCTGTATGTGCTGCTTGCGGAGGCCATGCGCGCGGTGTTTTGGCCTTCGGCCTCGAATTTCACCATCTTGGCAGGGATGCCGTCTTTCAGAACATAATCCTTTGACTCGGCGCCGTAACGGTCATATTTGTTGGTGCTGGTCCAGTCTGAACCGCGATAGGTCAGGAAGCTGAAGAAGCTGCTTATCTGGTCGCTGCTGGCAACTAATTCCACGCTTGTCGACTTGTATGTGTTGCCCTGACGGGTCAGTTTCAGAGCTGTTGCCGGGTTCCATGCGTCGTGGCTTAAATCGCCGATGATGAAAAACTGGTTAGGCGTTTCGGCGCCGCTGTATTCGCCCAAATCCTGTTGGTGATTGTAGATATGTCCGCGTTGGAAGGTGAGGTCGGCTGTCTGGCTTCCTTTGTTGTTATTGTTGAACACCAGACCTGTGGTGCCTTCCGGACATACATATTTGTATATATGGTCTGAGCTGGCAATTTTCTCCATACATTTGCCGGGCCATGAGCTGTCGTTGGAGCCCCAGTGATGCACATAGACATCTGCCCAGCTCGATGCCGAGTTGTCGAAATATATGGCATTCTCAGGGGTGTCTGAGCGGGTAAAGACAGCCGACCCGGAGTTGGTGGTTGTGCCGTCGGTGGCCTCCCATGTTACCGTAACG
Source organism: Prevotella sp. CAG:485 (assembly GCA_000437495.1). Taxonomy (GTDB): domain Bacteria; phylum Bacteroidota; class Bacteroidia; order Bacteroidales; family Muribaculaceae; genus Lepagella. Next base: position 15,843 of record FR897821.1, read on the forward strand.
CTTTCTCCGTCGGCCATATCCTCGCCGAGATAAATGATGTCTGTGCCGGTGATGTTCCTTTTCTCGCCGTTGCCTACCTGATACCAGGCGCTTGTGGCGCGGTCAAGGGTTACCATCACCTCGACGGATTTATAGAAAGTGCCGCCGTTGGGGTTGAGGGTCAGACTCGGGCCTTCGGCCTTGTTGTATATCACCGCGATGCCGGAGTTGCCCACGGTGCCTGAAATCTTACTGTCGGTAACGGTAAATTCATTGCCGCTCACCTTGTCGACGTAAGTGCCTGCGGGGCAATAGCTTCCGCCATTCTCCACCGATACGTACTTGCTCTGCCCGTTGCCCACCACTATGCAGGCGCCGAAGCCTTCGCGTGTTATCGTTGCCACGCCGTTAGCCCCCACGTAATAGTCGCGCGTTCCGGCTGCGGCATTTCGGAAGTGATTGACGGCGGCAATTTCGGGTGCCTCGAGAGCATGCGTGGAGCCCTTCACGCCCATGCGGATTTCGTTGTAAGTGGTTTTTGAGGGGCGCGACAGATAAAGCGACGATTCACCTGCACGGCAGGCTATGATGGCCCAGGCGCGGTCAATCTGATCCTGAGGCACATAGGTGGTCTCGTAGTTCTCGTTGGAATAGGTGTCGTGGCTCTCGGCCCAGTACACAATCTTATTGCTGGCCACGCCTCCGGCACTCCAGCCGCCATATCCGCTCGTTACGCTGCCGTTTTTCACAGCGTTGAGCACACCCTTGCAATAACCGTTGTCGGTTACTGACATATATCCGGTGTATTCCTTCATGAGTTGCGAGGCATTATTGCCTCCGGGGCTGTCAAGAATCTCACCGTAGTTATACAGACCGGTTGCCGTAACGGTGTTCCAGAAGTTGCACCCTTCAGAAGGCAAGCCTATGTGTTTGGCGGCATCCCAGCGGATACCGTCCACGCCGGAGCCTTTCAGCTCATAGATAAAGCTCAGGGCGCGTTGCTGCACTTCGTAATCTTCAGAATTGACGTCGCCGTAACTGCCGAGTTGGTCGTGAGTTATGGAGTTGCGGTCGGAGTAATCTATGCCGCCTCCCCAGCGTACTCTGCCGTTGACATCCCACCATGAATGATGATAACCACTGGCCGGGTTGACGTGGTTGGCTACCACATCTACAATGATTTTCACGCCGTAGCTGTGGGCTGCGGTGCATAACTCTTTGAGTTGCGCTTTTGTGCCGGTGCCGTTGGCCACGAAGCTGAGGTCGTAGGGCAGATAGGCATAATACCACTCGGCGCCGGTGGAACAGCTGCCCTGTGTGGGCGACACTTGCACCGCGGTGAAGCCGGCTTTGGCAATGTTGGGCAGCTCATCCTGAATTTGTTGATACGTCCAGTTGAAGCAGTGCAGTATGTTGCCCTCCTGTATGTTTTCCGGCAGTCCGTAGGTGTTGTCGGCACGGACCTGGAAAATCAGCAAAAAGGTGGCTAATACCGCGAGGATACGGTTAATTCGGGTCATTCTTTTTGTGAAAGTATTGGTTGAACCTAAAGTTAATTGAGTTAGCGTCTTGCTTTTACCGATGCAAAAGTAATTATAATTTTTTTATTGAACAACCATCGGCGAGGTTTTTTCGTTATATAAGAAAAAATACATTGCAATGATTAAAAAGATTCTGCTTCTGACGCTGCTTCTGGTCGGCATTTGCGTTGCCGACTCCCATGCCTGCACCCGTATCGTTTATCACGGCGACAGCTCTTTGTATATTGTCGGCCGCTCGCTCGACTGGAAAACGCCCATTCCCACAAACTTGTATGTATACCCGCGGGGAAGCCGTTTTGTCAGCTCCGGCAAACCGGGAGCCTTCAGCTGGACATCCAAATATGGCTGTGTCTATGCCGTGAGCTATGATGCCGGCATCACCGAGGGCATGAATGAGAAGGGGCTTCAGGTGGCAGGTCTGTTTTGCAAAACTGCCCGCTATTCCAACAAAGAGAATCACAACCGGCGCCCCGTATCGCTTGCCGTGTTTGTGGCCTGGCTGCTCGATAATAATCAGAGTGTGGAGGAGGTCATCAATCAGGTCAAAGCCCAGGACTTCACCCTGTCTGGCTCCGATTTCGACGGCGGCACGGAGACCAAACTGCATTTTGGTGTTACCGACCGCAACGGAGCGCAGGCTATCCTTGAATTCACCGACGGCAATTTGTGCATCTACCGTCCGGACTCCATCCATGCCATGACCAACGACCCCGAATGGCCTGCCATGCAAGCCATTGTCAATTACTGGCGGGGTGTGGGAGGCACTAATATGTTGCCGGGTACAGTCCGCAGTGCTGACCGCTGCGTCAGGGCGTCCTTCTTTGTCGATAATGTCGACAAAACCGCCGATGCCGATTTGGGCGCTTACATCACCCGCTCGGTGATGAACAATGTGTCTGTGCCTTATCTCTATACGGTGAACGGCGAGCCTAACGTTTCATCCACACAATGGCGCTCGTTGAGCAATCTGCGCGACTTGCGTTATTATTTCGACGTGGCCACAGCCAACGGTTTTTATTACATAGATTTGGCTAAGTGCGACCTGCGTCCCGGCGCTCCGGTGTTGAAACTCACCACCTATGAGTGTCTCAATGTATGCGGTGAGGCCAACAGACATCTGCGCAAAGCAAAGCCGTTTGTGCCTATCTACTGATGCCGTTGCTTGGGGTATGAAATAATTTTATTACCTTTGCGGCTAAATGTGGACCTTTTTACCCATATATAAACATCCGGTTTGGAGTGGAAACCGCATACCGTCGTTCAAAAACGGCCCGATAGAGATTCCTGACAATGCTCCTATAGGCGAAAGCTGGGAAGTGAGCGATGTGCCTGATAATGTCTCGGTGGTGGCCGACGGACCCGACAAAGGTATAAGCCTCGATATGCTCATTGCCCGATACGGCGAAAAGCTGTTGGGTAAAGGTGTTATGCGCCGTTACGGGTCGCGGTTCCCCTTGCTGATAAAAATAATAGACGCCGGCAGAGACCTGTCTATTCAGGTGCATCCCGACGATGCCATGGCGCAGACCATGGGGCATCCGTTTGGCAAAAACGAGATGTGGATGGTGCTTGAGGCCAATCAGGGAGCCCGTCTGGCATCAGGGTTTAACCGTGAAATTGACCCCGCCGAGCTGAACGGTCTGGTGGAAAGCGGCAAGATTCTTGATGTGCTCCGTTACATCCCTGTTGAGCCGGGTTCTGCCTTTCATATCCCCTCGGGTCGCGTTCATGCCATAGGTGCCGGCATACTCATTGCCGAGATTCAGCAGACCAGCGATGACACGTTCAGACTTTACGATTACAACCGACCGGGCAGCGACGGCAAACCCCGTCCGTTGCATTTGCCGCAAGCCCGAAAGGCCATCAACTACGGCGACGTTAGCGGTTTTGCGCTGGAGTATGAGAAGGTGAGTCAGGGCGTCTCTGAAATCATCGACAGCGATTGCTTTACGGTGAATATGATAGCCGCCTCGGAGTTGCTAACTCGCGATTATTCGGCTCTTGACTCTTTCGTGGCGGTAATGGCTATTGAAGGCTGTGCCGAGTTGGAGGCCCCTTCGGGCACGCTCCGTCTGGAGCAAGGTAACACGGTGTTGCTGCCGGCCACCGACCATTCGCTGCAAATAACACCGTGCGAAAAGAGCTCTTTCCGCGCACTCGAAGTCTATATACGCTGATGAAAAAATTCCTCATCGCCCTTTCTGCCATGCTCATGTTAGGGCTTGCGCAATCCTTTGCCCTCACTCCCCGGCAGCTTTTGGCTCAATGGAAACCGGGGGAAGCTATTGACCCCCAAACGGACAACGCGGTCCTAATGGAGTGCTTCACCGCCTCTCATATTCCCGATTCCGTTTTTGCGCGTATGCAGGGCAAAAGCTATAAGAAAGGTTGCCTGATACCCCGCACTCAGTTACGCTATCTCACAGTGCCTCATTACGATGGCCACGGCGCCATACGCATGGGTGAGCTGGTGTGCGACAGCTCCATAGCAAACGACCTCACCGACATATTTCGCCATGCCTTCGCCATGGAGTACCCCATTGAGCGCATGGTGCTGATTGACGACTATAACGCCGACGACCTTGAATCCATGAACCACAACAACACCTCGTGTTTCAACTATCGGGTCGTGGCCGGCTCCAAGAAGCTGTCGAACCATGCCCGCGGACTTGCCATCGACGTTAATCCCTTTTATAATCCCTACGTCAAACGCAAGCCGGGCAAAGCGCCTTATGTCTCACCACCTGAGGCAGCCGCCTACAGCGACCGAAAGGCCGATTATCCCTATAAAATCACCACTTCCGACCCTCTTTACAAACTCTTTATAGAGCATGGCTTTGAGTGGGGCGGCTCCTGGAAGTCGCTGCAAGACTATCAGCACTTTGAAAAGAATCCGACCCGTTGAGGCTCCTTTGCCATAGGCAAATTATCACCCCCCCCATATTCTTTTTTGTCTTTGGCTCTGTTGAGCTGTTTGCGCCGTAACCGGCTCAGAGTGTGCTGTGGCAATCCCTTGGATGTCCCCTATGTAGAATCCTTCGATTATTACTGGAACTATGCTATCTCCAAAAGTTTGATTTTAGGTCCGGTTAAGAGTCGTAAGACCGGTTCTTACACAGTGCTGCTTGAAGAAGGCATGCCCGCTCTGAAAGGTAGCGACCCCCTCGACGGCTATCTGTTGATTACCGCAGATAAAACTCAGTCCACATCCTTAACCTTCCCGCTCGTTGACATTCAAAACCTTACATCACCGGTGTGCATCGTCAACTTCCTGCGCGAGCCCGAAAACCGCGATGTCAAAGTGGAATTTCAGGCCGAAGGCCCCAACGGCATCCGTCTGTTGAAGTTGTTCAATCTCAAGGAGCTGCCAAATGTGGGATGGAACGTAGTCAGCGTCGACCTGTCGTCGCTGAAAACAAGCGGGGAAAACGTGAAGCTTGCCTTCACTTTCAATGACAGTAAAACAGCATTATATCTTGACCGAGTCTACATAGGCGAGCAGAACAAGGCTGACCTTGCCATAGCCGACCTTCGAGTCAACCCTGCAGTGGAGAAAGGCTCTCCCGTAAAAATCTCCGCCACTGTGTTGAACTACGCAGGCGTTCCTTCCGGGTCCTATACCGCCGAACTCTACCGCTCCAAGGCTAAAGTGGACTCGAAGACCATGCAGTCTGTGCCTGCCTCAACTGCCCAAAACATAGAATTCACCGACCTTGTGCCTGTGGTTGGTAATGATTCTCTCCTCTCCTATGGCATCCGGATTTCATTGCCCAACGACGTTGATGGCACTGACAACAAGGTGCAGGAAAGCGAAGCTGTGGCCGTCAACTCAGTGATGCCGCCCGTGCGCAACGCCTTAAATACGGAGAGCTCACATGTCAATATCAGCTGGGAAGCTCCCGACGTCACACGCATCCCGAAAGACAGAGTAACCGAATCTTTTGAGACATATTCACCCTGGACCACTAATCTCTCGCCCTGGTTAAACATTGACTGCGACAAGGCTCGCACCAACGGATTTCAGGGTCTCAACGACTCCGTGATACCTAAAGAAAACAATACGCCTTTCATCGTGTTCTCGCATCCCCGCTTTCCTTCCGACGTTACCAACAACCTCTATCCCATACCCGGAGGCGGCAATCAGTTCCTTATCGCCCTCAATCCCATACCTCCTGAAAAGAAAGCGGCTGACGACTGGCTCATTTCACCTGAGCTGAACGGTTGCGCTCAGACCATCGACCTCTATGAGCTCTCCTTCTTCACATTCAATTCCGAATGGGTGGTGCTTTATTCCACCACCGGCAGAGACACTGCCGATTTTATGCCGGTACGCACAGACGGTCAGGCTATGGTGTGGAAACGATATGCCTATCAGCTGCCCGAAGGAAGCAAATACTTTGCACTCCGCTCCAGAATCAGCGGCACGCCTCCTTTGCAGGCTTTCGACAATGTCAGCTATATCCCTGCCGGTCAGGGCACAGCAAAGCTGAAAGGCTACAATGTCTATTACAATGGCAAGCTGCTCAACTCCGCCCCGCTCACCGAATGTAAGTATAAGAACGACGGCCCTGCCGGCACATATTTGGTTACCGCGCTCTACGACAATGGCGAATCCATGCCCTTCCCTGTAAAAGTCACGCTTGGAATTAACGACCTGGACGACGACGCCACCGCAACCAGTGTCAACACCGGGATAGGCTCCATCATCATCGAAGCCACTCCTGGCTCCATGGCCAATATCTATTCCATCTCGGGCAACAAGATAGCCGATGTGCCTGTGGGCACCGGTTCGGCCACCGTGAGCGTGCAACCCGGTTGCTATTTAGTACGCGTGGGTCGCACCACTGCCAAAGTGATGGTACGTTAATCAGCACCTTAAAGACCTGATTAACAAGCATTTAGAATAGTGGAGAGTGTATCGCATTTCGATTTTTGCGATACACTCTCCTTAATATTTGGGCTGAGGAGCAGGGTTATCAGATTTTTCTGATACCCATTATGTGCTTGACCTCGGCAAGCGTCTTGGCGGCAGTTTCGCGAGCTCTTTCGGCGCCGTAGCGGGCTATGCGGCTCAGGTACTCGTCGTTGTCGCGGATATCCATGATGTGCTCGCGAATAGGCAGCGTAACCTTGAGGATATCCTCGGCCAATTGCTTTTTCAGGTCGCCGTAGCGGATGCTGCAGTCGGCGTAAGCGGCTTTGTAATGAGCCAGAACATCAGGGGCTGAAACCAGCTCCATGAGCGAGAAGAGGTTGGCTATAGGCTCGCTGACAGGCTGATTAGGCTCCGTGGGTCCTGAATCGGTGGTGGCGCGCATCACCTTCTTGCGCAGCGTCTTTTCGTCGTCGGTGAGGTAGATGCAGTTGCCTTCGCTCTTGCCCATCTTGCCGCAACCGTCGAGTCCCGGCACTTTCACCGCTTTGCCGCCGAAATTGAAATTCACAGGCTCCGAGAAATAGTCTACCCCGTAGAAAGCGTTGAAACGCCGGGCGAAACGCCGTGTCAGTTCCAGATGCTGTTCCTGGTCCTTACCCACCGGCACATAGTCGGCATGGTGAATAAGGATGTCAACGGCCATCAGAGTGGGGTAGGTGAGCAGACCTGCGTTGACGCGCTTGTTGCTTGTTTCGTTGCCAATGATGTCCTTCTCAATATTGTCGTTGTCATCGGTCTCCTCAGGGCAGCCTTTCCGGGCAATGCCCAGCGCTTTGCGGGCTTTGTCTTTGAAAGATGCCGTGCGCATCAGCTCGCCGATGCCCACGTGCATATTGAGCAGCAAGTACATCTCCGAAATTTCGGGCACATCGCTCTGCACATAAAGAATATTGCGCTCCGGGTCGAGACCTGCGGCGATATATTCGGCCAGAATCTGCTTCACGTTCTCGTGCAGCATTTTCGGGTCGGGATGAGTGGTGAGAGCGTGCAGGTCGGCGATAAAGAAGCGGCAGTCATAGTCATCCTGCATTCTTACGAATTTGCTCAGGGCGCCGTAATAGTTGCCCAGATGCAGATTGCCGGTGGCGCGGATGCCGCTAAGCACACGTTTTTTAGTATCTTGATTTTCCATAGTCGCGTTTATATTATTTCATAGCCGGCTCAATCTCGGCTGCGAGAGCCGGATTCACCGTGCGCAAATCAGATATGAACACCGAGTCGAACAGGGCGGAGCCCTCTTTGTCGTCGGCAAGGATATAACGGCCTTCGGCGGCTTTCACTTCGAGCAAAGCCTCGTGCAGCCTCAGCGAATCGGGCCACTGGCGTTGGGCGAATTTGCGGGCCTGCGCGCGGGCTTCCGTGGCCGGGTCAGGCAGGGGACCCTCCATCTGTGCCGCCACATCGGCCGCCTCATCCTGTTCCGCTTTTTCCGTCTGCGAACCGCATTGCGCAAAGGCGGTAAGCACAACCGCCGCCACGAAAATCCGGCCCGCTGCTGTCAATATCCGTTTCATGTCGTCAGAATTATTATGCAAAGTTAACAAAAAATTGATAATCAGATAACACCGACTTAAACTTTCCGTGCCGCAGAGCGGTGAAAACATTTGCACAATAGCGATAAAAATAGTAATTTTGCGGTCGGATAAGGCAACCGCAGAGGCCTTTCCAACGTTTTACAGGTAATAGCAAAGAAAGGTGTGCTGCCATGCACCCTTTAGAAAAGAAAACACACATATTAACCCAATAGGCCCGCGGGCGACGGCAAGGTATTGCCCGGCCCGGGAGGTCAAAATACTAAATTAAGCTATGGCACAAATAGATTTGTCGCAGTATGGCATCAAAGATGTCAAAAACATCATCTACAATCCAAGCTACGACGACTTGTACCGCGACGAGCTGAACCCGGAGCTGAAAGGCTACGAGCGTGGCATCCTTACCTCCAACGGTGCGGTCGACGTCTTTACCGGCGTTTATACAGGCCGTTCGCCTAAAGACAAATATCTGGTGCGCGACGACGTTACCGAGAACACCGTGTGGTGGACTTCCGACGACTATAAGAACGACAACAAACCCATCACTCCCAAGGTATGGGATCGCCTGAAAGAGGAAGCCATTGAGGAGCTGTGCAACAAGACTCTCTATGTTGTTGACTGCTTCTGCGGCGCCAATGCCGGCACACGTCTGCGCGTTCGCTTCATCATGGAAGTGGCCTGGCAGGCTCACTTCGTTACCAATATGTTTATCCGCCCCACCAAAGAGGAGCTGAAAGACTTTACCCCCGACTTCGTGGTCTTCAACGCCAGCAAGGCTAAATGCCACGACTACAAAGAGTTAGGTCTGAACTCTGAAACTGTGGTAGCGTTCAACATCAAAGACCGTCAGCAGGTAATCATCAACACATGGTATGGCGGCGAGATGAAGAAGGGCATCTTCTCAATGATGAACTACTTCAACCCGCTTCGCGGCATCGCTTCCATGCACTGCTCGGCCAACACCGACCTGCAGGGCAAAAACACCGCCGTATTCTTCGGTCTGAGCGGCACGGGTAAGACCACTCTGAGCACCGACCCGAACCGTCTGCTCATCGGCGACGACGAACACGGATGGGACGACGACGGCGTATTCAACTACGAAGGCGGCTGCTACGCAAAGGTCATCAACCTTGACCCCGAAAGCGAGCCCGACATCTTCAACGCCATCAGCCGCGACGCTCTGCTCGAGAACGTTACCGTTGAGTTCCGCAGTCCGGAAGGCGTTTGCGACTATGCCGACAAGAGCGTTACGGAGAACACCCGCGTTTCTTACCCCATCTACCATATCAAGAACATCGTTAAACCCATCTCCAAGGGTCCGGCTGCCAAGCAGGTTATCTTCCTGAGCGCCGACGCCTTCGGTGTTCTTCCTCCCGTATCGCTGCTCGACAACGAACAGGCCAAATACTACTTCCTGAGCGGCTTCACCGCCAAACTGGCAGGTACCGAACGCGGCATCACCGAGCCGACTCCCACCTTCTCAGCATGCTTCGGACAGGCCTTCCTGAGCCTGCATCCCACCAAATATGCCGAGGAGCTGGTTAAGAAGATGCAGGTGAGCGGTGCACGCGCTTATCTGGTGAACACCGGCTGGAACGGCACAGGCAAACGTATCTCCATACGCGACACCCGCGGCATTATCGATGACATCCTCAACGGCGACATCGACAAAGCTCCCACCAAGGTGCTGCCTTACTTCAACTTCACCATTCCCACCGAGCTGCCGGGCGTAGATCCCAAGATTCTCGACCCGCGCGACACCTATGCCGATGCACGCGAATGGGATGAGAAGGCCAAGAAACTGGCAGGCATGTTCATCGACAACTTCCGCAAGTTCGAGAACAACCCCGCCGGCAAAGCCCTCGTAGCAGCAGGCCCGCAACTCTGATAACCCGCTTTACAACAAGCACTTAGCTCTATAACCAAGAGGCCGCGTCCCCGACGCGGCCTCTTTCTAATTTCCCAAAACTCCCAAAACTCCCATCATTCCCATGCCTCCCATCACCCGGGCTCACTCCCTGTTGTGGTACTTCAGTGCCGCATACGGCGAGCGCGGCCCGTGGTGCGTATTCTGGCACACCTCCACACCCCTGTTTACGATGATGTGCTTATTGGCCATGCCCGAAATCACCGTCATTTCGTGGCTTACGAGGATAATAGTGCTGCTCTTTGCCAAGTCGGCCACAATGTGATAGATTTGCTGTTCAAAGTGCTTGTCGACGTACGACAGAGGCTCGTCGAGCACCACCACCTCAGGCTGCGAAATAATGGCCCTTGCCAGCAGAGAGCGCTGCAGCTGACCGCCGCTGAGAGCATTGATAGGTTTGTGCAGAAACGGCTCCAGACCAAGCCTTTCGCTGACCTCCCCGAGACGTTGTTCAGCATCGGCAGGCTGACGCAGACCCCAGCCTGTGATGAGGCCCGAAAGCACCATCTGCCGCACCGTGATGGGGAAATGAATGTCGATACCGCTTTTCTGAGGTAGATAGCCAATGGGCAGACGCTTGGTAGGCTTGCCTTGGGCGTCGAAGTAAGTAACGCGGCCTGACGTGGGCTTGAGCAGCTTCAGCAGGATGCGCAGCAGAGTAGTCTTGCCGGCGCCATTGGGACCGCTCACAGCCATGAAATCGCCCCGGCAAACCTGCAGGCTGACATTGCTGAAAATTTGTTCCTGGCCGTAGCGCAGTCTTATATCAGAGAGTTCTATGATGGGGTTGCAGAGATTCATTGGCGGCTTTGTTTAGAGTAGGCTGAGTTGAGCTGGCGCGACAGGTCATAAAGCGACCTTATGATGTCGGGCTGCATCAGCGAAGTCTTTATCAGAGGCAGTTGCAGGTCGGCGTTGAGGGCCTCGGCCATGCGCGGCGAGTGTTCCTGTTCAATGATGAAAGCCACGGCACCGTGAGCCTTCACCTCATCCACCACATCGGCCATTTGCCGTGGCGACGGCTCCTTATGACCCTCCTGAATCGCAGTCTGGCGGAAGCCGTATTCGCGGGCGAGAAAGCTGAGCGACGGATGCCATATCACCACCGCCTGCCCGCGCAGAGGGCTCAGGTCGTTGGTCATTTGTTGCTGAAGGCGCGTCAGCTCGCGACTCAGCGCGGTGTGGTTGCTCACATACTGATTCCTGAGAGCAGGATTGGCGCGCACAGCCACTTGCAGCAGCGTGTCGGCCATTATCTGCAGTTGTCGCGGCGTTGTCCAGACGTGCGGGTCGTCGCCCTCATGGTCGTGATGATGCTCTTCGCCCTCGTCGTGATGATGATGCGGATGAGCGCATACGAACGTGCGGCTGACCACGAGCTGCGGATATATGTTTTTGAGCTTCGGCGCCATGCTCTCTTCAAAAGGCAGCGTACCCACCATGGCATATTCGCCGCTCTCCTCCAGGCTGCGCTGAGCCTGCATCGACGGCTCATAGGATTCGGCGTCGGCACCCGGCGGAAGCATAGTGTTGATGTTGAGGCTGTTGCCGGCAATCTTCTGCAGCAGGAAGGCCTGCGGCGGAATACTCACCGTTACAGTGGGGCGTGTGCCGATGTCGGCGCCGCCGTTTCGGGTGCAGCCGCTGAAGAAGAGGGTCAACAGGGCCGCTGACAGCCACATTATGATTATGCGCGTTCTCATCACCGCAAAATTACTGCTTTTTTGTAGGGTTGGCAACTTTTGAAGAATGCTTTTTGCGAAATTTTTGCTACCTTTGCATCTTGAAAAATTAAATCAATATGGCCATAAACGAACTTGCAGCAAAATATGACCCCCATGCCGTGGAGGGCCGATGGTATGAGTACTGGATGGAGCATGATTTGTTTCATTCGGAGCCTGACGACCGTGAACCGTATGTGATAGTGATTCCGCCCCCCAATGTTACGGGCGTGCTGCACATGGGCCACATGTTGAATAACACTATTCAGGATATACTTGTTCGGCGCGCGCGCATGACGGGCAAGAATGCCCTGTGGGTGCCGGGCACCGACCATGCGGCTATCTCCACCGAGGCCAAGGTGGTGGCAAAGTTGGCTGCCGACGGCATTGACAAGTCGCAGCTCACTCGCGAAGAGTTCCTGAAGCACGCCTGGGACTGGACGCATAAGTATGGCGGCATAATTCTGCAGCAGCTCAAACGCTTGGGCGCGTCGTGCGACTGGAGCCGCACGGCTTTCACCATGGACCCGGTGCTGTCGGCAAGCGTCATAAAGGTGTTCAACAAGCTTTACGCCAAAGGGTATATATACCGCGGTGCGCGAATGGTGAACTGGGACCCGAAAGCTCTCACTGCTCTCAGCGACGAGGAGGTGATATATAAGGAGGAGAAGAGCCATCTTTTCAACCTGCGTTACTACGTTGCCGATGATGCCGAAGGCCGTTATATAGTGGTTGCAACAACGCGTCCGGAGACCATCTTAGGTGATACGGCGGTGTGCATCAACCCCAACGACGAACGTTATCACTGGCTGCGCGGCAAACGCGTCATAGTGCCGCTGGTGGGCAGGGAAGTGCCGATTATAGAAGATGAGTATGTGGAGATGGACTTCGGCACCGGTTGCCTCAAGGTTACTCCGGCTCACGACGTCAACGACTATAACCTGGGCCTGAAGCACAATCTGCCCAGCATTGACATCTTCAACCCCGACGGCACCATTTCCGAGGCCGGAGGAATGTATGTGGGCAAAGACCGTTTCGAGGTTCGCAAACTCATCATGGACGACCTCAAGGCTCGCAACCTGGTGGAGAAGGTGGAAGACTACGTCAACAAGGTAGGCCACTCCGAGCGCACTGACGCCGTTATTGAGCCGAAGCTCTCTACGCAGTGGTTCGTGCGTATGGACGAACTGGCAAAGCCTGCTCTGAAGGGCGTGGAAGAGGATGAGATAAAGTTCGTGCCGGCCAAGTTCAAGAATCTCTATCGCCACTGGATGACCAACATCAAAGACTGGTGCATCAGCCGTCAGCTCTGGTGGGGTCATCAGATTCCGGCCTGGTATCTGCCCGACGGCCGTTATGTGGTAGCCGAGAATACGGCTGAGGCGCTGGAGAAAGCCATTGAGCTGAGCGGAAACGCTGCTCTGACGCTCGATGACCTGACCCGCGACCCGGACTGTCTCGATACCTGGTTCAGCTCCTGGCTCTGGCCGATATCTCTCTTCAACGGCATTCTGGAGCCCGAGAACAAGGAGTTCAAGTATTACTATCCTACCACAGACCTGGTAACGGCCCCCGACATCATTTTCTTCTGGGTGGCCCGCATGATTGTGGCCGGTTATGAGTTCACCGGCAATCAGCCTTTCAACAATGTCTATTTCACCGGCATTGTGCGCGACAAGTTAGGCCGCAAGATGAGCAAGAGTCTTGGCAACTCGCCCGATCCTCTGGAACTGATCGACCGCTTCGGCGCCGACGGTGTGCGCATGGGGCTGATGCTGAATGCTCCGGCCGGGCACGACATCATGTACGATGATTCGCTGTGTGAGCAGGGCCGCAATTTCTGCAACAAGATATGGAACGCTTTCCGCCTCATCGACGGCTGGACCGTTGACGACTCTCTTGCTCAGCCCGAACACTCGCGCCTGGCCGCCAAGTGGTTTGAGGCCGCGCTGCAGGCTACAATGGCCGAGGTGGATGACCTCATGGGCAAATTCCGTATCTCGGAGGCTCTCATGGCTCTCTATAAGCTCTTCTGGGACGAGTTCTCGGCATGGTATCTGGAGATTATCAAGCCCGGTTATCAGCAACCGCTCGACAAGCAGACAATGGCCGATGTGCGCCGCTTCTTCACCGTTTTGCTGCAACTGTTGCACCCCTTCATGCCCTTCATCACCGAGGAGCTGTGGCAGCATATCAGCCCGCGTCAGACGGGCGAGAGCATCATGGTAAGTCAGCAGCCCGCCATCAATATTCAGCCCGGCGACGCCGACCTGCTCAAGGCTTTCAATACCCTCAAAGAGATTGTGGCCGGTGTGCGCACAGTGCGCAAGCAGAAACAGATACCCCAGAAGAATCCGCTCGAGCTGCTTGTGCTTGGACAGCATGACCCCATGCTCGATTCCATCCTGGTGAAGATGGCCAATCTCAGCGCCATAAAGGCTGTGGATGAGAAACCGGCCATGGCGGCTGCCTGGCGTGTTGAGGCTACTGAATATGCCATACCGTTGGCCGGCAATGTGGATGTGGCTGAGGAACGGGCCAAACTCGAAGTCGACCTCAAGCGCTTCAAAGACTTCAAAGCCGGTGTGGAGAAGAAATTATCCAACGAGCGGTTTGTGGCGAATGCTCCCGAGGCTGTAGTGGCTCTCGAAAGAAAGAAACTTGCCGACGCCACCGCCAAGATAGAAGCCATTGAGGCTTCGTTGGCTGCCCTGCAATAATTCCAACACAGAATACTTCCGACCGGTCTGCCCCCTTTCCCTCAGACAGTATTGCTGAAAATTTAAGGCTGAAGTTCCCCAAAAAAATTAGGATTCGGGGGAATTGGGGGCTTTGGGGGATTCGGGGGATTGGGGATGGGAGGGGGAGCTGGGGGATTTTCGGTGGCGCAAAAGGACGGGGATGAAAGACATGAGGGCCAATAGGAGGATGAGGAGGGTGGCGTACAGGGTGAGGTTGTTCATGTAATGCACCATAGGGATGGCCATGCCGTCAAGGGTTTTCGAGGAACCGGAGGCGGTGAGCGCGTCAACGTCCGTTATGCCGAGTGTCTGTTTCCATTTTATCTTGCCGTTGACAAGGTAAACGAGCGCGGGATTGCCGCGTACCACTTCTTTTATGGCGGTGTCTTCGGCTGTGTAGATAGGATATTCGGCCAGGGATATGTCTTCCCAGCGGGCTATGGTTTCCGGGTCAGCGGCCGTTATGGCTATCATGTCTATGCCATGCTCCTGGCAATACTTATACAGCGAGTTGACAGGCCATGTATCGCGCACGGTTACATCGGTGAGATTGGGCATCAGCAAAAGCAATTGTTTTTGGTCAGGCAGAATCACCTGAGCCGTAACGTCATCATCGCCGTCGAAAATGCGCAGGTCTTTGTCGCTGTGCGATGCCTGAGCCTTAGCCGTCGCATGACTCTCTTCCTGTCGCAGGAAAGTCCAGCCATCCTCTTCGGCGGGCAGTTCGTCGGTTATGCTGAAAGCCTTCTCCGAGCCGTCGGGAGCGCGGTATATGAGCTTTACATCATCTTCGCCGCTCTCTTCGGCGGCATTGACATCCACCATTTCGCTGCCGGCTTTATAGGGTCGGAAGTCGATTGGCGGCTGTATGTTATACCCCAGAAAGCCAATGAAAATGATGTATGCAATTGTAACGGTGAGTGCTATCCATTGCAGAGCGGGAGTAATGAGCCAATGGAGCCTTACATTGACACGCAGCAGCCACACACAAGCGGCGGCAAGGATAACATTTTTCCAAAAAGTCGCCCAGTTTGAGATTACAAAGGCATCGCCGAAACAACCGCAGTCAGGCACGGGGTTAGCAATGGCCAGCCAGAGCGAGAGGGGCAGCATGACGGCCATGACAACAGCCGAAGCCCATATCGAGGCACGTCGGAAGCACCCCAGCAGCAGCATCAGTCCAATGGCAAACTCAGCCGTGAAGAGCCCGAAAGCGGCTGTAATCATCAGCGTGTCGGGCACTTGCCATCCGAAGGCGGCAAAGTAATCGGCAATTTTATAAAACGTGCCGTAGGGGTCCACGGCTTTGCTGAAACCGGAGAAGATGAATGTGCCGCCCAGTGCCAGCCTCAGCAGCCATCCCACCACACGAACGGGCACTGTAAGTCCCGATTTTTCGAGCTCTACCGTTTTCATGATTCGGCCTGTTCTGCAAGGAGAATCAGCGCGAAGAGCGAATAGTTGATGATATCCATATATCCGCCTTCCACACCTTCGCTCACCAGCGTACGTCCGCAATGGTCTTCAATCTCCTTGATGCGCCGGAGTTTCTGGAGGATGATGTCGGTGATAGAGCTGACACGCATGAGCCTCCAGGCCTCGTCGTAGTCGTGATTCTTGGCAGCCATGAGAGCGGTGGCGCGGTCAAGCATCTCGTCGTAAAGCTCGCGTGCCTGCTCATGTGGCAGGTCATCGCTTCCGGGGGTGTGAAGCTGTATCAGCGCCATGACGGAGTAGTTCACCATGCCGATGAAAGCATCGTCCTGACCCTCGGCCACACGCGCCACAGCCTTTTCCTGCAACGAACGTATGCGGCGGGCTTTAATGTAAATCTGGTCAGTAAGCGACGAGGGCCGCATCACTCGCCATGATGTGCCGTAATCGGCCATCTTCTTAAGGAATAAAGTGCGGCAATTCTCTTTTGCTGCGGCAAATTCTTTTGCCGTATCGGGTTGGTGGTTCTTCATCTTGGATGCAAAGTTAACGATTTTTGGCGAAATATTTGGTACTGACTCATATTTATAGTATCTTCGCAGCAATTATGCACGATATCACTGAGCTTTTTGACTCGTTATTGGAACAAACGGGCAGTATAGACATGGCGGAGAGCGATTTCAAACGTATGTTGGTTGATGACAGCTCTCTGCGGCGCCGGTATAAGGAGTGGTGTATGGAAAACGACACCACTGAACGCTACGGCTTCTTGGACTTCTGCAAAGAACGCCTGGAACGGCAGGACGACGGATGGGGCATTTTTCAGGAAGATGAAGACCTATAAGCCGCGCGGCCGCTACCGGCTGCTTGCCGAATGGGAAACCGCGGGACCGGTGATGCTGGCCTATCCGGCGGCACACACCGACTGGAACTATATGCTTGCCGAGGCGCAGGACCAGTGTCTGCGGCTTGTGGGCGCCATGCTCAATGCCGGGCAACGGGTATTGCTATTAGTGCCACCGCAGCAATCGCCGGCGCTGAGTCCGCATCCGTTGCTGAAGACCGTGGAGGTGGAATACAACGACACCTGGACGCGCGATTACGGTGCGCTGACGGTGGCCGACTCGCAAAGGCAGATGCGGCTGCTCGATTTCGGCTTCAATGCCTGGGGACTGAAATTTGCCGCCGACAAGGATAACCTGGTGACTCTGCAGCTCAGCAATGCCGAACTGCTGCACAACTGCCGCAATTGCCGCGATTTCATTCTTGAGGGTGGCTCCGTCGACACCGACGGACAGGGCACTCTGCTCACCACCACACGCTGTCTCTGTTCGCCCAACCGCAACGGGGGCAAGAGCAAAGCTGAGCTGAATACGCTGTTGCATAATTACTTAGGTGTGAACCATGTGCTGTGGCTCGACTTCGGCGCCCTTGAGGGTGATGACACGGACAGCCACATCGACACGTTGGCTCGAATGGCGCCTCACGACACTATCATCTACATATCTGACGGCGGAGAGGGGAACGGTCAGGGCGAAGAGCTGCGCCTCATGGCCTCTCAGCTGCGCTCTTTCCGCACAGCCGCCGGCAATCCGTTCAACTTGGTTGAACTGCCTCTGCCCGACCCGATATACGACGAGGAGGGGAACCGCTTGCCGGCCACATACGCCAATTATCTCATCACTCCCACGCATCTGTTCGTGCCTGTCTACGGGCAGCCGATGAAGGATGATTTGGCAGTGAAAACGCTCCAGAGCATCTTCACGGGGCATGAGGCGGTATGTGTGGATTGCCGCCATTATCTGCGTCAGCACGGTTCTTTGCATTGCGCCACGATGCAATTGCCTGCTGAGCTTTGTCAGCTTCAATAATCACTGAATAGTATGGAAGACAAGATACTAAAAGTAGGACTGGTGCAACGCTGCAACCTGCCCACAGCTGCCGCCAACCGGGCAGCCATAAGCCAGGAGGCTCATGAGCTGGCCGCTTTAGGCGCTCAGCTAATTGTGTTGAGCGAACTGCACGACGGACCCTATTTCTGTCAGACTGAAAACGTTGACACTTTTGAATTGGCACAGTCGCTGCAGGGTCAGGCCACGGAATATTACTCCAAATTGGCCGCCTCCACAGGGGCTGTCATAGTGAGCAGTCATTTTGAGAGGCGTGCTCCGGGTCTTTACCACAACACGGCTGTGGTGCACGACTCCGACGGCTCTTTGGCGGGCATATATCGCAAAAACCATATCCCCGATGACCCGGCTTATTATGAGAAGTTCTATTTCACGCCGGGCGATTTAGGTTTCCGCCCCATCTCTACGAGCATAGGCAAGCTTGGAGTCCTGGTCTGCTGGGACCAGTGGTATCCTGAGGCAGCCAGGCTCATGACATTAGCCGGTGCCGATTTGCTCATCTCCCCCACCGCCATTGGCTGGGAAAGCACCGACACGCCCGAGGAGCAGCAGCGTCAGCTCGATGCCTGGCAGACTGTGCAGCGGGGTCATGCGGTGGCCAACGGTCTGCCGGTAATCACCGTAAACCGCTGCGGCTACGAGCCTGACCCGAGCGGCGCCACGGGGGGCATCTCCTTCTGGGGCAACAGCTTCGTGGCCGGTCCGCAGGGCGAATGGCTCTATCGCGCCGGCACTGAACCGGAATCGCCGTTAGTGGATATTGACATGGCCCGCAGCGAACAGGTGAGGCGCTGGTGGCCCTTCCTCCGCGACCGCCGTATCGACGCTTACGGCCCAATCCTTAACCGTTTCAACGACTGACAACCGCTCCACAGATGACTGACTTTCTCGAAACTCACGGGCTGCTTGGCATTACAATCGGCCTCTGCACTTTTCTGATTATCGGCCTCTTCCATCCTTTGGTGATAAAAGGGGAATATTACATGGGTCAGCGCTGCAACTGGCTCTTTCTCCTCGGCGGCATAATCTGCACCATAGCCACGTTTATGACCTCCAGCGTATTCTGGTCGGCAGTTCTTGGCGTTACGGCCTGCAGCTGCTTCTGGTCGATTCTGGAGGTGAAACAGCAGCGCGAGCGTGTGCGCAAGGGATGGTACCCGAAGAGGGAGACAAAAAAGCAGCAGGAAAAGGTCTAAGCCTCTTCCTGCCGCTCATTTTCCTTATTCCTTAGAATTCAACTGACGCTCCGGGCGTTGTCAGCGCCACATATCGGCCGTAAGCGGCATTGGAGTAAGCGCTGAAATTCGTGGCCTGAGCTATGAAATCGAGCTGTTTGTCGGGCTGGTCTGCCAGTGTGAAGTGCATTGGTATGAAAAGACCGACCTTAAACTTGTGAACGAATATCTGTGCGCCTGTCCAGAAATCGGTGCCTAAGCGCGGGTCAACCGGAAACATGGCCACGTCGATGGCTGTGGTGTGCTGCGCTATCTGCGACAGGATTTTCCCGAAAGCTGTAAGCGCCTCCTCAATCTCCTGCGGGGTCGATTCATCCTTCCATACCCAGGCATTCAGGTCGCCTGCATGGAAGATGGTCTTGCCGCCCGTCTGCAGCAGATAACTGTTGCCAATGTCGGTTGAGCCGAAAGCCTCTACGCGGATATGTTTGTCGCGGTAGACCTCGCCGGGCGCCAAAGCCACCACCTTGTCGGGATCCACGCGCTTCAGGCCGTGATAGAGCGACCCCGGGTTGATAAAATGGCGTGCGGCGCGGAAGGTGTCGCGGCTGATGATATAGTGTATGTCATCAAACCGGTCGCTCCACTGAAATATCTCCGGGTTGAAATGATCCTTGTGATGATGCGACACCAAAACGTATAAAGGCTTCTTTGTTTCGAGCGTCTGCAAAAAACGGGGCTCTGCGCTCTCGGGGTCTTTCCAGTAATCGAACACCACATTGACCTCCGGGGTCTGAAGCAGGAAACCGTCGTGGTAAATATACGTCAGTCTGTCGCTCATCTCAGGCTTAGTCATTAGTGTCGGTGGTACGCACCAGGGTCATTATCACCTCTTTCTGGCTGTTGAGCAGTTCCACAGTGTTGGCATTTACCGGATGCGCTGTGGTAGCCTCTTCAAGAGCCACCAGAAGTTCGGTTTCAAAGTTGTTTTCCTCCGGACAAGCCATGCGCGTGGTAGCCATATTCTCAAACGAGATGCTGTTGGGGCGGTCCATATCAATGGTGAAATCACCATTGAGGATGTTGCAGCCAGTGTTGCCGTGCACCTTGCCTTCGGGCACATCAATCACCAGTTTCATGTCGGGCACCAGCATGGCGCCTTTCACATTGATTTTACGCTCTTTGATGCTCTGCACAAGCCATGTGCCGTTGAGGAAATCAAAGTTCTGATGCATCAGCGCCAGCACCGTTTTGCCGGTGGCGTCAGTGAGATAGAGCCAGTATTGCTGTCCCTTTTCTTCGAGCCGGTAATTTGTGGCGGCATTGAGGGCCATGTTGATTTCAGTGTCAGTGATGCCGGTTTCGGCGCACGCTTTCATTGTGGTGATAAGCTGTGAGAAGCTTATTGACCGGTCGGCGGCTGAATATTTGTAACTGCCGTTGAGAGTGTTGCAGCCGTCGTTGCCGTAGATGCGTTTCTGCACCGGCTCAAACTTGATGTAGGGAGCCGTTTCGCCAACAGCCTTTTTGCCGTCGACCTCCTCAATGGCCCAGTCGCCCTTCACCACACCCTGCTTTATCTCCTGAGGGGTGTAAGTGGCGGATGCACGAGCCGGAACAACCGGTTTGCGGTCCTTGGGAATTTCCACCGGCATAACCTGCGCGGTATTCTCTTTTTTCTGTATCAGTGAGCATGAGGTGCCAACCATCAGCAAGGCTGCGCACACGCTGCCGAGTAATCGAATGTTGTTTTTCATATTTGCAAAGTTAATAAAAATTTTTCCGAATGTCAATAGGTGAGGGACTGTGCTGTGTCAGTCGCCCCAGTGTTTGCGGGCAGGCCACTTCACGGGTCTTATCAACAGGCGCAGTGAGGTGGAATAGGTGAGATAGTTCCATGTCCAGTTTATGAGCACCATGATACGGTTGCGCATATCGAGCAATGAGATGAGGTGAATGAACATCCACACCAGCCATGCCGGATAACCCTGCATGAACGCGTGTTTGAGCACAACCACGGCACGGTTGCGACCCACCGTGGCCATAGACCCTTTGTCGTGATATTTGAATGGCTCAGCCTTTTCGGGATGATTGAGGTTACGGGCCAGACGCCTGCCCATTTGCTGAGCTACCTGAGCCACCTGCGGATGTCCGGAGGGATAATCGTCGCAGCGCAGCTCAGCGATGTCGCCAATGGCATATACGTCTGTCATGCCCTCCACACGCATCATCTCGTCAATGCGTATGCGGCCGTTATGCTCTGTTACGGAGGGGTCAAACCCGGGCATCGGCTCACCGCGCACACCGGCCGTCCATACCACAGTTTCGCAATACTCCTTCGAGCCGTCGCCAAAGGTCAGTATCTTATCCTCGCTGTAATCCTTCACCGAGGTGCCAAGCTCAACGTCGCACTGCAGCTCATGCAGATACTGCAGCGCCTTCTGACCGGCTTTGGCGCCCATAGCGGCAAGCAGAGAGCTGTTGCCTTCCACCAGCTTGATGCTCACCTCTTCGGGCATCAGCTCCGGATATTCGCGCGGTATCACATACTTCTTCATCTCGCCCAAGGCTCCGGCAATCTCCACTCCGGCCGGTCCGCCGCCTACCACCACAAAGCTCAGTAACTGGCGGCGACGTTTGGGGTCTGTGCAGATGGCGCCGCGCTCCAGGCGGTCAAGAATCTCGTCGCGCAGACGTATGGCCTCGCTCACGCTCTTCATGCCGAAGGTAAGCTTGTCGAGTCCCTGCATGCCGAAATAATTATTTGTGGTGCCGGCCGCTATCACAAGCTTGTCGTAGTCTATGGTCTCGTAGCTGGTGGTTACCTGCTTGTTTTTCAGGTCTATGTTTTTTACGTGCCCAAGGTGATACGACACGTCTCTGCGTTTCTTCAGCTCGCGGCGGAAGGGGAACGAAATGTTACTGGCATCCAATCCCGACGACGCCACCTGATAAAACAGCGGCGGGAAGTACTGATAGTTGTTCCTGTCTATCAGCACAATGCGGTAAAGTCCTTTCTTCATCGACTTTATAAAATTCAGTCCGGCAAACCCTCCGCCTATGATTACTACAGTTTCCATAAAGTTCAATTTCTACTTATCACAACAATCCCGCCCCGCGATAAGTTGTAAGTGTAGAGTATTTGCTAAAAAATTCCTAACTTTGCAAAAATGTTTACAGCCACTCAACGTAAGAAAGAAAACATAGCCGAATATCTGCTCTATATGTGGCAGATAGAGGACCTTATCCGTGCCAACGACCTTGACATGGACAAGATAGAGAAAAACATAATTGAGCAATATACGGGTCTTACAGACGAGCAACGCCGCGATCTGTATGAATGGTATGAATCGCTCATCGACATGATGCGCCGCGAGGGTGTGGAGAAAAAGGGTCATCTGCAAATCAACCGCAACACGCTGACCGAGCTGAGCGACCTCCATTCGCGCCTCATGGCCGACCCGCGCTTCAACACTTACTCACAGGAGTTCTATCGCGTGTTGCCCTACATTGTGGAGCTGCGTGCCAAAGCCGGCGACCTGAAAGCCGGTGAGATAGAAACGTGCTTCACGGCGCTCTACGGGCTGATGATGCTGCGTCTGCAGAAACGCCCGGTAAGCCCCGAAACGCTCGAAGCCACCAAACAGATTTCGCATTTGCTGGCTTTGCTGGCAAAATACTACAACGA
Source organism: Prevotella sp. CAG:485 (assembly GCA_000437495.1). Classification (GTDB taxonomy): domain Bacteria; phylum Bacteroidota; class Bacteroidia; order Bacteroidales; family Muribaculaceae; genus Lepagella. Next base: position 38,427 of record FR897821.1, read on the forward strand.
AGACCGTCAAGGCACTCTTTTTAAAGAAGACACTGACCAATGATTTCTGAAACAGCCACTAACGCTGCCCCCACCGATGCCGTCAGCCGCCGGCGCACTTTCGCCATAATCTCGCACCCCGACGCCGGCAAAACCACTCTTACTGAAAAACTGCTGCTCTATGGCGGCGCAATCCATGTGGCGGG
>FR897821.1:38629-41202 GCA_000437495.1 Prevotella sp. CAG:485
GTGGCGGGAGCCGTAAAAAGCAACAAGATAAAAAAGACTGCTACCTCTGACTGGATGGAGATTGAAAAACAGCGCGGCATCTCGGTGGCCACGTCTGTCATGGGTTTCGACTACGGCCCGTATAAAATCAATATCCTCGACACCCCGGGTCACCAGGATTTTGCCGAAGACACTTTCCGCACTCTCACGGCCGTTGACTCGGTAATCATTGTCATTGACGCCGCCAAGGGTGTGGAGACGCAGACGCGCCGTTTGATGGAGGTGTGCCGCATGAGGCGAACGCCTGTCATCATCTTCGTCAACAAATTAGACCGCGAGGGCCGCGACCCGTTCGACATCCTCGACGAGCTGGAAGCCGAGCTGCATATCTCCGTGCGTCCGCTGTCATGGCCTATCAATATGGGTGCGCGGTTCAAGGGTGTGTACAACATCTACGAGCATGGCCTCGACCTCTTCACGCCTAACAAACAGACGGTTACGGAGCGTGTGGAGATTGACGACGTCAATTCGCCGCAAGTAGACGAGCTTGTGGGCGCCGACAATGCCGCGAAGCTCCGCGAAGACCTGGAGCTGATTGAGGGTGTCTATCCCGATTTCGACCGGCAGGCTTATCTGAACGGCGAGCTTGCCCCGGTATTTTTCGGGTCGGCGCTCAACACCTTCGGCGTTAAGGAGTTACTCGACTGTTTTGTGCAGATAGCCCCCGAACCCAAGCCTGTGCAGGCCGTGGAGCGTGTGGTGAATCCGCGCGAGGATGCTTTCACGGGCTTCGTCTTCAAGATTCACGCCAACATGGACCCCAACCACCGTTCGTGCATCGCCTTCGTAAAGGTCTGCTCGGGCAAGTTCGAGCGTAATGTCTATTACCACCATGTTGGCCAGAACAAACAGATGCGTTTCTCGGCTCCCACGGCGTTCATGGCTCAGAAAAAGAGCATTGTCGACGAGGCCTGGCCGGGCGACATCGTGGGTCTGCCCGACACGGGCAACTTCAAAATCGGCGACACTCTCACGGCCGGTGAAAACTTGCATTTCAAGGGGCTGCCGAGCTTCTCGCCCGAGATGTTCAAATACATTGAGAACGCCGACCCGATGAAGGCTAAGCAGCTCGACAAAGGCATTCGTCAGCTTATGGACGAGGGTGTGGCTCAGCTCTTCACGTCAAGTTTCAACGGGCGCAAAATCATCGGCACGGTGGGTCAGCTGCAGTTTGAGGTCATCCAATACCGCCTGCTGCATGAGTATGGCGCGCAATGCCGTTGGGAGCCTATCAGCCTCTACAAGGCCTGCTGGATTGAAAGCGACGATGAGGAACAGCTTGCCAACTTCAAACGCCGCAAACAGCAATTCATGGCTACCGACAAGGAGGGACGCGATGTGTTCCTGGCCGACTCAAACTATGTGCTGCAAATGGCTCAGAACGACTTCCCGCACATCCGTTTCCACTTCTCCAGCGAGTTCTAATCTGCTGTCAGCGCCTGCCTCTAACGACCGACAGCGAACCTCATACAACCGCACCACAACGGGCATTATATCAATGCTTTTGCCGTTGTGGTGCGGATATTTTTGCAGATTAAGACCTGTGAAGGTAGCCTAATACCCACCACACAGAAAACAAGGGAAACGGAGGGTAAGCAAATGCAACTATATATCTTATTATTAGTTAGGGCTACTCAGAAAATAGCTAACTGATTATTTGTCTCGGAAATTTTTGTGCCTGAGGAAAAAACTCTTAGACTGAATTTAGAATTTGGTGGTGTCACAAAAATACCGTAATTTTGTGACACCAAATCGCACTTACTATGTATAACTCCGATAATGCGGTTCGCGAAAGAATCTTGAATCTTAAACGAGGCTCGGTGTTTTTTCCTTCAGACTTTGAGGAAATTGCCACAGACACGGCAATTCGTCAAACACTGAGCCGTATGGTAAAACGAGGTGAAATAATCAGAGTTAGCCGTGGCATTTATTGTTATCCGCGCTCAAATCCTGCTCTTGGGCTTGATGTCATCCCTCCTTCAGTTGAGGATATTGCCCAACGACTGGCGCAACGCGACAGGGTGAAAATAATTCCTACCGGCGACCAGGCTCTCAATCAGCTTGGATTATCCACACAGGTTCCCGGCAATGCAGTTTATATAACCAATGGAGCAAAGAAAAAAATCAATCTCAGCAATGGACACAGCATAGTGTTTAGAGAAAGTAACGAATTGCGCCTTTTTGAGTTCAAATCAGAAATTATGATGCTTGCTGTGGCTGCGATACGCAGTATCGGTGAGAAAAAGATTAGCGATGATATAATTAACGTCATAAGGACCATAATAGGGAAAGTGTCTCCAGAAAAATACACTCATGACCTTAGACTCGCCCCGATATGGATTCGGAAAAAAATCGAAGCATAACATGATTTTCACTGATTTGACGGAAAATGACCGTCGTGATATAATAGGGCTACTCAGAAAATAGCTAACTGATTATTTGTCAGTGTCATAGATTATTTGTAACTTTACAAAGAACCCCCGATGAACCCATCACGGGCTGTTTCGGGGGTATTTCTAAAAAAATATCTACCG
>FR897822.1 GCA_000437495.1 Prevotella sp. CAG:485
CACGGAATTACGCCGCTGCCCCTCAATCGCTTCTTCGGAGACACCGCCTGCACAAAGAATGCATCAACCTTCTGGCCCGTAAAAAAACATACTTTTGTAGGCAAACCGGTGGTTGGCATAAAAGCCATCGCTGCTGATGACACTTGGGGCAAAAACAGTCCCAAAGGATCGGATGTATCAAATCAAATAGAAGTAACGTTCCTATCCGCCAACAATTATATAGAAAGCGGATATAGCAATCCGTCTTATCGCAAGGAAATGACTTGTGATATGAACAAATGGCAATCGAACTGGGGATATTCGCTCTGCAATGTGATAAATATCTGCCGCACTACACATACCGGCCATGATACACCAGAGGATCGTCTGAATTGTCAAGGTCACAGATTTGACCTGATAATAACTTTCCCCGACGAACAGATCGAAGTCAAAAACGCATTAATCGATTGCTTCGTTTTCGGTGTTCCTGCTTCACCGCGCAAAGATGGAGTAAAACCTTAGGCCTCGTAACAGCGAATGTTCAAACTGATATGATTCATTAAGAAGCGCCGGATAAAATCTGACGCTTCTTTTTCTGAAGTTTTTGGTATAATGGGGTCTTAAAGCCTATGGAAGTGAAACGGCAAGGAAAACATTTGTTTTTGTTGGCCGTTAAATTTAAAAGCTCTGAGTGGACGGGGCTAAGAGAGAAGAGGCTTCGGCTACGAGTGAATTTGATAACCTCAAATAATGAGAAACACAATGTCTATGCAAACGACTATGAAAAAGAGAATCTTCTTAAGTGCATGTCTGGCGGTGCTGATAAGCACGCTTTTCTGCGGCTGTAAGGTGGCAAAAGTGCCTGCTGTGACGCAGTCAGTCCCTTACCAGGTGGCTCAAAACTACTTTGTAAGAAACGACGTCAAGGGTTTGCCGCCCACGGTAATCCGCAATGAGGCTGAATTTGAAAAGAACTTCGGCATGGCAACCGTTATGGGTCCCAACGGACGCCCCACTGAAATCAACTTCAACAAGAGCTTTGTGATATGCCTCTCGGAAGCTCCCACAAACATCAATACCGACTATTCCATAATCTCACTTTCGCAGACGGCTGCCGGACAGCTTGCGGTGCGTTATGCTGTGAAACGCGGCGAGAAGATGTCATCTACCATGCAGCCGCTAATGCTGCTCATTGTAGACAGGAAATATGACTCTCTGCCCGTGAAATTAGAGCCGGAATCCACGAACCGCTGACCAAGCGTTTACTAAAATAAGCCTCACCAAAACAAGGAAAAGTTTCCTTACTTGGTGAGGCTTGTTTATTTTTGAGCTTCCCGGCTACAATAGCTAAAACAGCTAAAATAGCTACTCAGCTACCCGGCTATTTCTTTGTGCCGAAAGTAAACTTCAGCTGAGCCTTGGAGAAGTCGAGCTCGCCGAGCGTCGGCTGATAAATGTAAGGCGTGCAGCTGGTTACGTAGGTGTTTTTGTTGTAGGCGTTATACTCGGTTTCCAGGTATACGGGTATCAGCACAAAGTCCATATCCTCATCCTTCACCTTTCCGCCCTCAGCCAGCAAATCAACAATATACTGGCGCATCGACGAGAACGTGTATTTGCCCGTTGAGGAGCTGTAGGAGCCGTAGAAACTCTTCTTAGCCTCGTTCGGTATCTCGTTGTTGGCAAAGAACGATTCCATGTCGCAGCGGCGTACGAGCAGCAGGTTGGGAGCCGGCTTCAGCCCGTAGTCATTGGCAATGGAATGAGCCGGAATAGAGAGAACAAGATTATTGACCACGGCCATATCGAAGTCAGTGCCGTAATATTTGTCAATCAGCTCCTGAGCAGGAATACGCACGGAAGCTAAATATCCGCACGGCGACATCACAACCACTTTGCCGTTATTGACCATATTGACAATAGGCTCGGCAATGCTCATGCGCAGGTTGTTGGAGCTTAACACCTCGGGAGCAGTGGAGAAAAGGGTTACCGAATCGCGATGCGAACGCGTTACCCATTGAGCGCTGTCGTTGATAATCTCCATGGAGCGTTTGGCGCGCTGATAATACACCGACATCTCAGCCACAGTGATATTCACCATACAGCCCTTGCCGAAAGTATTTTCAATATAGAGACCGGGGAAGTACTGGTTGAAGGTGGAAGGCCATTGGAATACCGACGCGTCGGTGCGATACTGCTGCACGAACTTGCGGCCCATGGACACGGGCAAATCCACCCTTATGGTGGTGAATCCGGCCACATTCTTGGCAGAGTCCTGACCTAACACCGAAGCAGTGTAATTCTTCACTCCGATGGGCGACGAAGGGTTATAATAGCCTGTGGGGTCGAACGAGCTTTTGATATTTGCAGGCAACTGGCGGTCGAGCTGGAACACTTTCAGCTGACAGGGAGCCAGCGAGTCGCCCGTAAGAGCGCCTTTGCGGAAGCTGAGCTTGAGCCCCATGCCCGAAATGGAGTCGAGGATAATGCTGTCGGGCATACTCAGCGACGTGGCAGCCATGAGCTGCGTCACTATCGAAGAGTTATAGCTGCCAACCCCTTTCATGTCTACTGCGCCAAGCAGCAGTGTGGCCGAGCGGGAGTCGAAGTCTTTCTGGTGAAATGACTTTCCGGTGATTACAAAGCTTGAATCTACATTGATTTGGACGTTGGGGTCCACCAACGACGGGCCTATGTTGGAGCTGTCTTCACATGCCGCCAAAGCCAACAGGCCGCTTACGGCTGCCAACGCCAAAAGGAATTTCAATTTCATTTGTCAGCTTATTTCTTGAGCTTGATTGTGGTAAGATATGTGGTATTATTTTTCCTTCAGCGAGGCATAAAATTTGCTGAAGGCCTCGGTGTCATATTTCTGGCCGTCCTGAGCGGGCTGCATTATCAGCAACGGCTTGTTGAGCTCTTGGGCAAACTCCAGCAGCTCGGCGGGAGCGTCGGCCGGCAGCGTAATAGCGTCGGCATTGCGCATAGCTAACTTATGCAGAGCCTCGGGCTTACCGGGATTCTCGATGATGTCCTTCAGCTCGTCGTCGGAGTAACCCTCTTCGCGCAGTTTGCTCACCATGGCTTCGTCGAGAGTGTCGGGGTCCTGACCCGGAAGCATGGTGTAGATAATCGTGGGACGCTTCACACCCGGCTCGGCGTTGTACATGCTGCGCAAGCCCAAAGTGCAGAGCGCTGTCATCCAGCCCAGACAATGAACGGTATCGGCATCCCAGCGCAGTTTCTTCACCGTCTCCATGGTGCCGTGGTTGAAGAAGATTGTGCGCTCGTCGTTATCAGCGCGGTTTGTGCCAAGCACGTCAGCGTCAGAATCTAGGCGCTGAAAGTAATCGTCGTTATCCACAAAATACACCTGAATACGCGACGGGTGCATGGACGCCACCTTGATAATGAGCGGATGGTCGGTATCGTCGATAGAGATATTGATGCCGCTGAGCCTTATCACCTCGTGCAATTGATTTCTGCGCTCGTTGATGGAGCCGAACCGGGGCATGAAGATGCGCACCTCGTGGCCCTCTGCCTGACTCATGACGGGCAGGTCGCGCCCCAGGCTTGAATTGGCGGAATCGGGCAAATAGGGGGTTATTGCCTCAGTGATATACAGTATTCGCGGTTTTGCCATATCTAATCTCTTTTAAGGAAGGGGCGCCGTTAACAGCCCTCCCTGAATTTGTGCAAAGTTACAAAAAAATATTGGATTACGCAACAGCGCCGACTTTTCACTCATTAATTAAATCATTATACAAGTGCAAATTTGCATACCTGCAATAACCTTATTAACTTTGCAGCCTGAAACTGCAAGACATAATTTTTGCAAGACGATGAAGATACTCCGTACGCGCCGCGAGCTCGAGCAATTTTGTAACGCCGAGCGAGAGAATGGTCGGCGCATTGGGCTTGTGCCCACAATGGGAGCGCTGCACCGCGGTCATTTATCGCTGGTGAAGCGGGCTATTGATGCCGGGGACTCGGTGGTGGCAAGTGTGTTTGTTAATCCCACCCAGTTCAATAACTCCAACGATCTGGCAACGTATCCGCGTTGCGAAGCCGATGATTTTGCTCTGCTGGAAGGAGCGGGCGTAAGCGCCGTTTTCGCTCCCTCGGTAGAGGAGATGTACCCCGACGGTCAGCAACGCGACCACGATTTCGACCTCGGCGAGGTGGCTGAGGTGATGGAAGGCAAATATCGTCCCGGTCATTTTCAGGGCGTGGCGCAGGTGGTCAGCCGCCTGATGCACCTGGCTGAACCGTGCAGAGCATATTTCGGCCAGAAAGATTATCAGCAGATAGCAGTGCTTCGCCGCATGAAGAAGACGGAAGGCATTGCCGATGTTGACATAGTGGCCTGTCCCATCTGCCGTGCCGACGACGGTCTGGCTCTCTCGAGCCGCAACCGACTCCTCTCGCCGCAGCAGAGGCTGACGGCTCCCGGCATTTACAGAATCCTCAGCCAAAGCGTGGAGTTCTCGCGCAACCACTCGGTGGAAGAGACTCGCCAATACGTTATCGAGGAAGTAAACAAACTGCCGGAATGTGAGGTGGAATATTTTGAGATTGCCGACGCCGACACGCTGCAGAGCATTGCCGACTGGACCGATGCCGAAGCCGTAATAGGCTGCATCACAGTATATTGCGGCAAGATTCGCCTCATCGACAATATATTTTACAGACCATTGCCCAAGGTATAAGTTATGCTTATAGAAATGCTTACTGCCAAGATTCACCGTGTACACGTCACGGAAGCGAATCTGAACTATGTGGGCAGCATTACCATCGACTCCGAGCTGCTTGACGCCGCCGGCATCATAGCCGGGCAGAAAGTGGCCATAGTAAACAACAACAACGGGGAGCGTTTTGAGACGTACGTCATTGCCGGACAGCCCGGCAGCGGCGTTATCTGCCTCAACGGCGCGGCAGCAAGGCGTGCCCAACCCGGCGACATCATCATAATAATAGCGTATGCGCTGATGACGCCCGAGGAGGCCCGCAGCCACAAGCCACGCATCATCTTCCCCGACACGGCCACCAACAGGCTGCTCAACACTTAACCAACACACTTCTTTCTTTTCAAGTATGTTTGAAAATCTTCAGGAGCGGCTCGAACGCTCATTCAAAATATTAAAAGGCCAGGGACGAATCTCCGAAATCAACGTATCGGAAACCCTGAAAGACGTGCGCCGGGCTCTGCTCGACGCCGACGTCAATTATAAGGTGGCCAAACAGTTCACCGACACGGTGAAGGCCAAGGCCATGGGTCAGAACGTCATCAACGCCCTCAAGCCGCAGGAGCTTATGCTGAGCATTGTGCGCCGCGAGCTGATAGACCTGATGGGCGGAGAGAAAGCCCCCTTCAACATCAAGGGTCAGCCTGCCGTAGTGCTCATGTCGGGTCTGCAGGGTTCGGGCAAGACAACCTTCTCGGGCAAACTGGCCCTGAAGATGAAAACCACGCAACACCGCAAGCCGCTGTTGGTGGCCTGCGACATTTACCGTCCGGCCGCTATTGACCAGCTCAAGGTGTTGGGCGAGCAAATCGGAGTGCCGGTATACAGTGAGCCGGAATGCAAAGACGCCGTGGCCATTGCGCAGCGTGGTATTGAGTATGCGCGCGACAATCGTCTCGACCTGGTAATCATCGACACCGCCGGCCGTCTGGCCGTTGACGAGGAGATGATGGCCGAGATTGAGGCTATCAAGAAGGGCATCAACCCGCAGGAAACGCTCTTTGTGGTCGACGCCATGACGGGCCAGGATGCCGTGAACACAGCTCGTGAGTTCAACGAGCGTCTGGACTTCGACGGCGTGGTGCTGACAAAGCTCGACGGCGACACCCGCGGCGGCGCCGCTCTCTCCATCCGCACTGTTGTGCATAAGCCTATAAAGTTCATCGGCTCGGGCGAGAAACTCGAAGACATTGAAGACTTCAACCCCGAAGGTATGGCCAGCCGCATCATGGGTCAGGGCGACATCTGGACTCTGGCTCAGAAAGCGCAGGACATTATTGACCAGGATGAGGCCGAACGCATCAACGAGCGCATTAAACGCAACAAGTTCGATTTTGACGATTTTCTGCAGCTGATACAGAAAATCAAGAAAATGGGTAACCTGAAGAATCTGGCGTCGATGATACCGGGCGTTGGCAAAGCCATCAAAGATGTAGACATCGACGACAATGCCTTCAAGAGCATAGAAGCCATCATCGGCTCCATGACGCCCTACGAGCGAGCCAATCCGCAGGCCATCAACGCCAGCCGCCGCAAGCGCATAGCCGCCGGTTCGGGCACAACGCTGATGGAGGTGAACCGTCTGCTGACCCAGTTTGAGCAGAGCCGCAAGATGATGCGCATGGCCACACAGATGAAGAATCCTGCGGGCATGATGCGCCAGATGCGTCAGGCCCGCAAGAACCATCACCGTTAACCCGTAACCCTTTTCAATACTATGACAATCATTGACGGCAAAGCCACTGCCGAACAGATAAAAGCGGAGATTGCCGCCGAGGTAAATGCCATAAAGGCCAACGGCGGACGAGCACCGCATCTTGCGGCCATCTTAGTAGGCCACGACGGCGGCTCGGAGACTTATGTGGCCAACAAGGTGAAGGCCTGCGAACGCTGCGGCTTCACGTCAACGCTGCTGCGTTTCCCCGACACCATAACGGAGGCTGAGCTGTTAGCTGAGATAGAGCGACTGAACAACGACGAGGCGGTGGACGGGTTCATCGTGCAGCTGCCTCTGCCGCGCCATATCGACGAGCAGCGCATCACGGAGGCTGTGCTGCCTTCCAAGGATGTCGACGGCTTTCATCCCGTCAACGTAGGTAAAATGAGCATCGGACTGCCCTGCTTCCGTTCGGCCACCCCGTCGGGCATCATGGAGCTGCTGAAGCGTTACGGCATCGCCACATCGGGCAAACATGCGGTGATACTCGGCCGAAGCAATATAGTGGGCAAGCCTATGGCCACGCTGCTGATGCAGAAAGCCGAACCGGGAAACTGCACGGTAACAGTCTGTCATTCGCGCACCCCCGACATCAAAGAACATTGCCGCAAAGCCGACATCCTCATAGCGGCTCTCGGTCAGCCGGGATTTGTAACCGCCGACATGGTGAAACCGGGCGCAGTGGTCATCGACGTGGGCACTACACGTGTTCCCGACGCCTCGCGCAAATCGGGCTTCCGGTTGAGCGGCGACGTGGATTACGCCAACGTGGCGCCTTTGTGCAGCTACATCACACCGGTGCCGGGAGGCGTGGGTCCCATGACCATCTGCTCGCTGATGCTCAACACTCTGCAGGCTTACAAAAACAACGCTAAATAAAGATTACAGCATTACAGCCGCCTCACAAAGGCTTCAAAAAGGCCGCGTAAAGGCTCAGTAAAGGCAAATTTTTCACACTCACCCAAACACCGACACACACCCATGCAAACTCTCCTTGTTCTGCTCTTCTCTTTTCTGAACTGGTTCACGGGTGCCGCGGAAGCCGGCGCGCCCCAACAGGCTGAGCTGCTTTTTGTGGGCGATGCAATGCAGCATCAGGCTCAACTCGACGAGGCTCTGCGTCTTGGCGACGGCAAGTATTACGATTACAGCGACTGCTTCACCCTCATAGCGTCCGAAATCATTCAGGCCGATTATGCGGTGGTGAATCTTGAGGTGCCGTTGGGCGGCGGTCCGCGCTATTCGGGATATCCCTGTTTCTCGGCTCCTGACTCATACGCTCAGGCGCTTCAGGACGCCGGATTCGACCTCTTCCTCACCGCCAACAACCACTGCATGGATCGTGGCGACGCCGGTTTGCGGCGCACCGTAAAGGCTCTGACGCAAATGGGGGTTGACCACACCGGCACATGGCATGACGCGGCCGAGAGAGCCGCCACTCCGCCGCTGGTGAAAAACATCAACGGCATAAAGGTGGGATTTGCCAATTACACCTACGGCACCAACGGCATCACGCCGAAAGCGGGCGCGGAGGTAGCGCTCATCGACCGCAAGAAGATGGCTTCAGAGGTTGAGGCTCTGCGCAAAGCGGGAGCGGAGATTGTGGTGGTGTGCATCCATTGGGGCGTAGAATATCAGCTCACCGAGCATCCCACACAGCGGCAGACAGCCGACTATCTCGCCGACCTTGGCGTGGACCTCATCATAGGCTCGCATCCGCACGTGATTCAGCCCATGAAGGTGATGCACAACAAGAAGAACAACAAGGATGTTTTGGTGGTATATTCGCTGGGGAATTTCATCTCGAACATGAAGACGGGTCCGACCCGCGGAGGCGCTTTGGTAAAGGTAATGCTTCAGCGTCAGCCCGACGGCCGGGTAACATGGTCAAACCCCGTTTACGACACGTTCTACAGTTCCAAACCCTGCGCCGAACTGCGCAACTATCAGGTAATACCGTCGTGGCGCAGCGATATGATACCGGCAGCACAAAGGGGCTGGTGGAACACGTTCAACACCTCGGCGCTCAACATCTTCAACAAATATAACGTCAACGTGCCGCGCGACACGGCTTCACACTTATAATGATACAAGTAAACAATCTTGGCCAGCAATTTGGCAAACGCACTCTTTTTCAAGACGTTAACCTCACATTTACGCCGGGCAACTGCTACGGCATCATCGGTGCCAACGGCGCGGGCAAGTCGACGCTGATGCGCATACTCAGCGGCGAGCTGCAGCCCACCCACGGCACAGTAACGTTTGGCCCGGGCGAGCGTCTGAGCGTGCTCAGTCAGGACCACTTTGAGTTCGACGACTGCACGGTGATGGAAACGGTGTTGCGCGGACACACGGTGCTCTGGGACATAATGCAGGAGAAAGACGCCATATACGCCAAAGAGGACTTCAGCGACGCCGACGGCATACGCGCCGCCGAGCTGGAGGAGAAATTTGCGGAGTTGGAGGGCTGGAACGCCGAAAGCGACGCCGCCGCTCTGCTCAGCGGCCTGGGCATCAAGGAGGCTAACCACTACACGCTGATGCGCGACATGAGCGCCAACGAGAAGGTGCGTGTGCTGCTGGCCAAAGCTCTCTTCGGCAACCCCGACAATCTGCTGCTCGACGAGCCTACCAACGACCTCGATCTGGAAACGGTGGCCTGGCTGGAGAACTATCTGGCAAACTTTGAAAATACCGTGCTTGTGGTGAGCCATGACCGACATTTCCTCGACGCGGTGTCGACGCATACGCTCGATATAGACTACAACAAGATGACGCTTTTTGCCGGCAACTATTCCTTCTGGTATCAGTCGAGCCAGCTTGCCCTGCGTCAGCAACAGATGGCCAACAAGAAGGCTGAGGAGAAGCGCAAGGAGCTGCTTGAGTTTATACGCCGCTTCTCGGCCAACGTAGCCAAGAGCAAGCAGACGACTTCGCGCAAGAAGATGCTCGAGAAGCTCAATGTTGAGGACATCAAGCCGTCATCGCGCCGCTATCCCGGCATCATCTTCACCCCCGAGCGCGAGGTTGGCAACAAGATTCTGGAGGTAAAGGGGCTTACGGCCTCGCAGGATGGCGACATTCTGTTTCGCGATGTCAATTTTCAGATTGAGAAGGGCGACAAGGTGGCGTTCCTGAGTCGTGACCCGCGTGCCATGACGGCACTTTTTGAAATCATCATGGGCAAACGCCATGCCGATGCGGGCGAGTTCGCCTGGGGACAGACCATTACAACGGCTTATCTGCCGCTTGACAACAACCCCTTCTTCAACACTGACATGAACCTGGTTGACTGGCTGTGTCAGTACTCCAAAGACAGTTCTGAGATTTATCTGAAGGGCTTTCTCGGCAAGATGCTTTTCTCGGGCGAAGAGGTGCTGAAGAAAGCGTCGGTGCTGAGCGGCGGCGAGAAGATTCGCTGCATGATAGCCCGGATGATGCTCACCGACGCCAACACGCTGGTGCTCGACTCCCCTACCAACCATCTTGACCTGGAATCCATTCAGGCCTTCAACAATACGCTGCAGGCTTATCCGGGCATCATCCTCATGTCGAGCCATGACCATGAGTTTATTCAGACGGTCTGCAACCGCATGATAGAACTGACACCCAACGGCATCATCGACAAGATGATGGACTACGACGACTATATCACCGACGAACGTGTAGCCGCCGCCAAAGAACGGCTCTACGGACCAGTAAGCAAATAATTATGGTAAAGCATATAGTATCATTTCGCCTTTCGGGCACCAAGGAAGAACGGCGCTGTGCCGCCGAGAAATTCAAAACGGCTCTGATGGCTCTGCCTTCGCAGATTGACGTGCTTGAGAACATGGAGGTGGGCATCAACGAGAATCAGGCCGAAGACTGGGACGTTGTCCTCACCGCCACGGTGCCCACTATGGCCGACGTTGCCGTATACGCCCAACATCCGGCTCATGTGGCCGCAGCAGCCATAATCGCACCCCTGAAGGCCGACCGTGCCTGTGTGGACTATAACGTGTGAGATGGCCGGCGACCCCGATGCGCTGAACTTATAAGCTGAACTTATAAAGGGCTTAAGTTGTTTTATTGTATGAAAGCCGGGAAGTAGCCCGGTGCGAGTTCACGAAACCACTAATTACAATAAAACTATGAAAAGCAGATATCTGATAGCATACTTCCAGCCCATCGGCAATCAGTCAAACAGCGCCAAAGTGGCCGAAGCCATAGAAGACCATCTTGAGCAGAAGGGACATCAGGCCCGTATGTTCGCCATCACCCCGGTAGAGGCATATCCGGCCGACGAGAACGAGTTCATGGCCGCCACCAAAGCGGAAGCTGAACACCGTTCGCGTCCGGAGATTGTGGGCAAAGTCAGCGACGGCTATTACGCCAACATCAAAGACATAATCCTGGTGGCTCCCAACTGGTGGAACTCTCTGCCTATGGCCGTGTTCAGCTTCTTCGACCAGCACGACAATCACTACAAACGCATCATCCCCGTCATACTGCATGGCGGCGACGGCGCCGGCAAGATTGTTGAGGATATGCGCCGTTTCCTTCCGGATGCCGACGTAATGGAGCCGGTGGAAATAAGCGAAGATGAGCTCTCAGGCGACCTCAAGGCCAAGATTGACCAGGTATCGAAAGAAATAGCCGCTAAATAACCAACCGGCTTCCCATACGCAAAAAATGCTGACGCGGAGATTTCCACGTCAGCATTTTTTGTGCCTCTTAAGGAATTATTCCTCGGGAATTTCCAGAGTCATCCAGCGGTTGAAAAGCACTCCCTCAAGAATATTCTCCATGGTGAGGTTCCAGCTCACGAAACCCTGCGGTGAGCCGTCGGCATTACGGTATTTGAAGTTTGACGGAGCCAATGGCTCACCCGTTTCGGCATTATAAGTCTCGTGCATGGTGCCAATGCTGTCGAGGTCTTTGCACATCAGCGAGCCGGTGGCAGTGGCAAGCCAACGCACAGCGTCATCGAAGCCGTAGCGATGCAATCCGAGGCTGTAAATGTAAGCCGTGATGCCCCACACAGGCCCCTGCCAGTTGCTGAAGGGCACAATGATATTCTTGTTGTTGTAATCGGGGTCCTGAAGAGAAAGGGACCTCAGCCCGTAAGGCGACTTAAGATGCTCCTCGCTGAGCATATAGCGCGTTATAGTGGCTTTGCCGTTATCGTCTGACGCCATACCATACATCAGAGGGACGAAGCAGGAATAAGAGACACGTCGATAAGGCTGCCGCGTTTCACGGTCAATGTTGTAATAGACCTTATCCTGCTCATTCCACAGAATGGCGTTCAGAGAATCGCGCAGAGCGTGCGCCTCATCGAAAAGCGCTTTGGCATCAGCCTCATAACCGAGCTTGCGGGCAATCTGCGCCTGAGCCAACAATTCGCCATACTGGAAAGCGGAAGCGTCGGCGGCGAGGAAGCTGCGCGAATCATCTTTGAAGTAGTTGAGAGCCGGATTGTTGTCGGCGCCGCTTTGCATAGCCAGCTCCCAGAAATAGAGTCCCGAGAGCGAATCGCGCTGCGTTCGACGCCTGTAATCGAGTACCTTGCCGAGATCCTTGTAGATGGGTCTCAGCCAATCCCATTCGCCGGTGGCATTGGCGTAGTGATACGCTCCCTGACTCAGGAAAGGCTTCATGGCGAACTTGCCCGAATAGGCACGTCGCGGCCCCTCGGTGGTCATACATCCGGCCACATAGCCGTCATTGTCGATGCCCTGCGCAAACGTCAGCACCCAGCTTTTCATATATTGCGGCTCACCACGCGAGATAAAATGATTAGCCATAAAGAAAGCGTCCCAGTCCCAGAGCTGAGAATAAAATCCGGCGGGCACCAGATACGGATGCCTTATGAACCCTTTTGCCGGACGAACCACCTGACTGCGCAGAGCCGGGAAACCCTCGTGCAAACGATTATAAACCTCCTGCGGCGTGTTGTACGACTGCGCCTTAGCGCCCGAAAAAGCCGCTGACATTACCATAGCGAGAATAATTAACTTTATTTTCATGAAAATTTGATTGTTCGCTGCAAAGTTAACAAAAGAATCCGTTTCCACCTATTCCAAGCGCCC
Organism: Prevotella sp. CAG:485; assembly: GCA_000437495.1. Lineage (GTDB taxonomy): Bacteria > Bacteroidota > Bacteroidia > Bacteroidales > Muribaculaceae > Lepagella. The sequence goes on from FR897822.1 coordinate 12,516, forward strand.
TAAATCGAGTAAATTCGCAGGAAAAACAATTCAATAAGCCACCCTATATCAACACCATTTATTTTTTATTTTAGTAGATGACAAAAATTAATTTTT
>FR897823.1 GCA_000437495.1 Prevotella sp. CAG:485
ATCCTTAAAGTTTAGCGGACAGTAATAAAAAAATTAAAAACAACTTTGTATGGATTTTTGTTGCTACTATAAGACCATACCGGAATATTGTTGTTGATGATTGACGAAGTATGAAGATAGGATTTTTTGTTCCGTGTTATATCGACGCCATTTATCCGCAGGCGGCTGTATCTACCTACAGTCTTCTGCAGAAACTGGGGTTGCAGGTGGAGTTCATTGAGCGTGGCGCCTGCTGCGGACTTCCCGAGCTTGATATGGGCTACGAGAAACATTCCTGCACCCTTGAACAGGGTGTGGCCCCTTATGTCTGCGACAAAGGTTATGATTACGTAGTGGTGCCCTCCGGAATTTGCACTGACCAGTTCCGTTACCATTTTAACGAGCTTGAACAGACTCCGGAAGTGCTGCATTTCAGGGAAACCGTTTATGACCCCGTGGAATTTCTTCACGACGTACTTAAGGTGAAGGAACTGCCGGGAAAGCCCCGGTTCCCTTACAGGGTGGCCATCCATAACGGCTGCCATTCGCTGCGTTATCTGAAGGAAGCCCGTCCCAGCGAACTGATGATAAAACCCTTTGACAAAAGTGCCGCGTTGCTCAGTCTTGTTGAGGGAATCGAGACGGGATATGCCACGCGGCGCGACGAATGTTGCGGCTTCGGAGGCGTTTTCTCAATATGGGATGCTCCCTGTTCGGGGCAGCAGGGTCGCGACAAGGTGAACGATTATGCTCGCAATGGGTTCAAATATGTAACCTCGCAGGATATGTCGTGCCTCATCCATCAACAGACCATTGCACGCAAGATAGGTCTGGAGCTCAAGATGTTCTATATTACTGAAATTCTTAACGGAGACGCAAAGCCATGAAACAGGTCAATCAGGTAAAGCTCGGAGCAAAGTTCATAAAGGACACCGCCCACCGCGAAATGCATGACCGCTGTCTTTGGGAAGCTCGCATGAGGCGCGACAAAGTAGCGTCGGAAATACCGGAATGGGAGGAAATGAGAGATCTCGCTTCCGACATAAAACTCCATACGCTCTCTAATCTCGATTATTATTTGGAGCAGTTTGCCCGGAATGCTGAGGCAAACGGTATTCATGTTCACTGGGCCCGCGACGCTAAAGAGCACAATGAGATTATTCTCGACATTTTCAAAAGCCACAATGTCAAGACCGTCACCAAGGGCAAGAGCATGGCGATGGATGAATGTGGCATGAGGGAATTCCTGTGGGAGAATGGGGTAGAGGTGTATGAGGCTGATTTAGGCGAGCGCATACAGCAGCTCGATAACCAGCGACCGTCGCACATTGTAATGCCTGCCATACATAAATTGCGTAGCGATGTGGCGGCACTCTTTGCTGCCAAACTCGGCTCCGATGCCTCAAATGATGACCCTCATTACCTCAACAGTGTGATGCGGGCCGATATGAGGAAAAAATACGCGAAGATTGATGCCGGAATGACCGGTGTGAATTTCGGTATTGCAGAAACCGGCGGAATTGTGGTATGCACCAACGAGGGTAATGCGGATATCAGCGCCAATGTACCGCCGCTTTTCGTGGCTACCATGGGCATAGAGAAGCTTATCCCGCGCCAGAGCGACTTGCCGCTGTTTATCCGGTTGCTGTCGCGCAGCGCCCTTGGCTTCGCCATAACACAATATACCTCCCATTATCATGGACCGCGAAAAGGGCAGGAGATGCATATTGTGTTGCTTGACAACGGTCGTAGCGAACGCCTCTCGTCACCCGATTATTGGACCGTATTGAAATGCATTCGTTGCGGCACATGTATGAATACCTGTCCTGTATTCCGGCGCACTTCAGGCATAAGTTATGACGCCCCCTATATGGGTCCTATAGGAATAGTGCTCGAGCCGAGTTATGACCTTTACAGATACGCGCGTCTGCCATATTCATGCACTCATTGCGGCTCTTGCATGGACGTCTGTCCGGTAAAGGTGCCTATTCCCGAACTCGTGTTCTATTGGCGCAAGAAGGTGGTGGAAAAAGGCTACGGAGAGACGCTCCATAACATTGAGCAAGGCATGGCAAAACCCATTCTCGCCTCAAGCACCAATTTGGCGAAAGCCGAGAAACTTGCTCTGTGGGCACTCCGCAATATCCCGACTCCCATAGCACAGTCAGCGCTTAATCCCTGGGCTAAAGAGCATGACAACCCTTTGCCTCCCAAAGAAACCTTCCGCCAGTATTACCGCAAAAGAATCAAGCCTGAGGAAAGTGAAGAAGAACAGAAGTAGGGAACTCAATCAGACAGTTTAGAAGATGGATACACAAGAGGCAAAAAATGAGATACTCGCACGCATAAAAAGCGGCAAACCCCGGTTGATGACGCTTCCGGAAGTCCCTCGGTTCGGATGGCCGGGTAACCCTTTGGAAAATTTCATAAAGATGCTCCTTGGGTTCGACGGACGTGCCGTCAAGTTCGCAAATCGCGCAGATGCTGTTAGATGGCTGACGGCTCAACCCGAAATGGATATGGCCCAGAATGTCGTTTATTCTTCGGCTAAGGATGTGGAAGGGAACATGAGCGAAGAACAGCTCACAGACCTTCATGAAGCCTGCTCAATAGAGACCTGCGTCACCGAAGCGGAAATGGGAGTGGGAGAGACCGGTTCTGTATGGGTTACTGACAAGAGTCTTGGTCATGCGGCATGCGCGTTGCTCTCACGACATTTATTCGTGTTGCTCGACAGCGCAAAAATCGTAAACGGGATACACGAAGCTTACGCTCGTTTAGATTTGCGCAACTGTCAGTTCGGTTCATTTTTCTCCGGACCGTCGGCAACCGCCGACATAGAAGCCGTCCACNCCGCCGACATAGAAGCCGTCCACATCACCGGCGCCCAGGGTCCCTTGTCGCTGACAGTCCTTCTCTACAACTGCCCTGACGCCCCCAATCCTCCCTCCCCCCTTCAGACTCTATGAATAAGAAATCTTGGATGTTACAGAAGTCTTGCCCGACCCATTGGGCCCGGCAATCACTATCAGGACAGGTCGATGGTCATGTGTTGCCATTGCGAAGTTTTGCTATGGTTTCAGCAACACGAGCACGAGCTTCAATCGTAGCCGCCTCAATTCCGGCAGCTACACGCTCGGCAGCCCGGCGAGAGCTCTCGCGGGCATCCTCGGCAACTTCGCGCATAATCTGCGCCAAACGCTCGTCGCCAGGCTCCTCCATCGACGTGAGCCTGTAACTATTCATCTCTGCTTCCGACATAATCTCTAATCTTTTTTATTCCACCCCAAAGTTAATAAAAAATTCCCAACCCCTCAACCTCCAGCTTCCATCTTATTCCCTCTATGAAAGATTTTTTTGCATCCTTTGAAAAACACTATTTGACAATCTCACGATATTTTTTTTAAATTTGTATCCTAATAAATTCATTGATATGAATTGGACGAATGTTCTCACGGTTTTTATTGGCAGCGGGATTGGCGGCGCGTGCCGATTTTTATGCAGCAGAGGTATTCAGGCTCTTGTTCCGCAAGCGCTGTTCCCATGGGGCACTTTTACGGTGAATTTAGCAGGATGCCTCGTTATTGGGCTGCTTTATGGAGTTTTTGATCGTCTCGATGCTTGTAGCCCGGACATTAGATTACTTCTTACCGTTGGATTTTGCGGCGGTTTTACAACTTTTTCCACATTTATCAACGAAAATTATCTATTGTTTCACCACTCCATTCAAAATGCCCTGATTGCCCTATTGTATGTATTAGCTAGTGTGGCAATCGGTTTCGTAATGCTTTATATCGGCTACAAAATTGCCTCATTATTCTGACAAAATTCGATCATAGCCGTACCTATTTCATAATTCAAAAGCGAAAGAAAGCGCAAGGAAACGAAAATACTTTCGCTTTAGCAAATTTAACTCCTTGTTTTATAGCTTGTTGGATATAAGTGTATCGAAATTGTCAGAACGCACATAAGCATGAGTACGTCCATTAAGCTGGATGCGGGATAACAGACCCTTTTCTACCAATCCGTCGAGATAGGTCTTGGCTGTGTATCTGCTAACCCCAAATTTAGGGACGATGTCTTTTGCCTCCAGGGTGATGTCGCCCATGTCATAATACATCCGCAGTATCTCTGACTGTTGCCGGGATATCCCACCTATATGCATGAAGCGGTCGGCGCGTTTTCGCTCAGCCTGCTTCGTTTGGAGATATTTTTTCAGTCCTTCAAAGGCTTTTTCCAGCACTTCAAGGTTATAGGTGATAAAATATCCAAGGTCGTTACCGTCACTTTCGGTGTAGAGGAACGATTTTTCGTATTTGGCCTTGGATTTATAGATGATGCGCGATATCGACAGATATTCCACAAGTTAAGTACATGACAAAAATTTGAACACA
>FR897824.1 GCA_000437495.1 Prevotella sp. CAG:485
AGTTAGCTATTTTCTGAGTAACCCTAAGGTAGCTTTTTTAATGGCCGCGAATATAGAGCGGGCGCAGGCTTTAGCCGCGAATATAGCCGCTAAGCCTGTGCAAAAGCTGTTCAAAAGGGGGCGAAAAGGCGTGCAAAAAGGGTAGAGCAGGTGTGCAGCTTTCAGGTCAGTCTTAAGCCATCTGAATTTATAAACACCCAATGCAGATTTTTCTACAACCTTGTGTGCATTTTTTATACACCAAAAAATTGCTGCAATTAAAAAAAATTCATTAATTTTGCAGTCCGGGCGGTTGTGTTTACAAACCGCGCAATTGCCTGATGTTTCAACTCTAAGCCTGTTCATAATCTGTAAAGAATTTTCAGCCTCAAAATAAGTGGGAGATATGCAATAGTTTGTGCTAAAAAAGTTTTGAACGTTTTCTACACCTATTATTCTTATTCTTCTCTTTATTAGGTTTAAATTCTTTTACATAACTTAATAAATAAAGAAAAGAAACAATGCCCGCAGAAGCAAAAACGCCGACCACGGCGAAGGAGTATGCCGAGGCCATCGCGGCGCTGAAGAAGGAGCGCAACGCGGTTGTCATGGCCCATTACTATCAGCGTGCCGAGATACAGGAAGTGGCCGACTACATCGGCGATTCGCTGGCCCTTGCCCAACAGGCCGCCAAAACGGATGCCGACGTCATTGTGATGTGCGGCGTGCATTTCATGGCCGAGACTGCCAAGATTCTCTGTCCCCACAAGATAGTGGTAGAGCCGGCGCCCGAGGCAGGCTGCTCGTTGGCCGACAGCTGCGACCCCGTAGCCTTCCGCGCCTTCATAGAAGAGCATCCCGGCCACACCGTCATCAGCTACGTCAACACCACGGCCGACGTAAAAGCACTCTCCGACATCGTGGTGACCAGCGGCAACGCCCGCAAGATTATCGACTCCCTGCCCGCCGACCAGCCCATCATCTTCGGCCCCGACCGCAACCTCGGCGGATACATCAGCTCCGTAACGGGTCGCGAGATGCTTCTGTGGCAGGGTGCCTGTCATGTGCACGACCGTTTCTCGCTGCAGGGCATCCTCGACATGAAAAAAGCCCATCCCGGCGCCAAGGTGCTCGTTCACCCCGAGTGCCGCAAGCCGCTGCAGATAATCGCCGACATGGTAGGCTCCACGGCGCGCCTTTTAGACTATGCCCGAAAGAGCGACGCCGACACCTTCATCGTCGTCACCGAGAGCGGCATACTGCATCAGATGCAGAAAGACTGCCCCGAGAAGCGCTTCCTGGCGGCACCTGCCGAAGATGCCGAGTGCCAGTGCAACGAGTGCGAGTATATGAAGATGATAACCCTGCCCAAGCTCTACACCGCCTTACGCGACCTTCAGCCGCGCGTGGAAGTGGACCCGGAGCTTGCCGCCAAAGCCCTGCGCCCTATAAAGCGCATGCTTGAGCTCAGCTAAACCAGCTAAATTAGCTAAAAACCCGTTATCCAAAGCCAACCCTATGATAAAAAAACTCATTTTCACAGCCATCACCGCCTTTGCGGGGCTTAGCGCGTGGGGTGTTCCGGCCTGTCCGGAGCCGGCGCGCATCACCCAGCCCGACGGCAGCGTGGTGACCATCCGCCTGATAGGCGACGAATTCAGCAACCGCACCGTAACCACCGACGGTTACACCCTTCTGCGCAACGCCGACGGCGCATACGTCTATGCCAACCTCGGCGTTGACGGTCAGCTCACCCCCACCACCGTAGTGGCCCATGACCCCGCCCTGCGTACCCCCGCCGAGAAAGCCCTGTTGGCCAACCTCGGCGCCAACCTCCGCGCACAGCGCACAGAAGTGCAGAAACAGCACCGCGCAGACCTGGCCCGCATGACCTCAGCAGGACTCCCCAAGGGCCTCTACGACTACAAAAAGTTCAAGGGCCTGGTGATATTAGTCAACTTCACCGACCGGAAGTTCTCATACACCAACGCCAAAGACATCTTCACCGACATGGTGTGCAAGAAGAACTACGACGGCTACATGAACAACGCCGCGCTGCCCAGCAAGGAGGTCTACACCGGCTCCGTGCGCGACTATTTCTATGACCAGAGCCGCGGCATCTTCGACCCGCAGTTCGACGTTGTGGGTCCCGTAGACATCAACGTGTCGATGACCTATCCGCGCCAGACCTCCAACATGCAGAGCGTGATAGGCAAAGTCATCGACGCTGCCGACGACCAGGTGGATTTCAGCAAATATGACACCAACGGCGACGGCACCGTGGATATGTTCTACGTCATCTTCGCCGGCTACGGCTCCAACTTCAGCGGCAACAACAGCAACTACGTGTGGCCGCACGCCTGGAGCGTCAGCTATAAGTATGCCGACGGCGTACGCCTTGGCCGCTACGCCTGCTCCACGGAGTTATACGGCCGCGAGGGCAGCTCTTCCTACCTCGACGGCATCGGCACCATCTGCCACGAGTTCAGCCACGTCCTGGGCCTGATGGACGAATACGACACCGACTATGAGGGCAGCGGCGGACAGAGCGTCGACCCCGGCGACTGGTCGCTTATGGCCGGAGGCTCATATCTCAACAAGGCCCGCACCCCGGTGGGCTATTCGCTGATGCAGCGCTACCAGAGCGGCTTCACCGTGCCCAAGGTGGTAGCCACGGCCGGCGAATACACCCTGCGCGACATTGACGCCACCAACGACGGCCTGCGCATCAACCTCATCGACGAGCCCAAGGAGTACTTCCTGCTCGAAAACCGCCGCAAGACCGGCAACAAATGGAACTGCTACGGTCCCGGACAGGGCCTGTTGGTGTTCCGCGTAGATTCCACCAACACCAACGTGTGGACCTCTAACGACATCAACGTCAACCCGGCACACAACTATTATGAGCTGATACGCGCCCACTACAACGGTTCAAGCGACAGCCAGGGCGACCCGTTCCCCGGCACCTACAAGGTTAAGCAGCTCAACGCCGACACAGACCCCGCCATGAAGGGATGGGGCGGCGCTGAACCGGAATTCGGCCTCGACTCTATCTGGGAAGAGGACAAGGTGATTCATCTGCGCATAAAATCTGACCAGGGCACCACGAAGTTCGAGGACTTCGAGGATATGGTCACCAACGGCAAGTACGACGAGAATGTGCAGGGCAAATTCACCAAATGGACGTTCAACAACGCCTCTGTGGAGACTCAGAGCGGCAACAAGAAAGTGCGCATGGTGAAAGGCTCGTCGATGACCACGGCCGTCATAGAGCATGGCTGGGTTAAGCGCGTGAGCTTCGAGGTGTCGAACCCCGGCGGCACCACTGCCTACCTGCAGCTGCAGGCCCTGAAGGATGGCACCATGACGCCCATGTCAAGCAGCTCAGGCACCATACAGATTGGCGTAAGCCCCAACACAGCCGCCAAGGCGGTGAGCTTCAAGATTCCCGACCTGGTCAACACGCGCCTTATGGTAGTGGCACGCGCCGGCTCCTCCACCGACCCCATCTACGTTGACAATTTCAAGGTAGTGAAGGACTACGAGCTTGGTGTTGGCACGGTAGCCACGGCCGACAACGCTCTGCTTGCCACCATTGGCGGCGGCGTCATCAGCGTGAGCTGCGAGCCGGGCACACAGGTAGGTCTCTTCGACGTGCAGGGTCGTCTGCTCAGCACCGTTCGCGCCGACGAGAGCGGCCTGGCAGAGCTGCGCCCCCTGACCCGCGGCTGCTACATAATTGTGGCCGGCGGCAAAGCACTGAAGGTGCTCTTTTGAGCGCGGATAAGGAGCTTAAGGAATTTAAGGAGCTTAAGGAGCTTAAGGCGGGCGCAGAGGGCAGCGGCGAGCAAGCGACTATTTACGAGGCTAAAGCCCTCGCCGGCACCAAAATTATAGCAAGCTGCAAGCTAACCATGGCTCCCAAAACTCCCATAAAACCCAAAAGCAAAAGAAAAAACCAGAAACTAAAACTTAAATTAACCTAAATAATCACTTCATGAGAAAAAAAGGATTCTTAGCAGCCATAGCGTTGCTGCTGTGCGGAGGGCTGAGCGCCCTCGGCACAATCCCTCAGGAGCTGACCCCGCGCACTGAGCCCTTGGAAGGGCAACAGGCTTATGAGTCAGTTCTGGGCACCGTGAAGCAGGAGCTTCCCGCTCAGGCTTCACCCGCTGCGGAAGTCACGTCTCTGAAGCCTGCCGCTCAGCACAACGAGCTGCAGACAAGCTTCAAGCGTCTGGCCTCCCTGAAGCAGCCCGCGCGCATGAGCAAGCCCGGCAAAGCCCCGGCCATCGACGCCCTGGCAGGACAGTACGTCATGACGTATATGTCCCTTACCAGCACGGTGGGCGACGGCGGCTGCGGCGGTGGGCGACGGCGGCTGCGGCGGCAGCATCTCGCGCGTGGCAGGCACCGACACCCTGGTGCTCCACAACTTCTGGACTACCGGTATCGACGTCAAGGCAACCTATAACGCCGCCGACGGCACCGTTACCATAAAGGCCCAGCAGGTCTACACCCATTCCACCTACGGCGATATGTGGCTCGCCTTCTGCAACAACAACACAGGCAAGCCCGACTACAGCGCCGACATCGTGGGCTCCGTCAGCGACGACGGCGTCCTCACAATCTCCTCCTGGTGGGGTATCTACGTAAAGAGCGGCTCACAGGCCGGCGCTTTCATGATTGCTGCCTACAACGGCAAATATCAGAAAGCCAACGGCACCATGACCTGCGACATCTTCAACCAGCAGACCCCCGACACCTACAACGTTGTCATCACCCAGCCGTTCGACAATCAGATTCGCGTGCTGAACTTCGGCAACTTCGGCTGCGAGGTCCTCATCGACCTCAACCGCAAAGCCTCGGGCGTCATTCACTCGCAGGTAGTGCGTCAGTATCCGGCCAACGCCGACTTCCTGTCGTGCTCCGTGGGCGGCTATCAGCTCAACGAAAGCGGCAAAGTGCAGCTTCTCAGCCCGCTGGCCAACGACATCTACCTCGACACCCTGGCAGCCGGCACCAAGCAGACCAACACCCTGACGTGGGGTCCCTGGTCGGCCCTGAGCCGCTCCACCTCGGCAAGCTACTTCCTCGGTGCCCAGACCAACGGCAAGCTGCAGAGCGACGTCCCCATCCGCTTCCCCGTGCTCGAAGTTACCAGCTTCAAGGGCAGCGGCACAGAGGCTGACCCCTATCAGCTCAAAACCCGCGACGACTTCACACTCCTCAGCCAGATGACCGAGGACTGCGAAGACTACAACCCCAACGTGAATCCCAACCTGGCACCCCAGGCTCAGGCCTTCAAGGGCAAGTACTTCAAAGTGATGAACGACATCGACATGTCGGGCACCAACTTCACCCCCATCGGCACGAACTTCCAGAAACGCTTCGCAGGCGTGGTTGACGGCGGCAACTTCACCATCCGCAACCTCTCCATCGACTATCAGGAAGCCTTCGCCGCCCTCTTCGGCATGTGCGACACCACCTGCGTGATCAAGAACATAAAACTCGACAACGCCAACATCCTCACGGTCAACAACTACGGCGGCTCGCTGGTGGCATGGAACTACGGCGCCATGGACAACTGCCACATCACCAACTCGGTGATAGCCGTACAGGGTCAGGTGGCAGGCGGTCTGGCCGGCCTTATCTACACCGGCATGACCAACTGCTCGGCCACCAACGTGCAGGTAACCGGCCTGGGCGGCTGGTGCGGCGGCCTGGTAGGTGAGGTACACACCATCTTCACCAACTGCTTCGCCGACAACGTTACCGTATACGCCTATCCCGGCGGCGGCACGGCAGCAGGCGGCCTGGCCGGCATGATTTCCTCATGTCAGGCTGAGAATCTGCACTTTGCCGGCACCATGAACGGCTACCGCTACGGCGCTCCCTCCACCGGCACCACCGGCATCCTGGCCGGCGGCATCACCGGTAACCTCAGCGTCAGCTCGCTGAAGAACGCCTACAGCGTCGGCACCGTTATGGGCCGCAACACTTACTGTGAAGTCGGCGGCATCGCCGGCCGCGTATTTGGCTCAAGCATCGAGAACGCTTACTTCCGCGGCAGCATGGGCTCTTACTACTCGCGTTACGCCGGCGGTCTCACCGGCCGCGTAGTGCTCTACTCCTACCAGGGCCAAACCATCCCCTGCACCTTCAAGAACATGTATGCAGCGTGCGTTGAGGAGTTGGAGACCTATCAGTATGACCGCGTGAACGGCTGGGCCGAGACCCTCGGCAAGATTGAAGAGGGTGGCCTGGGCAGCGCTCAGAACATCTATTACAACAACCAGCTCTTCAACAAGAAGAGTCAGAACGGCACTCCGCTCACAGCCGCTCAGCTCACCTCGGGCACCCTGCCTCAGGGCTTCGACGCTACGGCCTGGACAGCCAAAGCTGGCCAGTACCCCGTGCTGAAAGGCACCGAGAATCAGGCCGGCGCTCAGTGGGGCGCTTCGGCAGTACTCTTCAACACCGGCAACTCGGTGAACAGCGTCAGCAAGAACACCAAGCTCACCGCCGTGGGAGCCACTCAGTTCCTTCTCTACAAAAACGGCAAAGCCGTGAAAGAGGGCTATGCCTCGAAGATTGCGGGCGACTCGCTCATCGTTACCAGCTTCGGCATCGACACTCTGCTGATTGCCAACGGCAACCAGAACTTCTTCTATGCTCTGAAGATGGCTCCGGTGCCCTTCGCCGGCTCAGGCACGGAAGACGACCCGTATCTGATTTCCTCGAAGGCTGACCTGATATCGCTGGCCAACTTCGCCAACGTCACCAAGCAGTACTTCCCCGGCGCCTACTTCCTGCAGACACAGGACATCGACCTGGAGCTTGACACGGCGTTCCACGGCATCGCCACCGACGCCAAGGACGCATACTCGCGCTTCGGCGGCATCTACGACGGCGGCAACCACTACATCCACCGCTTCAAAGGCCGCGGCCTTGTGTGGGCTACGCCTCCCACCGAGACTACCCTCGGCACTCCCTCCACCGGCTCCAACGGCGGCTCGTTCGGCTATCAGGGCTTCATTGGTCGCCTCGACATTGACGGTGTGCTCAAGAACCTGCGCTTCGCCAAAGACTGCGACTTCAGCGAGCTGTGGGCAAGCTGCGGTCCGGCCGTGGGCGACAACTTCGGCACGGTGAAGAACGTGCGCAACTATGCCGACGTGGTGGCTGTGAGCTGCTGGGTTGGCGGCATCGTGGGCATGAACGAGATGGAAGGCAGCATCATCGACTGCTACAACGCAGGCGACGTTACCTCAGGCTATAACAACGCCGGCGGCATCACAGGCCGCAACAACGGCACCATCGACAACTGCGCCAACGCCGGCAACATCGCCGTGAAGAAGATTGCCAACTTCGGCCGTATGTACAATACAGTGGGCGGCATCACCACCAACATGACCGGCGCATATGTGCGCAACGTGCTCAACGTGGGCGCCGTAAGTGCCGAGGAAGGAAACACCGTGGGCGGCATCGTGGCCAATCTCTATGCCAACGGCACCTCGAAGGGCCGCGGCAAGAACGACATCCTCTACGCCGTGAACTACGGCAACGTAAGCAGTACCGAACCCATCACCAACGGTATGGTGGCCGGTATGAACACCAACCAGACTGTTCTGGAGTCCACCGCCCGCGTGGTGGCCTATTACGACGACCAGACTGCTATGTACGGCGCTTACCGCAACCAGAACTTCGAGGGCATGCACGGTCTCACCACCGCTCAGATGACCTCCGGCACACCGCTCGACAGCCTCAGCACCGATTACTGGCAGTTCGACGCCGGCAAATATCCCGTGCTGAAGAGCTTCGCCGACGAACCGGCCCTGCAGGCCGCACGCAGCATGATTATGACGCTGCCCGCCGGTGTTACCGTGCGCGACATGACAGCCGACGCCACCCTCAACAACGGCGGCACATGGAGCGTGGATCCCGCCACTTACTTCTCCATCAGCGGCAGCACCCTGAAGACAGGCGCCGTTCCCAAAGTGAAACAGAACGCTACGGTGAAATGTACCGCTCAGGACTTCACCCGCACCATCGACATCACCCGCAACCCGCCGGTACCCCTTACGGGCGAAGGCACGCAGGCCAGTCCTTATCTGATCAACAGCGTTGACGACTGGACAGACCTGGCTGCTTACATCGCCGCCGTTCACGATAACTTCGCAGGCAAGTTCCTGAAGCTCACCGCCGACCTCACGTTTACCTCCGAGGTTCCCGAGCTCTTCGCCGCTGACGAAGACAAGCTGATGGGTGTGCTCGACGGCGACGGCCACACCGTGGACTTCGGCAACAACCAGTTCACCACCGTCAACACCTACCACGCCCCCATCCGCATCATCGGCGAGGAAGGCGAGCTTAAGAACTTCACCTTCAAGGGCGCCTACAAGGGCACCAAGACCTATTGCGCCGGCGTTACGGCCAAGGTCTACGGCAAGCTCACCAACATCACCAGCGAGGTCAGCTACACCGCCTCCAGCGGCAGCGGCGCCTCGGCATTCGGCTGCGCTTACGAAGGCGCACGCATTGAAAAGGTTGTCAACAAGGGCGTCATCACCGCTCCGAGCACCTACGTCGGCACTCTGTTCTCAGACGGCGGCCGCCATGTAGAGTTCATCGACTGCGGCAACGAAGGCACCCTCATCTCCACCTTCAGCGGCACGGCACCCTCAACGTCGCAGAGCATCGGCGGCCTCATCGGCAATGCCGTATCGCCCAAGCTCACACGCTGCTACAACAAGGGTACCTTCAACCTCAAAAAGGCTGATGTGATGTACGGCATCGGCGGCCTCATCGGCTACCTGCGCTCGTACACAGGCAACACCGACTCCACAGTCCTCATCGACTGCTACAACACGGCCAACATCAAGGCCGGATTCATGATCGGCGGCCTGCTGGCTAACGTCGATTACTCATCCACGGTCAAGAACAAGATTGTGCTGCGCGGCTGCTACAACACCGGCAACATCGAATCGGTTGCCACCACCTCCAAGAGCAACGGCGCCGTGGGCGGCATCTCCGTGCTTACCCTCCCCGGTCTTGTCATCGACAACTGCTACAACACCGGCGACATCATCAACAATAACCCGAAACAGGCCTATTCAGCCGGTATCGCCGCTTATTACAAGACGGCAGGCACCGTAACTGAACCCGTTGTCATCAGCAACTGCCACAACACGGGTTATATATCGAATGTCAATAACTTCAGCGGCGGCATCATCGGCTATATCTCGGGTTACACCACCATCGAGAACTGCTACAACACCGGCGACGTCATGGCAGTGCTTGGTGCAGGCGGCATCGCCGGCAACCTCGGCATGGGCACGTCGAAGATTATCAGCTGCCGCAACAGCGGCGAGGTTCAGGTCAGCGACAGCCGCGCCGGCGGCATCGTGGGCCAGTGCACCAGCGCCGGCGCCGAGGTTACCGACTGCTTCAACACCGGCAACATCACCAACCTGGCCACCACCGTTGTCCTCAACAAGAGCAACTACGCCACTAAGGGCTACGGCACCGGCGGCATCGCCGGTGAGGGCGGCAGCACCATGACACGCTGCTATAACCTCGGCGAAATCCGCGGCATAGCCAACGTTGGCGGTCTCTCCGGTCGCCCGTCGAAGAACAGCACCAAGCTCTACAACTGCTACAACGCCGGTGCCATACACGCTCCCGCCGACACGGCCGGAACGCTCATCGGCATCAACTTCAGCAAGCCCAGCCCGCAGTGGATTCCCGGCACCAACGTGGTCGAGAACTGCTACTTCATCAAGGTCGACTCGCTGATGGCTCACAGCACCGTAGGCACCGGTCTGACACGCTATGAACTGGCCAAGCAAAATATGGGCGAAGGCTGGATCGGCGGCGACGACTACACCTACCCGTATCTGACAGCCAACAACAACGAGCAGGCACGTCTCTATGCGGCTCAGATAATGCCCAACCCGGCCCACGTTACGGCTGCCGGCGTCATCACCGGCTCCTTCTTCAGCGGCCAGCCCGAAGGCGTTACCTGGACAGCAAGCATCAGCAACCTGCGTCAGGACGGCAACAAGTGGATATGGAACGGCGACGCCTACAAAGGCACCGTTACCATGACCGGCACCTGCGGCACCCTGACACGCAAGGTAGAGTTGGAGGCCGACAAGCCCAGCGGCATCGAGGACCTCGACGCTGACGCTGCCGACGTTATCAGCGAACAGTGGTATGACGTGAACGGCATTGCCCTGACACG
>FR897825.1:0-28205 GCA_000437495.1 Prevotella sp. CAG:485
CAAAAATCAGTTGCCTGAAAAATATCCGAACCCCAAAACTCAAAAAAAGAGAGTGTATCGCAAAAATCGAATTACGATACACTCCCATGTTCATAAAAGCACCCAATAGTGCATTTATGAACATACCCCTGTCTCGAGTCGCTTTTAAACTCATTGCTCTAAGTCGCTGTATATCAACCATTTCGTTATCTTTCATAGAGTTACATGTTTATGGGGATAAAAAAAGATTAATTGTCTCCCGACAATTAATCCTCTAACCTTAAATCTAATACCATGAAAAACACGGCTGCAAAGATAATACCATTTTTGCCTGTGCGCAAGTGTTTTGTCTATTTTTCTGTATTATTAAAGGGTCTTAAAAGGTGCAAATGGCCGCAAATCAATCAGTATGCTATTTTTCAACAATCTTTTTGCTACAAAACTCGGGTGGCTACCGGGTGTTTTTCGGTGCGTTGCTCTACATACGGGCCTTCAATGGGTTTATTTCGATGCATTTTGCCAAAAGTGAGATTTTTCTCGGTTAATTATGTTAAAAATTCTTGACCGGTGAACTATAAGGTCCCGGCGGCGTTTGAAAAGCAGAGAAGAAACAAACACCAAACCGATTGAATTGGCTGCCTGGCCCGTGAGGGTGAGGCAGTTTTTTTAGTTCCAAAGCGGCGAGAGGGCAGCGTAAGGAGGGCAAACGGGCGGCGAGAGAGCAGTTTGAGGAGGGCGAGAGTGTGGGTTGAGGATGGCGGAAGAGCGAAGGAGAGGCGGCGGTTAGGGCAACTAAGTAGGCGCGCGAGGAGGCAGCGATGTCAAAAAAATTTTGTACCTTTGCATTTTGATATTATGGGCAACGAAAGCAGTGAGTTTGACATACGCGAACACGGGCGCGATAATGATTTCGACAAGGCTCTGAGGCCGCTGTCGTTCTCGGATTTTGCGGGCCAGGATAAGATGGTGAGCAACCTTCAGGTATTTGTGGAGGCTGCCAAACGTCGCGGCGAACCTCTCGACCACACGCTGCTGCACGGCCCTCCGGGTCTGGGCAAGACCACGCTCAGCAACATTGTGGCAAATGAGTTAGGAGTGGGCTTCAAGGTAACATCGGGTACGGTGCTCGACAAGCCCGGCGACCTGGCCGGCATCCTGATGAGTCTGGAGAAGCATGATGTGCTGTTCATTGATGAGATTCACCGTCTGCACCCCGTGGTGGAGGAATATCTCTATTCGGCCATGGAGGACTACCGCATCGACATTCTGCTTGACCGCGGTCCGGGCGCCAAGAGTGTGCAGCTTACCTTGGCTCCCTTCACGCTGATAGGCGCCACCACGCGTTCGGGATTGCTGACGGCGCCGCTGCGGGCGCGTTTCGGCATCAACTGTCATCTGGAGTATTACGACCACGGAGTGCTGCAGGGCATCATTGAGCGTTCGGCGCGGCTGTTGGGAGTGAAGATTACGGGTGAGGCGGCGCGCGAGATAGCCCTGCGTAGCCGTGGCACGCCGCGTATTGCCAACGCTCTGTTGCGCCGTGTGCGCGACTTCGCCATGGTGAAGGGCAACGGCGACATTGACCTGCCCATAGCGCGTTACGCCCTCGAAGCGCTCAACATCGACCGCTTCGGACTCGACAGAATCGACAACCGCATCCTGGCCACCATCATCGACAAGTTCGGCGGCGGCCCGGTGGGCGTTTCCACCATAGCCACGGCGGTGGGTGAAGATGCCGGCACCATAGAGGATGTCTACGAGCCTTTCCTTATCATGGAAGGCTTCCTGAAGCGCACGCCGCGCGGCCGCGAAGCCACCGAGAAAGCATGGCATCATTTAGGTCGCGTGAGGCCTATGCCCGAAGGCTCCCTGTTCGACACTCTCCCCGACCCCTGATTAGCAATTACCAAATCTACATTTCCGAATGTCAGTAATAGGCAGCTTAGCCAAAGAAACGGCCATCTACGGCCTCAGCTCCATTGTGGGACGGTTCCTCAACTGGCTCCTGGTGCCGCTCTACGTCTATCTCTTCCCCACGCAGGAATACGGCATAGTGAGCTATCTGTATTCCTACATGGCTGTGATGCTGGTAATACTCAACTACGGCATGGAGACGGGCTTCTTCCGCTTCGCCAACCGCGACGACAATGCCCGCTACGGCGGTCCCAACGGCGTATACACCACATCGCTGATTTCCGTGGGCACCACATCGCTGCTGTTCATAGTGCTGCTGTCGGTTTTCCTAACGCCCCTGAGCAAAGCCTTGCTTCTGCCCGGACACCGCATTCTGGTGTGGCTACTCGGCGTTACGGTGGCCCTCGACGCCTTCTGCAACATACCCTTCGCCTACCTGCGTTACCGCAAGAAGGCCATCCGCTTTGCCGGAATAAAGATGGCCAACATAGGCATCAACATCACCCTTAACATCTTCTTCCTGCTCTGCTGCCCGTGGCTTCACCGCCATTGTCCGGCGAGCATAAGCTGGTTTTACGACGGTTGCGGCGGCGAGGCCTTCCTCTCTTTTCTCTTTATTGGCAGTATACGTTTCGTTTTACCGAAACCAACTATGTACAATATTTTTTACTTCTCCATCGGCAATACTATGCCATAAGGATTATAGTTGTTCTGCTTGTCATCTATTCTGACATCGGGCATTCGCTTGCCATCAACCCAGCAGCGTCTCATAATTTATTTATCTAATTTGCTTGCTTTATCAAGTAATTTCTGCAGTGATTTTATATGTCCACAAAAGCGAACTCCTTTAGCTGTTGTCTTCCCGAATACATTCTCCAATTCCATATTAGGATCATACAGGTAAAAGTCATGTTTATACCAATGCATTATAATGTATTCCTTACCGGTAAAATCTTCAACAGTAAAAGCATCATCTTTTTTTATTGTTGATAATTTGTCTATCATTGCACTTATGCTTTCCGTGGCAATACTCAAAGTTCTGCCAAGATAAAATTTCACAGAAGCATTAATTCTTCTTGATGAACTATCATCTGGCACACCAAAATGCAAATAATATAATGTGTCAGATGGCGAATACCACAAACTAGGGGTATCCCATAAAACACCCAATACTTTGTGCTCCGCTATCCTCCTATCTTTAGCAATTTCAACAGTTTCACTCATTCTAATTTGTGCATTACCAACCAAACAGAATGCGCTCATTAAAAAGAGTATAATCAGTTTGAACCTTCCCATATTTTATGCTTAAAGAATTGTTTCAACAAAATGTGCCACAAAGTTATTACAATTTTTTTAATCACACAATAACATTTTTGATTCTATCAAACCATAGTGTGCGCAATAAAGATTTTTTATGCACAACTACTGTCCGTTTCATCTAAAACAAATACATAGCCCCTCTGAGAAAGGAAGAATTCGCCGGAATGAATCGGCAGGCTGTGCTGATTCATTCCGGCGGTTATGGTAATGGGTTTATATTGCTTTGAGCGAATGGCTCTAAGGCTCAGTCTCAGAATTCAGAGGCAGGCGGAGGGGTCAGCGGCGGCCTTTGGCTTTGGCCTGCTGCTTCATCATTTCCTGCTGCTGACGCTGCATCTCTTCGAGGCGTGCCATGAAGCCGGACTTCTTGCGGGGCTTTTTGGCATTCTCGGCCATCTTCTTTCTTACGTCTTCTTCCTTGACAACTTTGCGGAAGATGAACGTCATGGTGATGGTTATGAGCAGCGACAGGAAGTAATAATAGCTCAGCGCGGCCGCATAGTTGTTGAAGAATACCATGAAGAACACGGGCATCAGATACATCATCCATTTCATTCCGGGCATGCCGCCGGCCTGATTCTGACTCTGGGTGTAGGTGTAGACGATGTTCGTAACAGTCATGAGCAGACAGAACAGCGAGATGTGGTTGCCGAAATATTCGGTGATGAGGGGTATGTTGCCGCTCCACGAGATGATGGCGTCGGGCGCCGAGAGGTCGTGAGCCCAGAGGAAGCTCTGTCCGCGCAGCTCTATGCAGCTGGGGAAGAAGCTGAACATGGCAAACAGGATGGGGAGCTGAAGCAACATGGGTACGCAACCCGACATGGGGCTGGCTCCGGCTTTGCTGTACAGGGCCATGGTCTTTTGCTGACGCGTCATGGCATTCTCCTTGCCCGGATATTTGTCGTTGAGGGCTTTGATGTCGGGGGCCAGGATGCGCATCTTGGCCTGCGAGATAAGGCTCTTGTACGACAGCGGATAGAGCACCAGCTTGATGAAGATGGTGAGCAGCAGTATCACTATGCCGTAGTTCAGACCCAGACCGCCTAAGAAGGTGAATATGGGTATGATAATCAGAGTGTTAATCCAGCGGAAGAGGCTCCAGCCCAACGGGATGAGACGTGTGAGGTCGAGGTCTTCGCCCATGTCGAGCACCTTGTCCTGATGACTCAGCAGCGGATAGAGGTTCGGGCCCATGAAGACGTCGAAGGAAGCGGGTGTGGAGGCGCTCCAGTTGTAGTCGTTGACTTCCGCCTCGGTGGTGAAGTTCTTCAGGAAGTCGCGGTTCTTCTCTATGGTGCTGGTGAAATCGGCCTGGTTGAAGGGGCGGCGGCTGAAGACGATGGTGCTGAAGAACTGGTTCTTGAAGGCTATCCAGCGAATCTTGGCCTGACGCTCTTCCTTGTCGTCCTTGCCCTCGTTGAGGTTCTCCACATCGCCGCCGGCAAACTTATAGAAGAGGCCGCTCTGGCGTTCCTCAAACATACGACCCTTTTCCTGGCGTGCCAGCTGCTGCTGCCAGTGGAAGCCGAGTATGGTGTTGTTTGAGCTGAGCACCTTGTTCATGTCTTTCTGCACAATGTCCATGCGGAGATTGTAGCTGTCGCCGCGCGGCAGAGTGTAGCGGATGCCCCAGTAAGCGCCGTTGTCGAAGTTCAGGGCCATGAGCACGGTGGAGTCGTTGAGCACCCGCGGGGTGAAATAGAGATTATGCGTGTTGACGGGCACGGCGGCGGGGATGTCGAACGACATATTGTTGGTCTTGTCGTGGAAGAGCACCACGCGGCGGCTCTCTTTCTTGGTCTCGTCGGAGTTATATTCGGTGTTGTACTTCAGCAGCTCGGCTTTGGTTACCGTTCCCGACTTGGCGCTTAGCTCGAGGGCGAGGACGTTGTTGGCGAGCTTCACAGTGGTGTCTTTGCCGTTGAGGAAGGGGAGGAAGCAGCCGTAGCGGCTGAGACTCTCGCTGAGCTGACGCACGCTGTCGAGGGCGCGGCGGCGCTGCTGCGTGGTCATGGAGGCATCCCCGCTGTTTATCTGGGCCAGGGTGTAAGGCTGTCCGTCGACATTCACGGTGCCGGCTACGCTGTCGCCTGTCAGCGTCAGACTGACGCCCCCGCGGTTCAGAGTGTAGGTTTTTACGCCTTCGCTCTCCGAAAGGGTGCCGTTGTCGCGCAGATTGGTGCGCAGAAAGTCCATATCGGTGTCGCTCAGGGGGTCAGGCTTCTGCTCGGCCTGAGCGGCGGTTTGCTCTGTGGCGGCTTCTTCCGCGGCGGCCTGCTTCTTGTCGTCGCCCGTAAAGTACATGAAGGCGAAGAACACCGCCGCCATGACCAGAAGACCCCATATTGTGTTTTTGTCCATTAGTGTGTAATAAGATTAATTATTGGCGCTGTGATGAGCGCTGTTACGGGCGCTGTGATGGCGTTTCACTGCGGCTTGCATGAAGCTGATGAAGAGGGGGTTCGGACACAGCACCGTGCTTTGGTATTCGGGGTGATACTGTGTGCCGAGATACCAGTCGTGGTCTGGGAGCTCCACCACTTCCACCAGACCGGTTTCGGGGTTGCTTCCCGTGCATGCCATTCCGGCCTGCTCAAAGCGCTGACGATAGTCGCTGTTGAACTCGAAGCGGTGGCGATGACGCTCGCTGATGTCGGTCTTGCCGTAAGCCTTGGCGGCCAGCGAGTCGGGAGCTAAACGGCAGGCGAAGGCGCCCAGACGCATGGTGCCGCCCATGTTGCTGATGCTCTTCTGCTCCTCCATCAGGTCGATGACGTTGTCGGGTGTGTCTGGGCGCATCTCGGTGGAGTTGGCCTCCGTCAGGCCGAGCACGTTGCGCGCATATTCTATCACCATGCACTGCATGCCGAGGCAGATGCCGAAGGTGGGCATATTGTGCTCGCGGCAATATTTCAGGGCCACGAGTTTGCCGTCGATGCCGCGGGGTCCGAATCCGGGGGCAATGACCACACCGTCGAGATTGCCGAGGCGTTCGGCCACGTTTTCATCCGTCAGCTTCTCGCTGTGTATGTATATGAGGTTTAGTTTGCGGTCGCAGTAAGTGGCGGCCTGATGCAGGCTCTCGTTGATGCTCTTGTAGGCGTCCTGCAGTTCGGCATATTTGCCCACCAGGCCAATGTTGATTTCTTCAGAGGCACGACCCATGCGCTCCAGGAACTCTTTCCACTCGGTGAGGTCGGGCTCACCCTGCGGCTCGAGGCCCATTTTGCGCAGAATTATCTGGTCCATATCCTGGCTGTGCATGAGCAAGGGAACGCGGTAAATGGTGTCGGCGTCAACGCTCTGCACCACGGCGTCGGGACTGACGTTGCAGAACTGAGCCACCTTCTTGCGCATGGACGCGGGGATGTCTTTCTCGGTGCGGAGCACCAGTATGTCGGGCTGAATACCCACTTGCTGCAGCTGTTTCACGCTGTGCTGTGTGGGTTTGGTCTTCAGCTCCTTGGCGGCGTGCAGATAGGGCACGTAGGTGAGATGCACCACAAGGGCATCCTTGCCCATCTCCCAGCGCAGCTGACGCACTGCCTCCAGGAAGGGGAGCGATTCGATGTCGCCCACGGTGCCGCCGATTTCGGTAATCACAAAGTCATACTTGCCGGTGTTGCCCAGCAGCTTGACGTTGCGTTTTATTTCGTCGGTGATATGGGGAATTATCTGCACAGTCTTGCCCAGATAATCGCCGCGGCGTTCTTTGTCGATGACGCTTTGGTAAACGCGGCCAGTGGTGATGTTGTTGGCGCGTGTTGTCTGTATGTTGGTAAAGCGTTCGTAGTGGCCCAGGTCGAGGTCGGCTTCGTGACCGTCGACGGTAACGTAACATTCACCATGCTCGTATGGATTGAGGGTGCCCGGGTCGATGTTGATGTAAGGGTCGAACTTCTGTATCGTAACCTTATAGCCGCGTGCCAGCAACAAGCGTGCCAGCGACGAGGAGATTATGCCTTTGCCCAGCGACGACACAACGCCGCCTGTAACGAATATGTATTTGGTCTCCACCTTTGATAAAAAGTAACGGTTAGCACGGGGGCTCACTGCACACCCGTTTCAATCTGCAAAGGTAATTAATAATCTGCAAATTCACAAAACGGGTGCCGAATGATTTGCGCAATGATTTGAAGAATGATTTGCCGAATGGTTTACCGAGCGGTTTACATATTGGATTCCGGAATGATTTTCCGGGCAGTCGGAGCGGAAGGCAACGAAGCACCCGGCTCAAAAATTTCATCACCGGCAGCCCCAAAAGCAAAAATTTATTCCCCGCAGAGGGTCCGGGCGTTCACTTTATCTTTTTGCGATTTAAAATCGGCAAGTTAAAAAATATGAAAGTGTTAAACTACTTTAATTCTCTGAAAATTGACAAAATGTTAGGTATTCATCGGGGCTACGCCTTTACCCCGGCACAAAACAGAGGCAAAGAGCCCCAAAAATACGCTTCAAACCAAAAAAAATCTTTAAATAAATTTGGTGGGTAACGAAAATAGTTGTAATTTAGCGCATGAAATGAACTACGACGCATTACACTTACCGGCACATAATACAAAAACCCACCAAATTCACTGAAGCGAAACAGTATTTTGGACTAATCATATAAAACCCAACAAACGGCAAGTGAATCCGTTGAGAGTTGAACACCTCTTTATATATGGATACGGCAGGTAAAGAATCACCCTTCCGTATTCTTAAATCAAAGTGATTCTTTACGTAAATCATAACACATGAGACAATCTATCGCTCGTTCTCTCATGGCCCTCGCAGCCCTGGCACTGGTGATACCGTCTGTCACCGCCCAGAGAGCAGCCAAGCTGTCGGCACGCGCCACCGGCGCCGTCGTAACGCAGCAGGCCAATCCCGACAACGCACGCAACACGTTCCAGGACGTACAGATGCGTTCAGCAGCCACAGCCTCATCACGGATGTTCAGTGCTCCGGTGATGAGCGTACTGCAGCCTTCAAACAACACGCTGGCCAACCAGATTCGTCAGGCCACCGGCGGCATTACCATCAACGGTAATGTCATCTACTCAAACCCGGCCGAAGGTCAGACTTCCGGCAATGCCCATCTGGGTATCTATTCGTTCGACACTTCAGGCCAGAACTTCACCGAACTGCTTCACGGCAACCTCGGCTGCTATGCAGCTGTTGTTGTCGACGGCGTTTACTACAACTATGTAGCCGTACAGACAATTCTGGGCTATACGTTCTATGCCAGGACATACTCCACCGAGACATGGGAACAGCTCAGCAGTAAATCCATCACCAACGCCAAGACGCCTCGCGCCCTGGCTACCGACGGCACCAACGTCTACGGCTGCTTCTACAACGGCCAGAGCGGCGACAATGCCGGTTATGAGTATGGCAAACTCGACCTGACCACCAACGAGCACACGGTAATCTGCACACTGCCGCAGAACTGGAACGCCTGCGCCTGGGGCAACGACGGCATGATCTATGCCATCGACATGCTCGGCGACTGCTACAAGGTAGTTCCCACCACGGGTGCCATGACCAAGGTCGGCGCCACCGGCCGCGTGCCCAAATACGTCACAGGCGCTTGCGTCGACAAGAAATCGGGCCGTATGTTCTGGACTCTCTGCCCGGAAGATGAAAACGGCTATCTGATGGAGGTTAACACCACCACAGGCGCTGCTACTCAGCTCTGCAAATTCCAGTATGGCGACGAGATAGCCGGTCTCTATGTACCGTTTATCGCCGACGACAAAGCTCCGGCAGCCGTTACCGACCTGAACTGCGTATTCAACAACGGTTCGCTGAGCGGCAAGATTAACTTCAAGGCTCCCACCACCCTGTTCGACGGCACAGCAGCCACCGGCGAGGTAGATTACAAGATTCTTGTAAACGGCGAGGTAGCAGCCACGGGCAAATGCGCCTACGGTGCCAACGTAAGCAAAGACCTGACAGTGGGCGAAGCCGGCAATTACACCATTACGGTTGTGCTGAGCAACGCCAAGGGCGACGGCCCGAAGGTGAAGAAGGAACTCTTCATCGGCGCCGACACCCCGAAATCCACCAAGGTGACCATTGCATACGAAAACGGCAAGTTCAACGTAAAATGGGACGCTGTAACCGAAACCGTAAACGGCGGCTACATGGACCTGAGCAAGCTTACCTACAAGGTAACCCGTATGCCCGACAATGTTGTTGTAGCTGAAAAAGCCACCGCAACAAGCCTTCAGGATGCCGTTGCAACCCCGGCAACCTACACTCTGTATTACTACACCGTAGTTGTAAACTGCGACGGCAAATCATCGGCAGTGGCAGAATCCAACAAGATTGGTCTTGGCGAAATCGCCGCTCCTTACTCAGAGAGCTTCGACACCGCCGACGCATTTGAGCTTTACACCGTAATCGACGCCAACAACGACGGGAAGACCTGGACATACAATGCCACGGAGAAAGCCGTACGCGCCGCTTACAACTCAAAGAATGAAATGGACGACTGGTTGATCACTCCGGGTATCAAGCTGGAAGCCGGCAAGACTTACCGCATCGCAGCCGATTTGCGCAACCACTCAGCCTCCGCCTATCCCGAGAAATTCGAGATTAAGATAGGCAACGCTCCTGAAGCATCAGCCATGACCACCACTCTGGTGCCTCTGACACAAATCAACGGCAAGGTATGGACCACCTTCGATGAATACTTCACCCCGACCACCACAGGTACCTATAACATCGGTATCCACGGCGTATCAGACAAGAACATGTTCTATCTGTGGGCCGACAACATCACGGTAAGCGCACCTATCGACGGCGGCGCACCTGACGCAGTAACCGCACTGGAGGCCACCGCCGACCAGACCGGCGCTCTGAAAGCTGTCATCAGCGGCAAGGCTCCCACGAAGACTCTCAACGGCTCAACCCTGAGTTCAATCTCAAGCATCATCATCAGCCGCGACGGCACCCCCGTCAAGACTCTGACAGGCATCCAGCCCGGCGGCAACTTCTCATACACCGATGCTGAAGTTCCCACCAACGGCAACCACACCTGGCAGGTAGTTTGCACCAACGACAAGGGCCAAGGCAAAAAAGCCGAGATAAGCACTTTCGTAGGCTTCGACAAACCGAGCCCCGTAACCAACGTTACCACCACCGAGACCAGCAACGGTAAGGTTCACATCACCTGGACCGCTCCCACCACTGACATCAACGGCAAGCCTCTTGGCAGCACACCTATCACCTACAAACTGGTGAAGGCATCGGCCACCACTACCGTTTATGCCGACAACCTTTCGGCCACCAGCTTCGACATGGACGTTGTAACCGAAGGTCAGGAATTCTTCCAGGTAGGCGTCTTCGCCGTTACAGCCGACGGCACGAGCACCGGCACAGCAGGTCCGTTCATGGCAGTGGGCTTCCCCTACACTCTGCCTTACTATGAATCATTCGCAGAAAAGAGCCTGAGCTCTATCCTCGGCCTCCAGAAGGTAGCCGGCAACGGCGCTACTTGGGCAATCAACAAAGACGGTGACCTGGGCATCAACTCAGCCGATAACGACGGCGGCTTCATGTCGGGCAAGATGTCAAAACTGAACGACGCAGGCATGGTATTCACCGGCAAGATTGACCTCACCACAGCTGCAAAACCCGTCTTCAAGTTCCATACTTACAACATCATCAGCGAGAAAGACGGCGAACTGAAATATGACATCAACGAAATCGACGTCAAGATTCGCGAGGTAGGCACCGAAGAATGGACCGTACTGAAACACGGCACAGTGAACGAGCTTTGCAACGGCGACACCGGCGTTTGGAAACCTGTTCAGGTAAGCCTCGACGCTTACAAAGGCAAGAAAGTGCAGGTAGGCATTCAGGGAACTTGCAAGTATTATGTTTACGTAATGATCGACAAGCTCCAGGTATGCGAGAATTTGGACCACAACCTCGGCGTATCGGGCATCACCGCTCCTGAAAACGTTAAACCGAACGAGGAATTTGCAATAAACGTAGAGGTAGAAAACCGCGGCTCGAAGAATTCCGAGGCTTACAGCGTAGAGTTCTATCGCGACAACGCCACCACTCCGTTCAAGACCATAGAAGGTCTGGCAATAGCTCCGGGCGCCATAGCCACCTTCTCGGCACCTGTGAAACTGACATTTGCTGACGAAGACGCTCAGGCCACCTACAAGGCTGTTGTAAAATACAGCAAGGATGAAAATACAGCCGACAACACCTCCGATGTAGTAACTGTTAAACGTCAGTATTCCAGCAAGCCGGGTCCGCAACAGCTTGAAGCATCAGTAAGCAGCGGCAGCACCGTGCTGAAGTGGAAAGCACCTTCGGCTCAGTCAACCGAGCGCATGGCTTCGGGCAACCTCTATGACCTGGAAAGCTATGAATCATGGAACAACACCGGCATAGACGGCTGGCAGTTCATTGACGTGGACAAGAAACCGCGCGGCGGCTTCGATGGCCTTGAGATACCCAACAATGCCTTACAGAGCCTCGGCTCATGGTTCGTCTTCGAACAGGGCGGCAACTTCAACGAGTCGTTCAAGGCACACAGCGGCACCAAGTTCTTCGCATCACTGTTCAACTACGACGCATCGCAGGTTGACGACTGGTTGATCTCACCGGCTCTTTCAGGCAGCGCACAGACTCTTACCTTCTGGGCCAAGAGCTACAGCAAGAACTACCTTGAGGATATGGAAGTGCTGACCTCAAGCACCAACGCCAACACCGAAAGCTTCACTTCGGCAAAGGTTGTCAAGAGTGTTCCCGCCGATTGGACTGAATACACCATCCAGCTCCCCGCCGGCACCAAGTACTTCGCAATCCGCAACAACGGTAAAGACAAGTTCTTGCTGATGGTCGACGACCTCACCTTCGAGACCGTACCCGACGTAGTTGTAGGTTACAATGTATACCGCGACAACGTTAAGATCAACAGCGAACTCATCCCAGCAACTCAGACCACTTACACTGACGCCAATGTAACCGACAAGCACACCTACCACGTAACAGCAGTTTACCAGTCAGGTGAAGAATCAGCACCGAGCAACGGCGCAACAACCAACGGCGTAGCCGGCATCGAGGCAGGCGTATCGGTAGTTGCAGGCCAGGGCTTCATCGCCATCAGCGGTGCCGAAGGCAAGCAGGTATCCATCATCGGCATCAACGGCATCACCTTCTTCAACGCCGTTCCCGAAAATGAGGTACGCGTAGAAGTAGCTCCCGGCGTTTACATGGTTCGCGTTGCAAACGGCACCATGAAGCTGGTTGTGAAATAAAGAATGACACACGGAGCTGAGGCTCCCCTACCCTCAAAGGAGGCTGCACCCGCCGTGCAGCCTCCTTATATTATGTTGGAAGGGGATGGATTTTATGATTTGGAGGCACCGGGAAGTAACAAAATGCCACATTAAGAAATTTTTATTACCTTTGTAGATTGAAACGACGGAGAGCCGGTCAAGCAACGAGCGGCAGCGCCTTCGCAACACAACAGAGACAAAAGAGACAACAGAGACATGAAATACAAAAGGATATTACTCAAGCTTTCGGGAGAATCGCTTATGGGCTCCCGGGGTTACGGCATAGACCCGGAGCGTCTGGCGGCGTATGCCAAGCAGGTGAACGAGGCAGTGCAGCAAGGCACTCAGGTGGCCATAGTGATAGGCGGCGGCAACATCTTCCGCGGTCTGAGCGGCGCGGCTCAGGGCACCGACCGTGTGCGCGGCGACCAGATGGGCATGCTCGCCACGGTAATCAACTCGCTGGCTCTCTGTTCGGCTCTTGAAGCGTTGGGAAGGAAAGCCGAGGTGTTCACCGCCATCTCCATGTCGCCCATAGGCAGGCCGTATCGCAGCTTCGACGCCAAAGCACTGCTCGACGAGGGCGGCGTGGCCATAATAAGCTGCGGCACGGGTAACCCCTTCTTCACCACCGACACGGGCGCGGCTCTGAGAGCCATAGAGGTGGGCGCCGACGTAATGCTCAAAGGCACGCGCGTGGACGGCATCTATACGG
The DNA here is from genome assembly GCA_000437495.1 of Prevotella sp. CAG:485. Classification (GTDB taxonomy): domain Bacteria; phylum Bacteroidota; class Bacteroidia; order Bacteroidales; family Muribaculaceae; genus Lepagella. The sequence goes on from FR897825.1 coordinate 13,219, forward strand.
CTGACCCGGAGAAGGACCCCAATGCCCGGAAATTCAACCGCATAACCTACGCCGAGGTGCTCGACAGAAATCTCAGGGTGATGGACCTCACCGCCACCGCCCTTTGCAAAGAGAACAATATGCCTATCTATGTCTTCGACATGGACACAGAGGGAAATCTGGCCCGTGTGCTCAAGGGTGAGGAGATAGGCACTTTGGTGGAAAATTAAATTTACATACCATGACAGCTTTTCTTGATCGCAATGAGTTTAACTTTCAGCCGTCGGGTGAGGTTGAGAAGGCACTCCGCGACTTTGACATAAACAAACTGTGCTTCTACACCCGCATCTACGACGAGGGAAAGAAGAGCATCTTCTCCGTATATCTGTCGGAGCTTTACGGGGTGCCTGAGGAACAGGTGCTTCTGGGCTACGGCGCGGAGGATTTGCTGAAACAGACGGTGCATTTCTTCCTTGGCCGCAAAGCAGGCGGCGGCACTATGCTGATACCCAAGTTCTCGTGGTGGTATTACAAATCGCTCGCCGACGAGGTTGGCGGCCACACATATCAGTATCCGCTGGTGGAAAGCGACGACACGTTTGTATATGACTTCGACACCATGCTCGACATGGCGCGCGAGAAGAAGCCCGAGCTGCTTCTCTTAGCCTCGCCCAATAACCCCACAGGCAACGGACTGACGCCCGAGGAGTTGGAGTATGTAATGGAGCGTGTCCCACAGGAGACCGTTGTGGTGGTAGACGAGGCTTACGCGTCGTTCGTATCGCCCAAGGCCGATTACATAGCTCCTATGGTTAAGAAATGGCCGAATATGATTTTTGTGCGCACGCTGTCGAAGTTCTACGGGCTGCCGGGACTGCGTATGGGTTACGGATTCATGTCGGCGCCGCTGAAGGACTTCACCCGCTTCTCAAACAAATACCTTGGCTACAACCGCATCAGCGAAGACATTGCCATAGCAGCCCTGAAGAGCGACAGCCATTACCGCCACATTGCGGAGCTGATGAACGCCGACCGGAAGCGCTATGAGGAGGAGATAGGGACTCTGCCCGGCTTCAAGGTATATAAGTCGGTGAGCAATTTCATCCTGGTGAAATACCCCATAGGGCTTAAGGAAAGGCTTCAGAAGGCTTTCAAGGATGAGGACTACAAGGTGAAGTTCATGAACGAGCCTGACATCAACACCCATCTGCGCATCACCTTGGGGCGCCCCGAGCAGAATGCGCTGGTAATAGACACCATAAAACGCATAGCCACGGAATGAAAAGGCTGGCAGTGATACCGGCTGCAGGCATGGCCACGCGGCTCCGTCCACTTACCGAGCATACGCCCAAATGTCTTCTCGAGGTGGGAGGGAAGGCTCTGTTGGGTCGTGCCATGGAGGCACTGCTGCAGAACGGCATCGACGAGGTGGTGGTGGTGACGGGCTACTTAGCTCCGATGATTGAGGAATATCTCGGGGCGCATTATCCGCAGGTAAAGGTGCATTATGTGCATAACGACCGTTACGCCTCAACCAACAATATCTATTCGCTTTATCTCTCCAAGCCGTTTGCGCGTGGCCGCGACATTCTGCTGCTTGACAGCGATATCCTCTTCGACCCGGAGATAATACGTCGCCTCATGGCCTGCCCCGACAGCGAGGCGTTAGCCTTGGAGAGGCATCCGCTTGGCGAGGAGGAGATAAAGGTAACGGTGGATGACCGCGGGCTGGTGAAGGAAATCAGCAAGGTTGTTGACCCGCAGACGGCTGTGGGCGAATCGACCGGGCTGGAGAAGATGGGAGCCGCCTACACCGAGGCGCTCTTCGACGAGCTCGACGAAATGATTCTGCGCGAAGGGCTCGACAATGTATTCTACGAGAAGGCTTTTGAGCGTCTCATTGCCAAAGGAAGGAGCTTCCGGCCGGTAGACATCACCGGACTGACGGCTATGGAGCTTGACACGGTGGCCGACTTCGAGGCCGCCAACGCCAAATTATAATTATAATATGGCCGATTACGACATCCGTCCGCTGCAGCTTCATGTGCTGGAGAATCTGAAGATTTTCCATGAGGTGTGTCAGCGCCACGGTCTGCGCTATTTCATCACCGCCGGCACAATGTTGGGAGCGGTGCGCCACAAGGGCTTCATACCCTGGGACGATGACCTTGACGTGGCTATGCCGCGCCGCGACTATGACCTGCTGATAGCCAACAGCCGCCAATGGCTGCCGAAACCGCTTGAGTTAGTCTGCGCCGAAAATAACCCCGACTATCCGCTGCCCTTCGCCAAGCTGCAGGATGCCTCCACAACGTTGTTGGAACGGCCTCATCTGCCCTTCCTGGGGGGTGTTTATATGGATGTGTTTCCGCTCGACGGCGTTCGGCCTTCGTGGAGTGGAAGGCATTGGCAGTTCAGCCGCTATGAGTATCTGAAAAGGGCGCTCTATTTCATTCACCGCGACCCGTATAAACATGGCCATGGAGCCTCGTCGTGGCTGCCGCTGCTTACGCGCCGGCCCTACACGCCTCAGGGTCTGCAAAAGGCCATGCGCGCCATCTCCACAGCCGTGGACTATGACTCGGCGCGGCTCTGCGCCGATTATGACGACGGTTTGCGAGGGGTAATGCCGCGCACGGTGTTCGGCAACCCCACCCCCATCCGCTTTGAAGACACGGAGGTGATGGGCTACGAGCACCCGGATGAGTATCTGAGCCGCAAATATGGGTCTGACTATATGCAGATTCCGCCTGACGGGCACCGCCGCCAGCACAATTTTTTTCTCCTTGACCTTAACACGCCTTACGAGCAAAGCCGCAGCAAGGTGCGCGAAATGATTGAGCGGGGCGGGTGAGAGGAGAGGAGAGGAGAGAGAGGACCGCACTCTTTTAGCTATTTTAGCTATTTTAGCTAATTTAGCTTTTTTAGCTTAGGTAGCTACAGTAACTACAATAGCTACCTTAGCTACCAAGCTACCAAGCAATAAATAATTTTTGCTCTTTTTGTAATTTTTTAACGCCTGCGGCGTCATGAGGGTATGAGACACTTACTGTTTATCTTCGCACTGCTGTTGTCAGCCTTCTCCTTAAAGGCACAAACAGACACTATTGTAACAAAACCCTCAGTAAAAGATACTATTGGCACCACCCTCGACGAGGTTGTGGTGCAGGGTCGCACACAGCGAATTGTGAAATATGGTGTGGAATACACGCCCGACAAACGCATGAAACGTCAGGCCGCGGATGCCTCGAAGCTGCTTCAGGCAATGCAGATTCCGCAGCTTGTGGTAAACCCTATCAGCAAAGGCATTACCACCTTGTCGGGCAAGAGTGTGAGTATGTTTATAGACTATGTGCCGGCTACTGACGACGACCTGAGCGGTCTGCGGCCGGAGGATGTACTGCGGGTGGAGGTGCTCGACTACCCGGAGGACCCGCGCTTCAACTCGGCACAGCATGTGGTGAACTTCATCATGCACAAGTATGAATGGGGCGGCTACACCAAGCTCTCGGGTCGCGCCTGGTTTTTAGAGGAGAACCGCGGCAACGCCAATGTCTATTCAAAATATGTGCGCAAACGCTGGACATTAGATGCCTCAGCGGGAGGCACACTTGCCTACGGCAATCAGGCCCGCGGCCACAACGAGGAGATTTACCGCGACATCATGTTCCGGGGCAACCACTACGATGAGCTGCGCCGCATAACGCATATCGACGACGCCTACACCCACAGCAATAATGAATGGGGCTCTCTGCGGCTGTCGTACAGTTCAGACTCGCTCTATATACAGCATCAGGCCGGTTTCAGCCGCTATGCCGAACCGGGAAATATGACCCGTACGTCGCTCAGCTTCTCAGACGCGGTGGTAGGCGACAATCTGATGTCAGAAAGGCGCAGCGACAGCCAGAATCTGAGTCCGTGGCTGAGCGGCTATTACTGGATTTCGATGCCCCGAGGCAACACCCTCAACATCTCGTGGAACTTCAGTTACGGTTCGCGCCGCAGCCACAACAATTATGCCGTGAACGGCATGGAGCCAATCCTCAACTCCAACCGCGAACAATATTACTCGCCCACGGCAAACCTGACGTACAGCAAGCAATTGGGACACGGCAATACTTTCCGCACCTCGCTGATGAGCTACAACACCATTTACCACACGGACTATTATGGCTCGTACGACGGGCGTCAGAGCCTTTTGTCGTCGGAGAATATGCTCTTCTTAGAATATATGCAGAACTGGAAATGCGGTCTTAATCTCTTCTCGCGCGTGGGTATGTCGTACGTCATAGGCCGCGTCAACAGCCACACGAATCTGAAGCAGTGGAATCCGCGTTTGAGGCTTCAGCTTCAGTATAAAATCAACGACCGCCACAGCGCAAGCATAGAGGGTTGGTGGGGTAACAGCCATCCGGGGGCCAGTACGTCGAACACGGCCCTTGTGCAGAGCAATGAACTGCTGTGGCTGCAGGGCAACACGCGTCTGCGCAACACCATCTTCCGCCAGGCCACGGCGTCCTATTCGTTCATACCCAACAACCGTTACTCGCTGTCGGCCAGCGTGAAATGGGAGGGTAAAGGCAACAAGCAGGCTTACGACTACTTCGTGCTGCCGGGCTACGACGGTGTGGTGCGCCGCACAATCAACTCCGGCAACGCCAACCGCTACACAGCCTCTCTGAACGGCACAGCCAGTTTCTTCGACAGCCGTCTGCGCATCAATGTTTACGCCAGTGCCAACCACGTACGGCTGACCGGCATTGACCGTCAGCACTGCAACTGGATTGTGGGGCAGGCCATAGTGTCGTATTACTTCGGCAACTTCGACATCAACATGCGCTATTGCACCCCACAGAAGTCGATAGATGCCTACAGCGGTGGCATAGTGCGAAGCTATCCGAGCATCTACGAGTTCTATGCCAATTACACGGTGGGCAATTTCAAGTTCTCCACCAGCATCCCCAACTGGTTCAGCAAAGGGGCGCATATCCGCAGCAACTACGTGGGCACGCACCACTATGCCGAGAAGGGCTGGACCAGCGGCGACTTCAATCCGAACATCTTCTTCAGCGTCACCTACACCTTCAGCTACGGCAAGAAGGTGCGGATGGGCAACGAGCTTCAGAACCAAGGTGGCGGCGGGTCGGCCATTCTGCAATAACCCTGAACCCGAATAAACTAAATCGCCCGTGTCAGAGAAAATGACGCGGGCGGTTTGTTTTATGCCGTAAAGACGCAACATAAAAGTGCATTATGGCATAATGCCGGATAAAAGGGCGTAGAGCGTCAATTATTCAGCTATAGATGCGTGCTTACCCTCGTTCAGAGTCTCGGTAAAAGCAATTTGACAAAGCAGAATTTCAACATCTGAAAAATTCTGAACAACTCATTCTAAAAAATTTTGCAGGTATACAAAAAAATATTAATTTTACGGTCAAGTTATATGTATCGCTTACTAGAAAAGACAATCATACAACCTAATATTAACCAACTCACCTGAAAAAGATGCGAAAAATTCTTCTTATTCGTATGGCTTTGGCAGCGTTGCTGGCGTTTGGTGCGTGGGGAGTATTTGCCCAGATACAGAAAGCATCTGTGGCGATGCCCGTGACGCAGGCGCCAATGGACACAACGGAACTGCCATTGCGCGTACGCACCGTGGAAGCGGAATCTCCGTACATTCTGTCGGTGCGACAGTCAGTTACGCCGCTGTTACCGGCCGCTGACGACACCAAGGAAGCAGCTCAGTGGACGCGTGTGTGCGGCTCTGTGCTCTATGCCGACAACTGGGGCACCGGCAACACCCCTTACGGCGTTTATTCCATACCCCTCAACGGCGGCGAATTCACACCGCTGCACGTTGCCAACGACCTCAATGCCAACGGAGGCGGGTTCTTTAAAGACAATTATTACTATTGCGCCAACTACGGTGTGAGCAATGGCATTGGCTATTACCACAACGTAAAATACTCCACGTCGACGTGGACTCGCAGCACCTACGGGCTGTCGAGTGTGCGCACCACGGCATCGGACTTTGCACCTGACCCCGTTACGGGCAAGGTTTACAGTTGCTCGCGCAACACCAAGGCCGATGAATGGTATCTCACGACGATGGACGTGAGCAAGGCTCAGTGGGACCCCTCGTACATAGCACTGCTCGACGTCTGCCTGTCGGGTATGGCCGTTGACAACGAGGGCCAGATTTACGGTGTGGGCACCGACGGTATGTTCTACCATATCCACAAGACCACAGGCAAGATGACAAAGATAGGCGACACGGGTCTTCGCCCGGGCTTCCTGTCGAGTGCCTGCACGGATCCGACCACAGGTGAGTTTTATTATTCCACCGTGCTCACAAACAATCAGGGCGGTCTGTACACCATAGACTACACCACCGGCAAAGCCACTCTGGTATGCAATTATCCGCACAATCAGCAGGTTGTGGGCATCTACATTCCGAAAGCCGAGGCCAAGGACGCGGCTCCCGACGCAGCCCAGAACCTCAAGGTGAGCTACGAACCGGGCGCTCTGACGGGCACCATAAGCTTCGACGCTCCGGCCACTCAGTATGACGGCAAACCGGGCACAGGCAAGATAAAATGTCTGGTAAAGGCCGGAAGCACCACTCTTAAACAGGATTCAGTGGAGTACGGCTCAAAGGGCTACTCGCTGACGTGGAAGCTCACCAAACCGGCCAACACCACCTTCTCGGTGGTATTCTCGAACAAGGCGGGCGGCAACGGCCCCACGCGCAAGGAAACGCACTGGATTGGCAATGACGTGCCGAACGATGTTACGGAAGTGACCCTGCACAGGGCCGGCAACAAGTTCGGCCTCAACTGGAACGCGTCGAAGGGGGGCACGCACGGCGGTTACTGTCCGGCAGACAACATCTCCTACACAATAGTCCGTTATCCGGAAAATAAAACCGTGGCCACAGGCTACAAAGGCACAGCTTTTGAGGAGACGTTGGAAAATCCGGAATCCATCACCGGATTCTATTACACCGTGCAGGCCGTGAACGGCACTCAGAAATCCAAGGCAGTGCAATCGAACACCGTCATCATAGGCGATGTCACCCCTCCTTATCATGAGGGCTTCAACACCTCGGCACCGTTCTATACTTATAAGGTGATAGATGCCAACGGCGACGGCAAGACGTTCAAGTGGCGCCAGTATGGACCGGCCAAAAACGGTATGGCTGCGTGCGACTACAACTCGGCCCGCAAAATCGGCAAGGACGACTGGCTCATCTCGCCGGCTATCAACATGAAGGGCGGCAAGGCTTACATAATTGAGTTTGACGTGGGCACCGGCAGCGACTTCGGCGAGAATCTGCGTGTGGGTTTCTCAAACGAACCCACGGTGGAGGCCATGAACCAGAACATACTGCTCGACACCACCTATTTCCAGAGTTGCATCTTTACCCGCGCCCGTGTGGTGGCCACTCCCAAGACGGACGGCAAATATTACTTCGGCCTGCATGCCTGCACTCCTACGCTGCAGTATTACATGGACTTCGACAATGTGGACATCTATGCGGCTCTTGACCCGTCGACGCCCGACGTGCCGGCCAACCTGCTTCCAGTGGTAAAAAAAGACGGCACGGGAGTCGATGTCTCGTTCACGGCACCCAAAACCACAGTAACCGGCAAGGCTCTCGGTTCGATAGCCAAGATAGAGGTGATACGCGACGGCAATGTGCTGCATACCTACACGGCGCCGGCACCGGGAGCCGAACTGAAGTATTCCGATGCCCTGGCACACGCCACCGGCCGCTTCAAGTATGAGGTACGGGCTTATTCGGCCACGGAAGCCGGTCCGGCCGCCGACTACACCCTGCGGATGGAAGAGGGTCCGTTCATTGACAATTTCACAGAATATGGCTCACTGAGCTGCTTTACTCGTGTGGATATCAACAACGACCACACTCAGTGGGACTTCTACCCGTTGTCATCGACGAACTCCACGCTGAGAATCTACAACAACAAACAGCATTCCAACGACGACTGGCTGATTTCTTATCCGGTATGGCTCAAGGGCGGTTACTACTACGACATCCGGTTCAAACTGGGCGGGTCGAACAATGCTTCTCAGGAGATTTCGGCCTATTACGGCTTCGCTCCCACACCTGAAGGCATGACAATGGAATTGCTTCAAAAATCGGCGTTTACGGCCTCCAAGACGAGCCAGTACATACTCAACGACTCACTGATGGTGCAGGAAGACGGTTTCTATTACTTCGGTTTCCACGCCACATCGCCGATGCATGACGGAAGTATGTGCTGGATGACTTTTGACGACTTCGAGATAGGACAGGGGCTTAGTTTCGCTGCTCCGGGGAAGGCTCAGAGCCTCACCATAACCCCCGACTTCGAGGGCGCCAACGAGGGCATCGTGAGCATCAAGGCCCCGGTGCTGAGCATCAACAACGACACCATCACCGACCTGACAAAGATTGACCTTTATCGAGACAACGCTCTTATAAAAACCTTTACGGAAGTGGAACCGGGCGGCAATTACATCTTCAAGGATGTAGACATGAAGACGGGTGTGCGCACATACAAGGTCATCTGTCACAATTCGGCCGGCGAGGGTCTGCCGCTCGAAACGCAGCAGTATATGGGCATCAACCGTCCCGGCGTACCGAACAATGTGGTGGCAGCCGAGACGTCGAATCCGGGCGAGGTCATGGTGTCGTGGGACGCTCCCAAGACCGACAATGCCGGCAACCCGCAGAATCTCAACGGCGTCACCTACGAGATTCGCTCATATCATGACCGCGCTTTCCTTGACCACACCATGGAAAGCGAAACCACAAGCATCAAGAGCCTTGACTGGCAGCAGGGCGACCCCCAGACATTGGTTTATTACTATGCTTTGGCCAAGAATCAGCTTGGTCTGAGCCAGGGTGCCGGCATCTCCAACATCCTTCCTCTGGGTCCGGCATACGAGGGCATGTATCACGAGAATGTTTTCAACGGCATACCTACCTATACATACGGTCAGAGACAGCATCAGGGCGGACAATGGGTAGTTGCTTCCAACAGCCAGTTCCCCGATGTAACTCCTGTTGACGGCAACGGTATGTTCATAATGCGCGGCCAGTATAAGAATTCTTCATCAGACCTGATGACGGGCCGAATCAAGTTAGGTGCCGACCCGGTGCTTGAATTCTTCTACTACTCCATATCACCGAAGTCGGCAAACTATTTCAGCGTGAAAGTCGACGACGGTTCCGGCGAGGGCTTCAAGGAGGTTGCCAACGTGGTGAACAACGAGGGCGAAATGAAGTGGAACAAGGTAAGTGTGCCGCTGAGCCAATATGCCGGCAAAACCGTGCAGTTACAGTTCACCGGTGTAATTCAGAACTACGTTTATATGTTCCTCGACGACATCCGCGTCTATAACGCCTGCGACAAGAATGTGGCCATAATGCAGGCCACCGGGCCGAAGCGCGGCATGGCCGGCAGCAACGTGACCATGCGTTTCTCGGTAGAGAACATGGGCAAACAGAATGCCGACAAATATAATGTGCATCTGCTCCGCAACGGCAATGTTGTGAAGACGCAGGAAGTAACCAAGGCACTGGCTCCGGGCGAGAGCCATGAGATGAAACTCACCGACAAACTCGGCGCCGGTATGGGCGACACAATAGTCTATACCGTACGTGTGGAGATGGAAGGGGACATGAATGTCGACGACAACACTTCATTGCCCGTGGAGGTTATGGTTTCGGAGGCCGGATTGCCGCAGCCGCTGACTCTGACAGGCGAAACCGCCAACAACAAGAATGTAAGTCTGAAATGGCAGGCTCCCAACCCGCAATTGCTCAACACCGAGTCCGTTACGGACAACTTTGAAAAGATGAGCGCGTGGGAAACCGAATACTTCGGACGCTGGCAGACGGCAGACGTCGACGGCGAGCTTCAGGGTGGCATCAGCAATGTCTATCTCGAAGGCATACAGCAGGTAGCCGGCAGCTACTTTGTGTTCGACGTCAGCGACCCGCGCTTTGCCGAGGCAAAAGACACCTACGCCGCTTATTCAGGCTCCAAGAGCATGGCTTCGATGTATAATCTGTATGGGGGCGCCAACGACGACTGGCTCTTCTCGCCGCGTCTCAACGGCAAGGCTCAGACTATTACGTTCTACGCCCGGAGCGCCTCCCAGTCGTCGCCCGAGAGCTTTGAGTTCTACTACTCGAAGACTGACCGCTACCCCGACAACTTCATCAAGGTGGGCGCCAAGAGCTACATCTCGTCCAAGTGGACAAAGAATACGTTCTCTGTGCCTGAAGGCGCTAAGTATTTCGCCATCCGCCACGTATCGAAGAATATGTTCATCCTTATGCTCGATGACTTCACCTTCATACCGGCAGCTTACGAAATCACCGATGCCAACCTCACGGGCTACATTGTATATCGCGACGGCATGCCTCTCAACGAGACACCGTTTGCCGGCACTTCCTACACCGACCTCGATGTGCCCGCCGGCAACCACATCTACAGCGTAACGGCTATGTACGACCGCGGCGAATCGTCGCCGTCGAATCTGATAAGCGTAACCACCAACGCTGTCAACGGCCTGTATGACAATGGTGCAAATGTGAGAGCCCGCGCGGGCCATATCATCATCACCGGCGCCTCGGACATGAATGTGTCTGTAACACGCCACGACGGCATCACCATCTTCTCGAACGCCGGGTCCGACTTCATCGACGTGGCTGCCGACAAGGGTGTATATATCGTAAGGCTTGGCTCACGCACCGTCAAAGTGCTTGTGCAATAAGCTATTCATAGCGCAATAACTTCCCTCAGGACTGCGCCGGACTTCTCCGGGGCAGTCCTTCTTTTGCGCGTATATGAGGGCTTCAGGAGAGAAGATAAGGGTTTCAAGGTAGGCCGCTTTAAGGATGCTTACAGAAGAGTTTAGGGCGCAAAAAACAGGCTGCGCCGGTTTTATCTGGCACAGCCTGTAAAAGGTAAAAACTACTCTTAAAGAGGATTAGAGCTGACGCAGCGGCTTGATGTCAAGCTTCACGGGCTTAATCATGTTCTCGGGCAGCAGGATGGTGTCGAGGTCCTCTTTGGTAAGGATGCCGTGTTCAAGCACCAGGTCGTAAACGCTGCGGCCGGTTTCGAGTGCCTCTTTGGCAATCTTGGTCGAGTTCTTGTAGCCGATAACGGGGTTGAGAGCCGTAACGACGCCGATTGAGTTGTGTACTTCCTCTTTGCAGCGTTCGGCGTTTGCGGTGATGCCGTCGATGCAACGTTCGCGCAAGGTGCGGAAGCCGTTGATGAGCAGGTCTACGCTCTCAAAGTCGCACTGTGCCATAACGGGCTCCATGGCGTTGAGCTCCATCTGGGCAGCCTCGCCGCTCATGGTGACGCAGAGCTCGTTGCCCATCACCTTGTAGCAAATCTGGCTCATGACCTCGGGGATAACGGGGTTAACCTTGCCGGGCATAATCGACGAGCCGGGCTGCATGGCGGGGAGATTGAACTCGCCTAAGCCGCAACGCGGGCCGGAAGCCAGCAGACGCAGGTCGTTGCTGATTTTGGAAGCCTTGACGGCAACACGCTTCATGGCCGAAGCATAACCAACGAGGCAAGAGGTGTCGGAGGTGGCGCCTACCAGGTCGCCGCTGAGTTTGAAGTCGAGACCGGTGATGCGGCTCAGAGCGGCAACACATTTCTCGGCATATCCCGGCTCGGCGCAGATGCCTGTGCCGATGGCGGTGGCACCCATGTTCACCGTCAGGAAGTCTTCGGCAGCCTCGTTGAGGTGTTTGATTTCGTCGGTGAGGATGGCGGCAAAACCGCTGAAGGTCTGACCCAACGTCATGGGCACGGCGTCTTCGAGCTGAGTGCGGCCCATCTTGATGACGTTCTTGAACTCCTCGCTCTTGGCACGCAGAGCGGCGATGAGGCGCTCCAGCTCCTCAACCAGGCGCAGGTGAGAATAGTACATGCCAATGTGGATGGCAGTGGGATAGGCGTCGTTGGTCGACTGAGCATGGTTCACCGTGTCGTTAGGTGAGCAATACTGATACTCGCCGCGTTTGTAACCCATGATTTCAAGTGCACGGTTGGCAATAACCTCATTGGCGTTCATGTTGGTGGTGGTGCCGGCGCCGCCCTGTATCATGTCAACGGGGAAATGCTCGTGATGCTCGCCCTTGCGAATCTCCTCGCAGGCCTGCACAATGGCATCTTTCTGAGCATCGCTGATGAGACCCAGCTCATGGTTGGCTATGGCAGCTGCCTCTTTGGTGATGGCCAGACCATTGATGAACAACGGATACTCGTTGAGATGAAACTTGCTGATATCAAAGTTCTCAAGGCCGCGAAGGGTCTGAACGCCATAGAGAGCGCAGGCCGGTATGTCGCGCATGCCAAGAAGATCGCTCTCCCGGCGATAGCCTTCAGAAGGATTACATTTCATATTATTTAGAATTTAAGGTTAGTCTTGGTTTGCGAAAGCAAAATTACTAATTTATTTTTGAACGGCAAGGGGGTTGTGTAAACTTTTGCCAAAATTTAATCCCACCGATGAAAATTTCACCTCCTCACAGCCCTTATCCCAAAGGTTGCAAGCCCTCCGGGAGGCTGCTCTACCCCGCTTTCCGCTGAGCCGGAATCATGCCTGAAAAGGCCTTTTTCAACGGCCCGAAATGTTAAAAAAATCTCACCCCTTTTCCCAAAGTGGTGAGATGAAACCTTAATCTTAATTAATACTATGAAAAACACTTTGCAAATATAATACTTTTTCAAAGGCTTGTAAAGAGGTAAAGGGTATAAATCCTCTATCTTTAACTAATAGCCCTCGAATTTAACTATATTTCACATTTGCGTGCTTACATAGACTAATTTCCGGTCTGTTAAAAAAAGATGCAGAATCGAAATAAACCGAAACTGACCTTTTCAGCCGGTGAATACGGTGTATGTCGTGATTTAACCTTTTAATGCAACCGCCCGCTTGGGCATGAGGCGGCTGCGTGGTCAGGCGCAAGTTACAGCCAACTTACCAGGGCACATGGTTGCCGTTGTAGCGGTAACAGTAAGTCATCTCGTAGCCTGAGCCGGTGTACCAGTTGAGATAGAGATAATCGCCGGTGCTGTTGAACCAGTAGTTCATACTGTCTTGAGCGCCGTCCTGATAACGTATGGTAAGCGTCTGGCGCGAATAGCTGCGGTTGCAAATCCAGCGCGTGCGCTGCACAGACTGCATGCCGTTTACGTAATAGTAATAGAAGCCGGTGCCATTGCCGAAGAATTCCAGATAGCTTGTATCGTATGGCGATACTAACTGACCGTTGGCCATATAGAGCTGCCACACGCCGTCGAGATTGGCATCGAGGTAAGTATCGTCGATGGGACCCCACCAGCCGTCGTCGCCGTCATCGCAGGAGGTGAACGACACCGTTGCCACCAGCGCCACGGCCGTCAACACCAAAGTACGTAAAAAATGTTTCATGCTAATGTATTTTTCCTTATTAACGCACTATTGCTCCATAAAGTTGCATCTCCCCCGCCTTCTTACTTAAGTGAAGAGGCGGACGAGGGCGTAGAGGAGGGCGAGGAGGATGACGATGCAGGCGGAGGCGGGTACGCCCAGATACCAGGCGGCTATGAGGCCGCCGACGCTGCCGAGCAGCGAGATGACGGCCGACAGCACTGTCATGGCGCCGTAATGGCGGGTGAAGCGTTCGGCGGTGATCTGCGGCAGGCTCACCAGGCTCATCAGCAGCATGATGCCTATCATGCGTATGCCCAAAACGATGCCTATGGCCACCATAATGGTCATCACGGTGTCTATGGCCTGTGCCGGTAGGCCGCGCGTGCGGGCAAAGGCTTCGTCAAAGCTCGTGGCTATGATGACGCGCTGAAACAGCAGGTAAAACGCCGTCAGCACAAGGGTAAAGGCTCCCAACAGCCACAAGTCTGCGGGCGACACGGTGAGCACGTTGCCAAAGAGGAAGGTATTCAGCTCAGGGGCGTTTCCCTGCGCCAGAAACACAAAGAGTATGCCGAGCGCCATGCCCACGGCCCACATCACGGCAATGGCGGAATCGGAGCGTGTAGTGCGACTCAGACGCTTTGCGCCCCACGAGCCGGCAAGGGCAAACACCACAGCGCCCAAAGCCGGCGGAAAGCCGAGCCAATAGCCCAGGCCGAGGCCCCCGAAGCAGGTATGGGTGATGCCGCCGGCTATAAACACCTGCCGACGGGTCACTATATACGTCCCCAACAACGACATAGCCACCGACAGTATCACCAGCGCCAACAGGGCATAAAGAAAAAATGTATACATATCTATTATCCGAGTGTTCTAATCACTGAGAAGCATCAGCAGCTCGTCGCGGATGTCGGGAGGCAGCTCAATGTGTCGCATCTCCAGCGAGCGGCTCCAGCCCCAGGCATCTTCGCGGCGCAGCGTCAACACAACATCGCGCAGCATATCGCGTTCGGCTTCAGTGTATGTCTGCGGGTCGCGGTCGGCCAGCACATCCAGCTCCTCGTCGTCGTAATACTCCGGCTTGTCTGATGCAGGCTTAGCATATTTCTTCTCGCACACCGCGTGCAGTCCGCAACATACCTGCTGCTGTTCCTTTTCAGCCTTCTCAGTCTTTTCAGCCTTCTCTGCCTTGGCGGCAACGGCGTTATGGTGCTGATGCGGCTTACGTCGGTCGAAGTAAAACAGCAGCAGACCCACGGCCACCAACACGGCTAATATTACTAACGCTCCTTCCATGCTTATCGTTCTGTGATTATATATCCGAATTTTCGTAAATCACTGAAATATCGGGGAAAAGATTTCGCCACACACTCAGCGCCGACGAGCGTCAGGCCCTCCTTTCGCAGCGCCGCTAACGGAGCCGTAGCCATGGCAATACGATGGTCGTTGCAACAGTCTACAACACCCTTTGCGGCCGAATTAAGGCGTCCTGTCAGGGTTATACTGTCGGCATCATGGCGGGCCTCGAAGCCGGCGGCGCACAGTGC
>FR897825.1:28331-71021 GCA_000437495.1 Prevotella sp. CAG:485
GCCGGAACAAGGTCGGGCACCTTACGCATATTCAGCATCAGATTCGGCGTAAGATTCGGCGTAAGAGGCCATTGCGGCGCCTCTCCCCTCCACACTTTGGTCTGATTATGCGAATCAAAACTGCTCTCCACGCCCATCTTTCTGAAAAGGTCAGCACAGGCGGCATCTCCCTGCAGACTCACCTCAGGGGGCGTGAGAGGCGGTTTAAACGCCACTTCTGCGCCGGTGATGAGTGCCACAAGATAGAAATACGACGCGGCGCTCCAGTCGCGCTCCCCGGCGTCGTGTCCCTCTGTCATAGCCTTTGTCAGCGCCAAGTACGGACTCGACGCCGCCTCTTCCCACCTTAGCTTTTCGGTGCGCAACGGGGTGCGGAAAAGGGGCTCGGCAAGCAGCAACGCCGACAGATACTGTGAACTGTTGCTGTGCAGCAGACTTTGGGCATCTACCTCAGCCCCGTTGAGCCACGCACCTTTTATGCACACCGCTCCCCTTTCGTCTATGCGGTCTACGGAAGCACCCGCGCGGCGCAGCTCGGCTGCCAAAGGCTCTAAAGGGCGGTTTAAAAGTCGGGGGCTGCCGGTAATCCTCACCTCATACCCCGGCGTGGCGGCACACAGGGCGGTCATAAAGCGCAGCGCAGTGCCCGACTCATGCACATCAATCACCGCAGCGCGGCGCTGATAGGCCCTCAGGGCGCCGGAGATGGCTTTCAGGTCATCGCATTGGTCTGAACCTTCATCACATACCGTCTCGCCTCTCACGGCCGCCAACACAAGTCTGCGGGCCTCGATGCTCTTCGAGGGGGGCAGCGTAACCGCTCTGTCCGCCTCTGCATCCTCTTGCCGGTATGTAATGCTGATATTCATGGTTAAAGCAGCAGACAGGCGTCGCCGTAACTGAGGAAGCGGTAATCGGGTATAGCGAGGGCGCTGTCATAGAGCCGCCGCCAGCGCTGTCCATCGCCGCCGTTACGCTCCAGAAAGGCGCTCAACAGCAGCAGCAACGTCGATTTGGGCTGATGGAAATTGGTCACCATACCCTCCGTGATGCGCCAGTTGAATCCGGGGGCAATCATCAGCGCGGTTGCGGCATTCAGCACACCCTCGTGCCTGTCGGCATACTCTTTCAACGCCTTCAGCGCCGTCAGGGTGTCGGTCTGCAGCATCTCAGGCTCGTAAGCGTCCCATTGGCGAGCCATAGGTTCGCGCCCTGCCATTACGGCCGCTCCAATCAGGGGCAACGACTCCAGGGTGCGCACGGAGGTGGTTCCCACAGCCATTATGCGGCGCCCCTGAGCCTTGGCGTCGAGCAACTGTTGCAGCAATTCGCTGCTGACGCTGAAGCGCTCCACGTGCATCTCGTGGCCTGCCATGGTCTCGCTCTTCACGGGCTTGAAGGTTCCGGCGCCCACATGCAGGGTTACGTCGGCCACATCCACGCCCTTCTGCCGCAGCCTGTCGAAGATTTCGGGGGTAAAATGCAATCCGGCAGTAGGAGCCGCCACAGAGCCGCGTATGCGCGAATATACGGTCTGATAATCGGTGATGTCGCTCTCCTCGGTGTCGCGCTCCAGATAAGGGGGAATGGGAATGCGGCCCACACGCTCTATCACGGTGGCGAAGTCGATATCCTCGGGCTGCCAACTGAGCCTCACGCGCACCAGTCCGTCGCGGTTTGGCTCGGCCATTTTCTCGGCTTCGAGCAGCACATCGGGGGCCTGGAGGCTCACCTTGCCGCCGTGCCATCTTTTCAGATTGCCCACCAGGCACATCCATTCGCAACTGCCACGACTCTCGAAGCTCTGAGCGTAATCGCGCGGCTCGGCGGGGTCGAGCAGGAAAATCTCCACGGCGCCGCCGGTGGGTTTGCGCATCAGCAGCCTTGCCGGAATCACCCGCGTATTGTTGCGCACCAACAGGGTATCGGGCGGCAGCAGGTCGGGCAACTCGCCAAACCGGCAATGCCGCGCCGGAGCATCATACTGCGGCGGTACCACCAGCAGCCGACAGCTGTCGCGCTGTTCCAGCGGATGACGGGCTATGCGCTCCGGCGCAAGGGGATAGTCAAAATCCTCAATCCTTATGGCTTGCGGCTGCATCAGAAACCGAGATATGTGTCAGGACGGAAGGTATGCAGCTCATTCTTCACCTTGTCGCTCACATTGAGGGAGTCGATGAAGGCGCTTATGGTGGCTTCCGTAATTTCGTTGTTGGTGCGTGTGAGATCTTTCAGCGCCTCGTAGGGCTTGGGGTAACCTTCGCGGCGCAGAACAGTCTGGATGGCTTCCGCCACCACAGCCCAATGGTTGCGCAAGTCGGAGTCTATGGCGGCGCCGTTGAGCAGCAGTTTGCCGAGGCCTTTCATGGTCGACGCCACGGATATGAGGGTATGAGCCAAGGGCACGCCTACATTACGCAGCACGGTGCTGTCGGTCAAATCGCGCTGCAGACGGCTCACCGGCAGTTTCTGCGCCAGATGGCTGTAGAGGGCGTTGGCGATGCCCAGGTTGCCCTCCGAGTTCTCAAAGTCGATGGGGTTGACTTTATGAGGCATGGCGCTGGAGCCTACCTCGCCGGCCTTGATGCGCTGGCGGAAATAGCCCAGGGAGATGTACATCCACATATCGCGGTCCAGATCGAGGATGATGGTGCCGATGCGGCGCAGGGCGTCGAAGAGGGCGGCCAGGTTATCGTAGTTGCTTATCTGTGTGGTGAGATGCTCGCGCTGCAGGCCGAGTTTCTTCTGCAGGAACTCTTCGGCAAAAGCGGGCCAGTTGGTCATGGGGAAGGCGGCGCGGTGAGCATTGAAGTTGCCGGTGGCGCCACCGAATTTTCCGCTGTAAGGCACCTGCTTCAGGGCTTTCAGCTGCTCGTCGAGGCGATATACAAACACTGCAATCTCCTTGCCCAGACGCGTCGGGGAGGCCGGCTGGCCGTGGGTGCGGGCCAGCATAGCCACGTCAGCCCATTCCTCGCTCAGGGTCTGCAGCTTGTCGCGCAGCTCGTGAAGACGCGGAAGCACCACGTCCTCCATGGCTTCGCGCAGACTCAAGGGCACGGCCGTGTTGTTGATGTCCTGGCTGGTGAGGCCGAAGTGGATAAACTCCTTGTACTCCTCCAGACCCATGGCGTCGAACTCCTCTTTGAGGAAGTATTCCACGGCTTTGACGTCGTGATTGGTGATGGCTTCTTTATCTTTGATGCGCTGGGCGTCGGCAGGGGTAAATTCGCGATAAATACCTCTGAGGGGTTCAAAGAGGCCCGGCTGCACACCCTTCAGCGGCGGCAGACCCAACTCGCACAGGGCTATGAAATACTCTACCTCCACGCGGACACGATAACGTATCAGCGCGTACTCAGAAAAATAATCCGCCAGGGGCGCGGTCTTGGACCGATAACGGCCGTCGATAGGCGAAATGGCTGTCAGGGTACTTATCTCCATATTTTTTTCAAAAAAATTTTTGTTAGTCTAAGTAGTTGCATCTCAGGCAGTTAAGCGTATTTTGATGCCGAGATGCGAAAAAAATTTTTACAAAATTAGCAAAAAATTTGGAGCGTAAGGAATTTCTGCTTAACTTTGCACTCGCAAAGCAAATCGGGCGATTAGCTCAGCTGGTTTAGAGCGTCTGCCTTACAAGCAGAGGGTCTGCGGTTCGAATCCGTAATCGCCCACGAATTTTTCATTAGGATGAATTTTTAGGGTTCAAAAAGGGCGATTAGCTCAGCTGGTTTAGAGCGTCTGCCTTACAAGCAGAGGGTCTGCGGTTCGAATCCGTAATCGCCCACAGAAAGAGCGTACCCCGTGAGGGGAGCGCTCTTTTTGCGTTTCTACCCTACCCTTCTCCACCCCTCCTGCTCCTCTCCCCGCCCACTCCGCTCCCATCGCCCCTCTCCCCGCTCCCCTTAAATTCCTTAAGCGCCTTAAATTCCTTAAACGCCTTAAATTCCTTAAGCGCCTTAAGCTCCCTAAGTTCCTTAAATTCCTTAAGCTCCTTTAAGCGCCTTAAGCTCCTTAAGCCGCAAAAAAGCGGCTCGGCAAAAGCCGGGCCGCCCAAAGCTAAAAGCTTGTGTATCAGTCTTCTTTCTTGTTGCTGATTTTGTTGTCCAGCTCCAGATACTGTGCAGGACGTGTAAGCCAGCTCATGAGCTTGCTCAGAGGCGCGAGAACCAGGAACTGGAAGATATCGCGGGCGATGGAGATGTTCACAGCGCCGTAATAGGTGCCAATCAGTACTATGGCGAACGACAGGAAGCCATCCTGAACCAGCATGACGATGGCAAAGATGAGGCCCAGGGGATACCACAGCACTACGGTGGCGTCGAACATGAACTCGGTGAAGAAGCGTTTGAAGAACGTCAGCAGCGGCCAACGGGTGTTGATGCGGTCGAGATTCAGCAGTTGCTGGTCTTTGACGTTGCTGATGCGCCCTACCGACTTAAGCCATACCAGAAATGGCCATACGAAGATGAAATACAGAACTTTTACCAACGACTCAAGGATGGCTGTTCCTACTTTTGGCAGATTTTCCATGCTGTTTGGGTTAGTGATATTGTTTGTTAGTGGGTTAGTTGTCTTATTTGTCAATCTTATTTGTCAATGTGAAGCAATGTGGGTTGTTTTGTTTCCGAATAACTGTTTTTCACACCTCTAAAAGGCTTTATCTGCTCCTCAAAAGGCTGTGTCGGCTCGCTCCTCGGCCCGTCAGCAAAAACAATTTTTTGACTCAGCGCCGCCGCCCGTTGCAAATTATCCTACAAAACTCCTCTTCCTGTCAACTGAAGCAAATTTCAATCCTTCTTTAAGAAGAAACATTGAAATGTGCAAAGTTATAATTTTTTCTGATTATGCGCCACATTCAAATGTTGATAAATCTTAAATCATTATAATCAACTTTTAATTAGGCGCCTGCGTTAATTAGGCATACAGTCTTGATTAATATATGAAAAACACCATTTACTCTCACTTTCACCATTGGGCCGTGAAACAGCCTTATGCTCCGGCGGTAATTGAAGAACACCGCACGCTGACGTATGATGACCTTGAGGCTCGCTCGGCTCAGGTGGCCGAAGCGTTGGCCGACTTGCATCAGAAGCGTGTGGGCATTGTCATGGAGCATGGCTTCGACCAGATTGCAGCCATTATAGGTGTGTTGCGCTCAGGCAACGCTTATGTGCCGGCGGAGCCGTTCCTGCCGCAGCAGCGCATTGACTATTATATGAACTCGGCAGGGGTGGCCACTATCATCGACAAGGCTTTTATGCAACGCCTAAAAAGCACCCCGGCCGACCCGATGCCCGACAGAAGTCAGCCCGATGGCGAGGCTTATATTCTCTATACTTCAGGCACTTCAGGCAAGCCCAAGGGGATAATTGTGGAGAACAGTTCTGTGGTGAATTATGCTCAGGCTTTTGAGAATGAGATGCACACGTCGCCGGCCGACGTCATGCTGCAGCTCTCGGTCTGCTCGTTCGATATTTTTGTGGAAGAGGTCTTTGCCAGTCTGCTCAACGGGGCTGCCATAGCGGTTCCTGCGCCTGCAACGGCCTCCAGATGCACGGAAGAGATTATTGATTTCTGCAACCGAAAGGGGGTTACGGAAATCAGCGGCTTCCCCTATCTGTTGGCTGAGATGAACAAGCTCGACATGGTGCCGCGGCGGCTGCGCCTGCTCATCAGCGGCGGCGATGTGCTGCGTTATTCATACATCGACAGGCTGGTGAAGCACTATATCCCCATTTACAACACTTACGGACCCAGCGAAACAACTGTTTGCGCCACTTATGCGCGGGTAGACAACGCCGAGCCGCTGTCCGACGGCACGCTGCCCATAGGGCGGCCTGTCTATGGCGTTGAGGTGATGCTGCTCGACTCCCATCTGCAGCCGGTGAAACCGGGCGAAAAGGGCGAGATTTGCATCCTGGGTCGCGGCGTGGCACGCGGCTATGTGGGGAATCCGCCTGAAAGTCGCAATTTCACGCATCTGCCCGACGGCCGACGGGTTTACCGCAGCGGCGACGAGGGTTATCTGCTGCCCGACGGCCAGTTGGCCTTCACTCACCGTCTCGACGACCAGGTGATGATTATGGGCAAACGGGTTGAGCCGGCCGAGGTGGAGAATGTGCTGAACTCGGCGCCGGGTGTGGAACGTGGCGTGGTACGCTCGTTCCGCGACGCCAAGGGGCTGAGCTACTTGGTGGCCTATTTCGTGCCGGAGAAGGCGGCCGGGGGTGTGGGCAGGATAAAGGCATGGCTCAATGCCCGGCTCTCAGACTTCATGGTGCCCGACATTTTCGTTCAGCTGAAGAAGATTCCTCTCACGCGGCGCGGAAAGGTGGATGTGGCGGCGTTGCCCAAAATCTCTGAACATGAAAATTGAGAAGCTGAAGCTGTTGCCGCTCACTGACCTCGACTCGCTGATGCAGTGGCGTGCCGAGGTGCTGAGTCATGTCTTCGGGCATGAACCGGGTGCTGAGCTGCTTGCCGAGAACCGGCGTTATTACGCCGAGAACGTTGCCGCCGGGCTTCATCTCGCTGTTGAGGCGCTGTATGACGGTCAGGGGGTTGGATGCGGTGCCATCTGTCTGCAGGATGAGCTGCCGTCGCCCGACAACCCCAACGGCCGCTGTGCCTTCCTGATGAACATTTATGTGCGCGAGGAATGGCGAGGCAAGGGCATTGCCACGGCTCTGGTGAAGTTTCTCATTGCCGAGGCTAAGGCGCGGAAATGCCGCAAGATTTATCTGGAGACTACCGATATGGCCCGGGGGTTATATCGCAGCCTCGGCTTCGTCCCATACAACGATGTGCTGAAACTTCCTCTTGAACAATGATACATGTAATTGAAACTTCGGGTCTTACGCTTCATATCTCACCCTGCCCGGGGAGCCGGCGTGTGGCATACATCCTATACCCCATGGAGGCGTTGGGGGGATGGCTTGCGCAGGCTGCGACCAAATACAGAATCTCGATGGTGAGCATAACGGGTATGGACTGGGACAACGACCTGAGTCCGTGGCCAGCGCCGGGTGAGCCGCCCGGTTCGCCCGATTTTCAGGGACTGGCGCCGGAGTTCCTCGCCACGCTTACGCAAAAGGTGGCTCCGGCGGCTGAGGAATGGCTCGGCCTCACGGGTGCCGAACGTATCCTCACGGGTGTGAGTATGTCAGGGCTGTTTGCTCTGTGGCAACGGTTTGTGAGCCCGTTTTTCCCCTCTGTATTGAGCCTCAGCGGCTCCTTCTGGTATCCGGGCTTTGTGGAGTTCGTCAACCGGCAGGCGGCGCCGCAGCCCACAGGGAGTGTCTATATGCTGTTGGGGCGCAAGGAGCGCTTCTCGCCCATAAAGGCCTTCCGTCCGGTGGAAGATGACACGCGACTTATCCTTGCGCGGCTGCAGCAGCTCGGGGTGCCCTGTCGGCTCGATATGGTGCCCGGCAATCACTATGCCAACCCGCTGCCACGACTCGACTTAGCTTTCTCTTCCCTTACACAAATGCGATAATCCTCTCTCCGCTTTCCACTCTCCACACTCCACTCTCCCCTCTCCTCTCTCCTCTCAGTGCTTGACCACGCGATCGGGATTGGCGGCTAAGAAGGCAGCCCAGGATTTCGGGCCGCGGGCTACTTGCGGTTTGTTGCTTTCGTAGAAGTGAGTCAGGGCAGCCGCCAAAGCATCGGTGGCATCGAGCAGGTGAGGCATCTGCTCCTGCGGAATCTTGAGGATGTGGCGCAGCATCTCGGCCACTTGCTCTTTGGTGGCGCCGCCGCGACCGGTAACTGACTGTTTTATGGATGTGGGAGGATATTCGGCTATGGGAACGTCGCGACTCAGAGCGGCTGCCATGGCCACTCCCTGGGCACGACCCAACTTCAGCATCGACTGAACGTTTTTGCCGCAGAAGGGGGCTTCAATGCTCAGCTCGTCGGGCAGATACTGCTCCACAAGTCCCAAAACGCGGTTATAGATGCGCGCCAGCCGCATATAATGGCTCTCTATCTTGTTGAGCTTGATGACGCCCATAACCACCATTTCGGGGGTCTTGCCTGTAACACCCAACACGGCATATCCCATCACATTGGTGCCGGGGTCTATGCCCATTATCACGCGGTCATATTTCTTTACTGCCTCGTCCATCAGAATTCCATTTGTGAGAGATGAGTCTGAAACACCATGCAGCTCTGCGGGGGCATTTTCTGCTGCAGTTGCTCTATGGCCTCAGCGAGTCTTCCCCGCCGGAACTCTTCCACCTGCCGCAGGGTGGAGAAACGGCATTGCAAGGCGTAGCTGCGCGGTTCGTCGGCCTCGGGGCGCTTGCCCTGCTGCCTGTCGAGGCGCCACAATGAATGGTCGGTATCGGCCACTGCCGGACGCACAATCTCTCTGAGCGCCTCTTCAAGACACTGTGTGTGGACGGCATCGGTGATGAAGGTGGTGTTGAGCAACTGTGTATGATGATTCTGCATTTCGGAGATGATAAGAGCTTCTGTGCGGCACCCTCAAAAAGCTTGATTACAATTACTTACGTATTTGTTGACCTCTTTTAGCCGTAATAATAAACAGGCGCGAGCCGCGTTTATACTGTTTGTATTGGGGTTATAAAAAAGGGTGAAGGCAGACGTCCGGGGATAGGGGAAGAGGACTGTCTGCCTTCAGGGGTTGGTGGTGGGGGAGCCTCTTGTCGGATTCGAACCAACGACCCCGAGATTACAAATCACGTGCTCTGGCCAACTGAGCTAAAGAGGCAGGTGGGTAAGCTCACCACATCACACATGCTCGACCTGCTACCCTTGCTTCGGTCAAGACCTGGGGGATTTACAAGGAGCTCGTCGCGTAGCACTTACCCGGCTGCAAAGGTACAACCAAAATCCATACCCACCAAATTATTTAACCTTATTTAACTTTTAAGCCTTGCCGGCCTGCCGAGCTATTGGCCTAATTGGTCTTATTGGTCTTATTGGTCTAATTGCCCTTATTGCCCAAATCAGGGGCTGAAAATATGTTTTATAACATATTAGCAGAAATTTAACCGCTTTTGGTCTCGATTTTATATTTTTTTAGCTAACTTTGTAGTCCTAAAGTGTTTATCTATGTACAATGCCTGTTGCACTGCACCTCTGCGGAGCCCATGGCTTTAACATTTTTGAACATTTTAAACTCTGAAAATATGGACAGATACAATGAAGTGCTGGCTAAAAGCCGGGTTCCCGAAAGCGATGAACTGGTACGCGCCGAGGTGGCGAAGATAGTGGAAAAAGCTCACGAACTGGCTTCGCCGGAGGTGTACAACTTCCTGCTGGGCAGCATAGATCTCACCACTCTGAGCACGGAGGATTCTCCGGCTTCGGTAACACGTTTCACTCAGCGCGTCAATGACTTCGACGATGAGTATCCGCAGTACAACCATGTGGCTGCAATTTGTGTATATTCCAATTTTGCCGACGTGGTGTCTACAAACCTCGACGTTACCGGCGTCAACACGTGCGTGGTGGCCGGCGGATTCCCCTCGGGCCAGACTTTCACTGCCGTGAAGGTGGCTGATGCGGCTCTGGCTGTGTCGAACGGCGCGAAGGAGGTGGACATCGTCATGAACATCGGCCTTTTCAACGACGGCCTCTATGAAGACCTCTGCGACGAAATTATCGAGGTGAAACACACCATCAAGGATGCGCATCTGAAGGTGATTCTCGAAACGGGCGCTCTGAAAACGGCCGCCAACATCAAGAAGGCTTCGTTGCTGGCCATGTATTCGGAAGCTGACTTCATCAAGACGTCGACAGGCAAGATTTATCCGGGTGCAAGCCTGGAAGCTGCATACGTCATGTGTCAGTGCATCAAGGAGTATTACGAGACCACGGGCCGCAAGGTTGGCTTCAAGGCTGCCGGCGGCGTGCGCACCACAGAGGAGGCGCTCTATTACTACGCCATTGTGAAGGAAGTGTTGGGCGACGAATGGCTCGACACGGAACATTTCCGTCTGGGCGCAAGCTCACTGGCCAACGCAGTGCTCAGCTCGCTCGAAGGCAATACGGTGAAGTTCTTCTGACCCCCACACTGCGGCTCCGCGTCAGCTGCCCCGGCGGCACGGCGCGGCGCCTCAGCATCACAAACCCCTCAGAGTCCCCACAGGGCCGCCAATGGGCTATTTGCTAAAGAAAAAACACAATATCTACAACTTACATTGACATGAAAAAACTCGGTTACGGTCTGCTGCTGCTCGTTGCGGTATGCTTGACTGCCATGCTGGCACCCGCCGGAAGGGCGCAGCATCCGGGCAAAAAGGTACAGGTGTATGGCGTGGCTTTCTACAATCTGGAAAACCTCTTCGACACCATCAACAACAACGGCAAATACGACAAGGAGTTCTCGCCGCAGGGCAAGAACCAGTGGGACAGCCGCCGCTATTGGAAAAAAATCAATAACCTCGGCTACGCCATATCGCAAATGCCCACCAAGAGCACGCCGATGGGTCCGGCCATCATCGGTGTGAGCGAGGTTGAGAACATAACGGTGCTTCAGGACCTGGTAAAAGACAAACACATTGCCGACTGGAACCTGCAGATAGTGCATCACGACTCGCCCGACCGCCGCGGCATCGACGTAGGCCTGCTCTACAACCCGCGCTTCTTCAAGGTGATAAACGTAAAGAACCACTATCTGAAGATTGACTCGCTGCCCTATTTCCGCACCCGCGACCAGATGTGCGTGGTAGGCATCCTCGGAGGCCAGCGTGTAGGCATCATAGTGAATCACTGGCCGAGCCACCGCGGCGGCGAAGCTCAGTCGAGCTGGCTGCGCGAATCGGCCGCCGCACTCACACACCACATAGCCGACAGCCTGCTGACGGTTGACCCCAACATAGGCGTCATTGTGATGGGCGACCTCAACGACGACCCGTTCAACAAAAGCTGCGCTGTGGTGATGGGCGGCAAGAAGAGCGAAAAAGAGGTGCAGCCCGGCGGCTTCTACAACCCCTTCTGGAAGAAGCTCGACGACGGCATAGGCTCTTACACCTATCGCGGCGGATGGAACCTCTTTGACCAGATAATGGTGAACTACAACCTGCTGCCTCAGGGCAAATCGCGGCTTAAGTTCAGCAACGCTCTGGTGCTCAACAAAGACTTCCTCAAACAGCAGGAGGGCCAGTATCGCGGCTATCCTTTCCGCACCTTCTCGTCGGGCGTGTGGACCGGAGGATACTCCGACCACTTCCCTACCGAGATTTTCCTCACGCTGGAGATAAACCGATAAATAACCAACCGTCATAATACCAAAATGCGTTTAACATTACACTTATTGCTGCTGTTGTGCGGGCTATTGCCTGCCGCAGCGGCCACCGGGGTGCAAGGCACTCTGGTTGACGCCATAACCGGCGCACCGGTGGCTGATGCCAACGTGCTGCTGGCCAACGGCGGACAGTTTGTAACTTCGACGTCTGACGGCCATTTTCAAATGTCGGACTGCACTCCGGGGCAAGACCAGCTCCGCATTGTGGCGTTCGGCTACAAGGACATGGAAATCAACGTCGACATCAAGAAAGGACTCGTGGTTGACCTCGGCACGCTGCGTCTGCAACGCGACCTCACCAACCAGACTCTGAACTCCGACGACTACGTCTTCGACGAAAGCCAGGTGCTGGAAGACGAAGGCCACTCACAGTCAATAGGCACCATTCAGGGTGCAGTTGACAACATCTTCTATCAACGCGCCAACTACGACTTCTCCATCATGCGCTTCCGCATGCGCGGTTACCGCTCGGAATGGAGCGGCGGTTACATCAACGGCATCGACTACAACGACGCCATGCGCGGCCGCTTCAACTACAGCCAGATGGGCGGCCTCACCTCCTCTGCATTCCGCAACAAAACCACTCTGGTAGGTCTTGACGCCGCCAACTACGGCTTCTCTGACCTGGGCGGCTCAACAAACTTCACCACCTACGCATCGGAGTATGCACGCGGCTTCCGCGGAAACCTGTCGTACACCAACTCCAACTACATGATGCGCGCCATGCTGCAATACAGCACCGGCGTTACCAAAAACGGCTGGGCCTTCTCAGCAAGCGTCATTGGCCGTTACGCCCCCGAAGGCGTTATTGAAGGCACCTATTACGCCTCGTTCGGCTACTCGCTGAGCCTTGAGAAAATCTTCAACGACAAGCACCGCCTCAACCTCACCACCTTCGGCAACCCCACACAGCGCGCCACCAACTCGGCTACCTATCAGGAAGCCTACGACCTGGCCGACAACAACCTCTATAACCCCAACTGGGGCTACCTCAACGGCGAGAAACGCTCGGCACGCATCGTCGACAGCTTCGACCCCTCGGCTATCCTCAACTGGATATGGAAACCGAAAATGGGCACCACCATCAACACGGCAGTGGCCTTCAAATCGAGCAACTACAGCAGTTCGGCCCTCAACTGGTATCAGGCCGCCGACCCGCGTCCCGACTACTACCGCTATCTGCCGTCGTATTATCTGCCCGACGCAGACCCCAACACCGACCCCGAGCTGTATGCCTATCAGGAAAAGGTTTACAACCAGTATCTCGACGCCTGGAAGCACAACAAAGCCACGCGTCAGATAAACTGGGACGAGATGTTCCGCATCAACGAGCTCAACCGCACGCAGTATGACCGCAACCCCGAGCTGAAAGGCCACTCCACATACATCCTGGAGAACCGCCACAGCAACTTCACCTCGTGGATGTTCAACTCATACATCAACACGCGTCTCACCGACAATATGTCGCTGCAGGGCGGCGTATCGTTCAACTACACCGACGGCCATTACTACAAGACCATCCGCAGCCTGCTCGGCGGCGAGTTCTGGCGCGACATCGACAACTTCTCGGAGCGCGACTTCCCCGACAACCCCACCATTCTGCAAAATGACCTCAACAACCCCAACCGCCGCGTGAAGAAAGGCGATAAGTTCGGCTACGACTACAACATACGCTCATACATAGCCAAGGCATGGCTGCAGAACCAGATTACCACCACCCACTGGGATGTGAACTACGGTCTGGAGATGAGCTACACCAACTTCATGCGTCACGGCAATATGCGCAACGGCCGCGCCCCCGAAAACTCCTACGGCGCCGGCAAACGCCATACCTTCGACAACGCCGCCCTGAAAGCCGGCGCCACATACAAAATCAACGGCCGCAACTACATCACCGCACACGCCAGCTATGGCACGCGTGCCCCGCTGCCCGACCAGGCGTATGTATCGCCCCGTATCAAAGACACCTCCGTTACAGGCCTCAAGAGCGAACGCTATCTCAGCGGCGACATCAGCTACGGATGGAACTACACCAGCTTCCGCGGCCAAATCACCGGCTTCTGGACAGAGATGTATGACGGCTTGCAGAAAACCGCCTTCTACGATGACCAGTACTCCACCTTCATGAACTACGTGATGAGCGGCATACGCACCAGCTACAAAGGCGTAGAGCTTGGCATGATGTACAAAATCACCCCGGCGCTGAGCATCTCGGCAGCCGCCACCTACAGCCGCTATCAGTACAAGAACCGTCCCACCGGCACCCGCAGCTATGAAAACGGCGCCGCTCCCGACGTTACCACCACGGTATATCTGAAAAACTACTACGTTGGCGGCACTCCGCAGCAGGCTTACAGCCTCGGCATTGACTGGGCCGCTCCGGGCATGTGGTTCTTCAACCTCAACGCCAACTGGATGGGCGACAGCTATGTTGACCTCGCCCCCATTCGCCACGAAGCAATGCCTGACCTCTGGCAGGCCGTGGAGACACAGGGCGAACTCGACGCCAAGATAAAGGAAATCACCACGCAGGAGAAGCTCAAAGATGCTTTCGTAATGAACTTCTCGGTGGGTAAGGTCATTTACACACGCTGGGGCTCCATCAACATCAACGTCAGCGTCAACAACCTGCTCAACAACCGCAACATCATGACCGGCGGTTACCAGCAGGGCCGTTTCGACTACGACAACTACAACGTAGGCAAGTTCCCCAACAAATACTATTACGCGCAGGGCATACGCGTATTCGCCAACTTCGGCATACGATTCTAAAACCAACAAAGCAAAAAACAGACATCCGATATGAATCTGAAACATCTTTTACGCGACATTGCCCTTTCGGGGCTGGCGCTGGTCACTGCAGCAGGCATCACGGGCTGTAAGGACGACTTTGACACTCCGCCGGTTGACATACCGGTGGCCACCATGCAACCCAACTCCACAATAGCCGAGGTGAAGGCTGATCTGTGGGACGATGCCACCAACTATGCAGTGCTCGTGCCGCAGAAAGCCGACGGCTCCGACTATATAGTACACGGCCGCGTCATCTCTTCCGACGCCTCCGGCAACATCTACAAGAGCCTGGTGATTCAGGACGAAACAGGCGCTCTCCCCTTCTCGGTGAACCAGAACAGCCTCTACAACACCTACCGCGTAGGTCAGGAGATTGTGGTTAACCTCACGGGCGCTTACATTGGCAAATATGCCGGCTATGAGCAGATAGGCGGCTACGGCACATACAACGGCACTCCTCAGACGTCGTTCATGAGCTATGAGGACTTCCAGGGCCGCGCCGAGCTCAACGGCCTGCCCGAGCCCTCCATGACAGTGATACCGGCCGACGGCGCAAAGCCCGAGTTCAGCAAAGGCATCTACTGCCTGGTGGCCGACCTGGCCTCGCTGCCCTCAACGCCGGCAGGTCAGCAGGCTTGGCAGGGTCAGCTCATTGAGCTGCGCAACGTACACTTCGAGGGCGGCGGCAGCGAGCCGTATGTAGCTCCCGAGGACTACAACGCAACCCCCAACCGCAAATCCACCTCACGCACCCTGGTCGACGCCGCCGGCAACACCATCACAGTGCGCAACTCAGGCTACGCCTCGTTTGCACAGGACATCATGCCCAGCGGCAACGGCACCGTGCGCGGCATCCTCAGCTACTTCAACAACTCGTGGCAGCTGCTGCTCCGTTCCACTGCCGACGTCATCTTCGACAGCAAGGGCAACCTCGATGATCCTTACAGCGTGGCCGAAGCCGTTGAGCTGCAGGGCACAGGCGCTGCCGGATGGGTAAGCGGATACATTGTAGGCTCAGTGAAGGGCGGCGTAACTAACGTAAGCGCCAACGACCAGGTAATCTGGGGCTCGAACGCCGAGATGGACAACACGCTGGTAATAGGCCCCACAGCCGACTGCAAAGACATCACCAAGTGTCTGGTAATTGAACTGCCCCAGGGCTCTGCTCTGCGTCAGTATGGCAACCTGCTCGACAACCCCGGCGTATACGGCAAAGCCATCAAGGCTTACGGCAACTTCGCTCCGGTGCTCGGCGCCAACGGCATCTCCGGCAACACCGGCAGCACCGCCGAATGGCAGATTGACGGCGTTACGGTAGGCCCGAATCCCGGCGGCGACGCTGTGGCTTCGCTCTTCTGCGACTTCGAAGGCTACAACAAGCAAATCTCGAATCTGGTGGAAGCCGGATGGACCGTTACCAAGACAAGCGGCGACAAGAACTGGTATCTGAACGAGTTCAGCGGCAACACCTACGCCGCCGCCACCGCCTACAAAGGCACCACCGGTCCGTGGGACGAATGGCTGATTTCACCGGCCATCGACCTGAGCAAATCGCCCAAGAAGACCCTTACCTTCAAGTGCCAGGCCGCTTACCAGAGCACCACATCTACCATGAAGGTTTATGTGCTGACAAGCGCCGACCCCAACACCGCCACAAAGACGGAGCTTACCGTAACTCTGCCCGAGATACCGGCTTCCGGCTATTCAAGCTGGGTTGAAAGCACCGTAGACCTCAGCGCCTTCAGCGGCATCATTTACATTGGCTGGGAATACACCGGCACATCCTCGTCAGGCTCCTCCACCTATTGCATTGACGACGTCAACATCGGCGGCGCCAACGGCGGCGGTGGCGCGGCGCCAACGGCGGCGGTGGCGGCGGTGGCGGCGGCGGTGGCGACAACCCCGGCGGCGCAGGCAGCAAAGAGCAGCCCTACAACGTATCGTATGTAATGTCGTCTACCTCCGATGAATCCGGCGTATGGGTGGAAGGCTACGTGGTTGGCTACATCAAAGGCATGACCTGGAGCTCTGGCGCCACTTTCAGCAACGATCTCACCGGTGTTTCTGAAGACGATTACAAGAACACCAACATGATACTGGCAGGCACCTCCACCGGCAACACCACATCGGTATCCATTCCCTGCGGCATCAAAGCCGGTAGCACCCGCGACATCCTGGGTCTGCGCAATAACCCCTCCATTTACCTCAAACACGTCAAGGTAAAGGGCGACATCACAAAATACTTCGGCGTTCGCGGTGTGAAAAACATTTCAGAAGCTGAGATTATAGAATAACTGAAGCGCTGCGGTTCTCTAAGCGTTAACATTACAGACACCCCGCCGCGATGCAAAGCTAAAGCGCGGCGGGGTGTATTAAAATATAAGGTCTAAAGATTCTGCTAAATGAAAAAACTTTTACTTTTGGCGTTGTGTATGTGCTGCTTTGCTCTGAGCGACGCCACCTACAAACCGGGCTATTACGACAAGATGGAGGGCAAACGCCGCGAAGCCCTCAAGCAGGCTGCCAAAGAGTGTGTGAAGCAACACACCATGCTCAACTACACCAACCTGCCCAACAACTGGATTTACACCGACGTTTATCCCGACCTCTACAACGGGCAGAAACGCTGGTGGGAGATGTACAGCAACGAAATTTATCTCATACGCAACGGTCAGAGCGGCCTACAGTCGTTCCGCGACTGCCACATGCAGCGCGAGCACTCGGTGCCCAAGTCGTGGTGGGGAAGCGACGACTCGTCGCCTGCCTGGACGGATATCTACAATCTGTATCCCAGCGACGGACCGGCCAATCAGGCCAAGCTCAACTATCCGCTCGGCCCCGTTGACCCCAACAATGCCAAGTTCAACAACGGCGCCACCAAGGTAGGCGTTCCGGCACCCGGCTTCGCCGGTGGTTCGGGCATGGTGTTCGAACCCGCTGATGAATACAAGGGTGATTTCGCACGCGCCTATTTCTATGTCTTTACGGTATACGACAACCTCAACTGGACGGCCAACTCCATGGGCAACCGCAACGAATGGCCCACACTGAAGCCGTGGGCTTACGAGATGCTGCTTCAGTGGTCGCGCCAGGACCCGGTGAGCCAGAAAGAGATTCAGCGCAACGACGCCGCCGAACGTCAGCAGGGCAACCGCAACCCGTTTGTCGATTTCCCCGAACTCGCCGAATATATCTGGGGCACCAAAAGCACCGAGATTTTCTATATCAAAGACCAGAACGGCGGCACCACGCCTCCCATCACCGGCGACCCGGAACTGACAGCGCCCATCAACGGCGAAGCCCTTGACTTTGGCGAAACGGCCGTCAACGGCGTTAACCAGACGGCGCTGATTGTCAACGGCACCAACATGACTTCAGCCCTGACCATGCGCGTTACCGGCACCGACCGCAGCATGTTCTCCCTGAGCAGCAACTCCGTGCCGGCAGCCAGCGTCAACGCCCAGGGTGGCACCAAAGTAGATGTCTTCTACCGTCCCACCGCCACCGGCACACACACGGCCAACATCACCATCTACGACGGCGGTCTGAAGGCCGAACAGCAGGTCAATGTGGTGCTGAAAGGCCAGGCGCTTCCCAAACCTAATCTCACCGCCGTAACGGCCACTGCTCCCACATCGCTGACCGACTCATCGTATGTGGCCAACTGGACAGCCGCTGCCGAGGTAGTGGATTATTACATAGTAACGCGCACACAATATCTGCCGTCAGGCACCGTAACAACCACCGAAGAGGCTCCCTCAAACAGCCTGCAGATAACTGGGCGCCGATCCGATTGCGACGAGACCTATTCCGTGCAGTCATCGCGTCTGGGATTCACCTCACCGGCCTCCAACACAATGCTTGTAAAGGCTTCAGGCGTTGAAGGCATTGAGGCCGAACCGCTGATGATAGGCTGGACAAACCGGGGCTTTATGGTACTCGCCGACCGGCTTCTCAACCTCCGCGCCTTAACCCCCGACGGCAGAACCGTTTACTTCGCCACTGAAGCTCAACGAGGCACCGAAGTAGAACTCCCTGCCGGAATATACATCATCACTGCCCAAGGCGGATTCTCGCCCGTAAAAATTGTGGTGGCTCAATAAATCCAAACCCTGCAACAGCATCCATAACCGGAATCCCGATACAGCAAACCCGGACAATTCGCATCAATGCCGAATTGTCCGGGTTTGCTATGCTGAGCAGACGGTCAGTCTACGATAAAGGTAGTGTAATCGCAAATATATTTGTCCTGAATGGACGAATCATTCACCCAACGACCTATCTTATATTTCAGAATTTTGGTTTCATGACCTTTCGGCAGAGTGTCCTGTGCATTCTTCAGATCAGTGAGATAATTCGGGTTAAACTCTACCCTAATCCTTATCTTCTTACGGATGTCTTTTTGCGGCCAGACAAAAGTACAGGTATAATCAATCGGGTCCCAGCTTGCCATTTCTGTACGAAACCTCGTCATAGTTGGACATATCACTTTGGCACCTGAACCATAATGTGTAAAGATCTTTACCGGACTATCATTCCCCGGAACAGGGATGGTATCACCGAGATAATAATTTTTCCCTTGATACTCAAAGTAGTAACCGGGAAGTTTAATACCGCCCGTTTCTAAAAGGTTGGTGCCACTGCTGTTTTTTATCACCAGCCATAAGTCCAGGAAATCATAATCTGTTCCCTGCATAGGCTGAGAGAAGACTTTTTCCCAACGAGGTAAAAGTTCACTTGGTTCTTCCGTATTCCCCGGGTTCGGATTGTCATTATCATCCGGTATATTCGGTTCGTCATTGCTGCAGGCACTCATCAGCGCGAATACAATCGCGCCCATCATCACAAGCAGCAGTTTTTTTGAATTTTAAATCTCTCATATCTCCATCTTTTTATTTGACAAGCACAAGACAAAGTTTGTGCCTAAGTGATAGTTTATTAGGTTCGCTGCAAACATAATAAAAATATTCTAAACAGATTTACCCCCACTATTGTTAAATAGCGTTAACAGAAAATTTGAAAATTATGCACTTTTCTTGTCGTGAATCATGTGCTCAGCTTTAGCAGGACATAAACTATGGAAATATGCCACAATTTGGCTAATTACAGCCCAAATTTCTTTAGTAAAAAATCTATTTGCCAAATCAGCAAAGGGCGATTTTATTGATTCGTATTGTTTGATTCAATCCTTGTCTTACAGAGAGAAGGTATTATCCTAAAAAACTCCTCACAAAGATATGTTCATGCTGAGCGTCCGTGGCTAATCTGGGAGCTCAATTATTAAAATATCTAAACGGCGGTGAGATCTAATATGATGGCATTGAGGGTAAAAAAAGAGTGTGTCATAAAGGAGGCTGATGCCCCTCTATGACACACGTTCTGAAGTCTTGTGTATGCGGACTATATGTCCGTAGGGTTATTCTTTTATAACCACTTTGCGGGTCTTGTTGCCACGTTTCTCAATGTAAGACCCCATTCAACAAAAAATGTTAATTGCCGGCAGGGTTGATGTGGCAGAAAATGTAATTGTCAGTCGAGGTCATTGTGCCGTCAGGAAACATTATTTCCAACGTATATTTATGGCCTTTGCAATTAGCATAATTATGAAACGTATTGTCCTCGTTCGTCAGGCCGGGTATGTATTCTATTCTCACAGAAACATCCGGACAAAGAGCATATCCTGTCTTGGCACCCCAATTTGACATCTCTATGGAATGATTCTGCGCGTATGCGTCAACATCTTTATAACCGCTTTCTATGTATCTGAATGCGGACGTATAACCGACCCTGAACAGCCCTGTAACGTCAGCCCCCTGAGGATAACGTTCTCCCCACGAGCTATCAGTTGCTATAGCTTTGAAACCTATTACCGGACGACCGAGAAACTGCCGCTGATTTTCCGGCCAGTAAGCCGCTGTTTTCTTTGAGTAAGCTGTATCTCCATACAGACGGCTGAT
This sequence comes from Prevotella sp. CAG:485, assembly GCA_000437495.1. GTDB lineage: Bacteria > Bacteroidota > Bacteroidia > Bacteroidales > Muribaculaceae > Lepagella. The sequence goes on from FR897825.1 coordinate 48,366, forward strand.
GCGGGTAAACTCTTCAGGAGCCGAGTCCTGATTAATGTAATTACCGCTGAACGTTATTAAATTCGCTTTCTCGTTCCTCTCTTCGGGAGTAAGGTTTCGCAGGTCGCTGACAGAGAAACCCGTAGGTTGCAGATAGGAAACAGCCAGACTGTGGATCAACAGACCCGGCTCATTGTCATCATCGCTGCATGACGTCAGGAGTGACAGTGCTGTCAGTATTACTCCTGCAGCTAAAAGAATCTTTGTTTTCATCTTATGCCGTTTTATTTAGTTGGATATATGTGTTTGATAATCTTCAGCTTGTAGGCAAAATCGAACGGGCCTGAGCCTGCATTAGGGTTCGGTTCTTCAAGGATGTATTCATCGCCTGTCATATCGAAGATGCCATTGAGGTAATATCCATCGTACATACCGCTCCAACCCCAATTACAAAGCACATATTCCTCTGTCTCGGTTCTTTCCGAAAGAATATCATACCCGTTAATGGTGTTCACTCTTTGTTGTACCTTCCGTTGCATTTCCATGAAACCATGAAGCAACCATATATGGCGATTACCGCCAATATCATTATTCTCAGTTGAGCCTAAGACTATAACCGGACGAAGTAGTTCCAGTTCATTACGCACATCCGCCTCGTAATAGAATATTTGTCTAGGATTTTTTTCTGTAGGCAATTTTACGAGTGTATCTGTAGCTTCTTCGTAACCACACTGGTGAAGTACATTAACCAACTGAGGCAAATCTGCCCCTGTCCCATTTTCCAGGTAATAGAAATCACCAATACCAGGTCTTCCAATCACTTCCATGAACCGTGCTATCTGATCCATTGCGTCGTCAGAAGGATGCGACTGCGTCATAGCATCCCAGTTAAAATTGTAACCCTGGAATGAAGCCGGCTTATGATAAATCGACATCGCTTGAGCCACAGCAACTCCACCGCACCCTACATACGACTTATGTCCTGAAACCATCGGTGTGTATTTATTATAGGGTGAACCTTGATCCCATTTCACCTTACATAAAGGTTCGGTCTTGATCGTTGTCTGCCATGGGAAATTTACCGTATAAGGTATCCCGTCGCCTACAGCCATAGTATCGGGGTCTTCCACGAATTCGCCTATGCGACTTACAAACGCTTTCACTCCATTGTCGGGAAGATTTTGCAAATCAAGATTTCCTTTCTCTGAGATTGCAAGCACTTCGGGGAGGGCAGGAGTAGCCGACATTATCGCAAACCCCTGATTGTCTTCGTAATTGAAAACATAGATTATAGGTTCTTCACCCGACCGAGTTGTTGGAGTCATACTTTTTCCGTATGACACACAGGAGGAAATCACCGGTTCTTTCCCTCGTGTTTCAGGATAGAAATTTCCACGAACCTTTATAAGATTCTCTCTCGCTTGTTCTTGAGAGATTTTACCATCTCTCCTTGTTTCGTTTTGAGGAATGCTCAACTCATTCTCCATCTGAGAACATGAAACAAGCATCAACAAAACAAGGAAAAATAAAATGATTTTTTTCATCGCTTGCTTTGTTTTAGATTAAACTTTTCTATTCTATTGCCTAATTTCTAATTAAAATATAGGCAGTAAGTTCATAAAAAAATTTACATCATTCGTTCTGGTGGCAAAGTTAAACAAAAAACAAACAACGCAGCATAAAAAATTTTATGTTGTACAACATAATTTAAATTAAATATATTATCCTATGATTACATTTCACCATATTGATTTAAAAATTTCCTTACCTCATTATTAATATATAACAAAAAAAACGGAGGCTGTGAAAACATCTTTTTGACACAGCCTCCGTTAACAGGTATGCTTTTTAAGCTATCAATATTGAGTTTCTATTTCTTTATAACTACTTTGCGGGTCTTGTTGCCGCGTTTCTCAATGTAAATGCCGGAGGCAGGATTTGCCACCTTCATGCCCTGCAGGTTGTAATAAACCGGCGCAACCTGTGCATCTTCATCTTCGAGGTCTGTGATGCCGCTATTGTCTTTCTCTATAGCAGAGAAGTTCTTCCATCCGGGAGCAGCTTTGTAGGCAGCTATTGACTCTTCAGGAACATACAGCACGCAATTGGCTGCGAAGGGCGAGAAGACTGCATCTGCAGATACTGCGGGAGGCGTTATGGCACGGCAGGTCAGCTTGGTTATGTTTTTGGCACTGCTGAAGACTGACGAGCCAATGCTGTCGAGTGTGGAGGGGAAGGTGAGCTCGGTAAGGCCTGAGCAGCCGTAGAAGGCATACTGGTAAATTGCCTTTAGGCCGTGGTGCAGACCAACGTTCTTCAGTTTGCGGCATGCGTTGAAGATCTCTTTTGTGAGAATTTCCACACCGCCGGGAATGTCTATTGACTCCAGTGAGCCGCAGTTATAGAACGAGCCGTCGATAGAGGTGAGGGTGGAGGGCAGGTTGATGTCAACCAGGCTGTCGTTCTGATAGAAGCAGCGGTAGCCGAGCGATGTGAGGCCTTCAGGAAGCACATACTTCTTCACCGGACGCATATATGCGAAGCAGTTGCCGGGGATGGACTTAATGCTTGCGGGTATGGTGATAGTCGTGCCAAGGGGCTCTTCGCCGATGAACACTTTACCTGTCTTTACAGCTGACGCCGATGAGTAAACACGGCAAAGCGGGTTGGCATTGTTGTTGAAGAAGTTGATTTTGCACCAAGCCTCCAGGCTGGCAATGTGCAACTCGTTGATGCCTGAGCTATAGAAGGCGTTGTTGCCGATATTGGTAATGGAAGCCGGTATGGTGACGCTCTTCACGGTTTTATTGCTGGCAAAAGCGCTTTCGTTAATGGTATTCACCACGCACTCAACACCGTTATAAGTAATCTTGTCTTTGATGTTGAGAGCCGTGGTTGTGGGTTCGGCACCTAAAACGATGGCTGTTTTGGCTTCGGGGTCGCATTTGTAGCGGATGCCGTCTATGGTATCGCAGTTTTCCACCGGAGCCTTGATGATGTTAAAATTGGCTACGAGTTCGAAATTGCCCGTCAGGAAACCACGCCATGTAGTTCCGTCTTTATAAGCCTCAAAAAGCTTCTTGACGGTGGTGAGGGTAGTCTTGCCGCCGGTGGTGTCAACCACAAACGAGGGGTTGTTTGACACCTTGTTTACCGTGTTGACGTTGCGGTAAAGCAGATTGTAAATCTGGTCAACATTTGTGGTGGGATTGTGATAGAAGTCCACCGGAGTTGTCGTGGTCGTTATAGTGGCCTGTTTTGCGCTCTGGATGTTGAATTTGAGGTCATATTTATGGCTGTAGAGCCACTGGCTGAAGCCGAGCACTGTGAAGTGCTTATCGTCGAATTTGGCAACGTATACCGGATACTCATAGTTGGTGGTGGGCTTCAGGGTGTTGAAATCAATACGGCTGATTTTCATCATGCCGTTAGCCTCTTTAGCGGCCACATTGTTCATCCACACATAACAGCCGCCATCGGGAACCTTGGCATAGAAACCGTCGGCAAAAATTATCTCGTTGTCGCTGATTGTGGCAACCACCGGGTCAGTGCTGAACTTGGAGTAATTGCTTGCTTTGGTGAGGTTATAGATGGTGATGGCCTCACCGGAATTGTTTTTACCTATCACCTTGTTGACGGGAATGGTGATGCGGCCTGTCGAGGGATCATATTTGCCCTTGAGGTCGTATCCCATGGCGATGCCTTTTCAGCAGAACGCTGTCGCCAGCTGCCTGAACCATGATGCTGCCGGCACGCTCGCCGTAGTTGATGAAGCTGCCGTAGGTGGTTACGTAGTTTTTGCCTACTATTGAAGCCGGAGCTGCACCTTTGGCGGCTGCTTTGGGCATGGTTGCCTTTGAGCTCGGAGAGTAGGTTACTTTGACTTGTTGCGGCTCTGTGATTCTTTGATCCTCTACAGGAACAGACTGCGCGGCGGCGCTTACCGTTCCGGCAAGGAGACTCAGAGCCAGAATGGAAAGTTTTTTCATGCTCTTTGTTATTTATTGATATATTGGTGTTCGGTTTTAAAGATTTACCGAAGTTTGGTTGTGCAAATATAATAATTCTTAATAGTTCTGCAATTTTTTCTGATTAATTGCGATTATTGAAATTTTTTCCATTGTCTTTTTGAAAGAAGGCAACACGGGTTCAGGCGTGTTCTCATGTTCCCTAATTGCAAAATGACAAATGAAACCCTATTTCGTGCTGAAAACGGGTGTTAAAAAAATCTTTTTGAATTATAGTTTTTCATGGGCAAAAACAGGGGCAAAAAAAAGCAGACCTCTTTCCCAAGAAATCTGCCGCGTTGCGAATCAAATTATTTCTACAAACCTAACATAAACGATTATTTAGTACGATAAACCTAAGTTATTTTTTCACTCCCTTGAAATTTACCTATTATTACCTTCGTTGTATTTGCGATTCCAAATTTTTTGACACTGCAAAATTACTCCATTGCAATACCCCCGGCAAGCGTTATGGCAAAAATATAGATTGAAAAATAGAACATAACCGCGTATGTTATTGTTATTCAGTTATTTACAATTTCTCAATATAGGGCTAAATATAGATTGTTATATTGACAATAAAGGGCCTGTTTACGCTCTGTTTGGCGGCGAAGCCAGTCAGGAAAGCCAATTTTATGCCCCGGGACTGCGTAATTTTCACTCTTTGGTTGTTTAAATTTAAAAAGATTAGAAAATACTATGGACGACAGACTTACTTATGAGGAGAAGAAGGAACTTCCCTCAAGTGTATTTGGTTTACCCGAACGCAGAGAATATCCCATGCCTGATGCAGCGCATGTAAGGGCTGCGGAAGCATATTTCCGTTATTGCCCTGAGGACCTCAAGCCGAAGCTGGCACGCGCCATCGTGGAAAGAGCCCGCGAATACGGCGTTGACGTGGAGAGCCCCACAGTGCTCTCTTACGCGCAGATGTAAAGCTTAAGAGCCTGAGTTTAAGGAGTTTAAGGAGTTTAGGGAGTTTAAGGAGCTTAGGGAGCTTAGAGCCTAAAGTTCTTTAAGCTCCTTAATTTCTTTAACCTCCTTAAGCTCCTTAAACTCAGGCTCTCAAAGGCTCTTAAGGCTCCTCAAAAACTATGGTTTGTAGCCAATCTGGCGCACCTGCTGCTCAAAGTGGTCGCGGTCGATGGCTTTGTTGCGCATCTTGTTGCGGTAAGCATACACCGTGTTGGCGCTATATTGCAAAATGGCCGCTATGCGCGAGCTTTCAACAACCCCGAGTCGCAATAGGGCAAGTATGCGCAGCTCAGGCGGCAGGGTGCCTTTCTTTTTCAGCTCCATCTTCTCTTCGGTGCGCAAAAGCTCATTTATCTCCTCCACAAACCGGGGGTAAAGTTCCAGGAAAGCTTTGTCAATGGAAGAATGAAAATCCTCGTTTTCACCGGATAATTTTCCGGCTTTCAGGGTCTTGAGCAAATCCTCCGTCTGGCCCGACGCTAACTTGCGCATCACCAGTTTCTGCCACGACTGCAATTTAGAGGAATAGGTGGAGCAGAGACTCACAAAGTTACCCAAATAAAGCTCCTGCAAGCGGCTGTATTCGGTGATTTTTTTCTGCGTTTCGTGGCTTCGTTTGTTCTGGCGCAGCAATATCGCCGTTAGGATAGCGGCCAGCACAAAGAGGAACGTGGCGATGCAGAGATAAATCACCAGTTTGTCGCGCGAGCTGGTGAGGCTCTTGCGATAGGCGTCGTCAATGGCCGGAACCATTTGCGAAATCACCACCGAGCGCATACGGGCGTTGCCTGACTTGGCCTCGCTCAGCGCGTAGTTGATATAGATGAACGCCTGGTCGAGCTTGCCGTTCTGATAGAGCCATTCGGCCAGCTTGGGCATGGCCCAACCCTCTGTAACGCAGCCCATTACGTCGCTCGTGGCAGCTTTGGTCAGATACGAGGCATATTGCTGCTCGTCGCCCCGGTTGCGACATACCATGGCAAGCTGATAGGCCGCTTTGCCGTAAATGTTATTCTGTATAGGCGTGGTGTTCAGAATCTGCTGCAGCCACTCGGCGGCCTCCTCGTTCATGCCTTTGCTCACCAGCCGTTCGGCGTAGATGAACCGGTAAGTGAGACTGTTGTGCGGCAGATGCACCAGCAGCGAATCGTCGAACGCCAGATATTGCGCCCTGTATTGCTGAAAAGTGGCACCCTGTTCGCCCACATAACCAATCATGGCCGAATAGAGCCGCCTGCCGCTCAACCACATCGCCAGCCGCTGCTCAAGAGGCATGGCGGTTTTCCGCAGCGTGTCGAGACGCTGAGTCGCCTCGATGAAGAAACCGGCTGCCGTGAGGCCGTTGACAACGCCTATGTCGGCGCTATGCCGCAGACTGACGTCGCCCGACTGAACTGCCTGGTTCTCAGCCATTACAAAATATTGCAGAGCCGAGTCGGCGTTAAAAGTGCGGTAGCCGTTGCCGATGTCCATATAGAGGTTGAAGCGCCTCACCGCACTCTTTGTCAAGCGTGCCTGATGCTTCAGCGAGTCGAGCTGACGAGTCTTGGCCGCGCGGTAATCCGGCGCATTCTTTATAGCCTCGTTGAGAGTGCGCAAATCATTGTCCGGCACTTTCCACTGAGCTGTCATGATACAACTTACAGATAACATGACTGTGATCAAGAAGATTCGCAAACCGGAAATGTAATTGTTGTCTTGGTTATACAAACAGGGAGTCATAAACTTGGCTGCAAATTTAAGAAAATTTGCTAACTTTGCAAAACTCTTTTCTACCGCCGCGCCTGCAGCAGTAAGAATATTCAGAGAAACAAACAAAAATGCATCAGAACAACGCATATCATATCTTTACGTTGCCCAACGGGCTGAAATGTGTTCACTGGCAGATAGAGGGCCAGGTGTCATACTGCGGCATAGCCGTCAACGCCGGCAGCCGCGACGAGCCTGCCGGCAAGGATGGCCTGGCTCATTTTGTGGAACACACCCTGTTCAAAGGCACCGAACATCACCGCTCATCATACATCTCCAACCGCATGGAGAGCATCGGTGGCGAGCTGAATGCTTTTACGGGTAAGGAAGAGACGCTGCTTTACACCAACGCCCCCACAGGCTATCTGTCGCGCTCGTTCGACCTGCTTTCCGACATTGTGGCCTACTCCAACTTCCCGGGCGACGAGCTGGACCGCGAACGAGAAGTGGTGATTGAGGAGATAAACAGCTATCTCGATTCGCCGGCCGATTTGGTGTTCGACGATTTTGAAAACAACATCTTCAGCGGCTCGCGTCTGGGTCACAACATCCTGGGCGACGAGGAGAGCGTGGCAAAGCTTCACCGGGAGGATTGCCGCCGTTTCATCGACACTTTTTACACTCCGGGCAACATGGCGCTCTACTGTGCCGACCCCTTGGAGCCGGCCAAGGTGGAAGCGCTGGTGAACAAATATTTCTCCGGGCTTCATTACGCCACAGAGCCGAGCGAACGTGTCAGTCCGGCTGAGGTGGCGCCATTCAACAATGTCGACGACCAGGACGGCCATCAGGCAAACACCATTACGGGCCGCAGGGTATGCAGCCTGCACAGCGACGACCGGTTCGCGCTGAAGCTGCTCAACAACTACCTCGGGGGTCCGAGCATGAACTCGCGGCTTAATCAGGAGCTGCGCGAGAAACGCGGATTCGTATATTCGGCCGATTCGTCGCTGGCTCTGTTCAGCGACTGCGGCGTTATGGAGATATACTTTGCCTGCGACCCCGACAGGGTTGACCAATGCCGCAAACTGGCTATGCGCGAACTCGACAAACTGGCGCAAAACACGATGAATGCGGCCACTTTTGACCGAGTGAAGAGGCAATTGGCCGGGCAACTGCAGGTTTACAGCGACCATCGCGAGAACTGCGCCATGCAGCTCTGCAAATCGCTGCTCTATTACAACGAGATTCACGACATCGACTACTCGCGCCGCCGCATCATGGACCTTCAGCCCGAAGATCTGCGCCGTCAGGCCGAGAAGCTGCTCGCCACTCCTTTCTCCACCCTCACCTTACGCTGATGAAGATAGCCGGAATAGACTTGGGCGACAGACCTGTGCTGTTGGCTCCCATGGAGGATGTTACAGACTCCTCGTTTCGCAAAATTTGTCGCGAAATGGGCGCCGCCATGGTGTATTCGGAGTTTGTGAGCGCCGAGGCGCTGGTGCGCAACATCGCCTCCACAGCCCGCAAACTCGAGGTGCACGACAGCGAAAGACCCGTGGTGATACAAATCTACGGCCGCGAGCCGGAAGCTATGGCAGAAGCCGCGCGCATGGTGCAGGATGCCGGTCCTGACATCATCGACATCAACTTCGGCTGCCCGGTGAAGAAGGTGGCGCAGAAAGGTGCCGGCGCGGGTCTGCTGCGCGACCCGGAGAAGATGCTCGCCATAACAAAAGCTGTTGTGCAGGCCGTCGACCTGCCTGTAACGGCGAAGACGCGCCTGGGATGGGACTGCAACAACATCATCATAGGCGAGCTGGCTCTGCGGCTGCAAGACTGCGGCATAAAGGCGTTGGCAGTACACGGACGCACCCGTTCGCAGATGTACACGGGAAAGGCTGACTGGGGCCCGATAGCGGCGCTGAAAGCCGATAAACGCCTGGAGATTCCCCTCATTGGCAACGGCGATGTTACCACTCCGCAGGAATGTGCCGCCCGCTTCGACGAGACAGGCGTAGATGCCATAATGGTCGGAAGGGCGTCGTTCGGCGCTCCGTGGGTGTTTCGCGATATGCGCTCGTATCTCGACACAGGCGCCTTCACTCCGCTGTCGATAAAGAGCAAACTCGACTTGCTCCGCAGGCAGATTAGCGAGAGCATAGAGCGCATTGACGAATATCGCGGCATTCTGCACATAAGGCGCCATTTAGCCGCCACTCCCCTCTTCAAAGGGATACCCGATTTCCGCCCCGTGCGCATTCGTATGCTCCGCGCCGACACGCAGCAGGAGTTGCTGAAAATCCTCGATGAAATCGAACTTATTTTGCAAAATAATTTGAAACCATGAAACGGAATATAATGCTTTTGGGATTGCTGCTGACGGTGTTCTGCGGCGCACAGGCCCACGATTATGAGCTGAAGGTTGGCGAGTTCAATGTGCTCAACGTCAGCGACGATGTAAATGTGGTTTGGGTTGCCAATGCCGATTCGGCGGGATATGCCCGCTTCAGCGGCGCTGACCGGTTTGCCGACGCTTTCATCTTCACCAACAACGGCAAGGGAAATCTGAAGATTCAGGTCTCGGTTGAGGATGTGGGCGACCCCGAACTCCCTACCCTCTATGTATATTCAAATTTCCTGACCGAGATAAAGAGTACCTCGGCGCTGAATGTGCAGGCCTCCGAAATTCCGGCAGCGGCAGAACTGAAGCTGACTCTTATCGGCAACGGCACGCTGACCGTTACGGGCATCAACAGCACTCGCGTTTCGGCAAAGCTCACCACAGGCAACGGCATTATGACCCTCAGCGGCAACACCTCAAAAGCCTCGCTGACAATGTTGGGCACAGGCCAGATTCGTGCCGACGAGATGAAAGCCAACACGGTGAACTGCACCATAATGGGCACAGGCTCCATTTACACCTGGGCAGTGGAATCGCTCTCTACAAAGGGCATCGGCTCCACAACTATCTATTATCGCGGCGAACCGTCCGAGATTAAGAAGTTAGGCGGCGGCAAGCTCACACCGTTAGCTTTAGCCCCCGCTCAGACAAGCGACGCCGCTCCGACAGAGATGCATGTGGGCGTTATATGTGTGGACGCCGAACCGGCTCAAACTACCGAAAAACCGGTTCAGAAGGTGGAAGAGGAGGAAGTCGAAGTTGAAATAGAAGAGGAGGAGGAAGAGCCTGTAACGTTGCCCGAAAGGCGCAACTGATTCCTACGCTAAACGCCTGACAACCAACGCCTTATGGCCGACGACGGACTGAAACTGCGCACTGCCCGAACGCTGAAGTGGAACAGCATAGACCGCTTCAGCTCGCAGATTCTCTACGCCGTTGTGGGCGTGGTGCTGGCCAACGTGCTGCCGAAAGAGGATTTCGGCCTCGTGGGCGTGATTCTGATGTTTCAGGCCTTCGCTGTGCTGTTCGTCGACAGCGGCTTCGGCACAGCCCTTTTGCAGAAAAAGGAGCCCTCGCAGACCGATTACAGCACCGTTTTCTGGTTCAACACAGGCGTGGCTACGGCCATTTACGTCATTCTCTGGTTCTGCGCCCCCTCCATAGCCGCCCTCTTCGGGCGCACGGAGGAGTTGGTGCCCATGTCGCGCGTCATGTTCCTCACCTTCATCTTCACAGCCTTGGGCATAGTGCAGACCAATCAGCTGATGAAGAAGATGGACGTAAGGCAGGTGGCCATAGCCAACTTAGTGTCGCAAATCACCTCCGGCGCCCTGGGTATCATCCTTGCGCTCAGGGGCTTCGGCGCGTGGTCGCTGGTATGGCAGAGCGTGAGCCAGGCGGCCATAAAGAGCGGATGGCTGTGGCTCACCGGCGGCTGGATGCCGTCGGCACGTTTCTCGAGCGCCTCGCTGCGTGCCATGCTGCGGGTGGGTGCCGGCGTCTTTGCGTCGTGTCTGCTCAACGTAGGCTCGCTCAACGCATACACATTCGTCATAGGCATTCTCTACCCCATGGCAACGCTGGGTGTCTACACGCAGGCCGACAAATGGAGCAAAATGGGTTATGCCTCGCTGAGCCAGATTTTCAACACCACCTTTTTGCCCCTTCTCAGCCGCTTTCAGGAGGAGAAAGAGCGCTTCGTAAGAGCCATGCGCAAGTCCAACCGCGTTACGGCCTTCATAGCCTGCCCCGTAAGCGGCGCTCTGATAGTGATGGCTGCCCCGATTTTCCATCTACTCTTCGGCAGCAAATGGGACGAGGCAATTCCCCTCTTTCAGATTCTTGTGGCCCGCGGTTTGCTCATAGTGCTGATAGCTCAGTGCAACACTTGCATCCTGGCGTTGGGCAAGGCAGGACGCTTTGTGGGCACGGAAGTGGTGAAGGATGTGCTTATGGTAGGCGCACTGTTCGCCTCCCTGCCCTTCGGTAGCGTGGAAGCGTTGGTATGGGGCCAGTTTTTCGCCTCTTTGCTCACCTACGCCTACGTCATCTATATCACCGTGCGAGTAACTTTTGTGAGGCTGCTGCAATATCTTGCCGACCTGACGCCCTATCTGCTGCTCACCGCCGCAGTGATGGCAGCCGCCTCGCTGCTCGGCACGCTGAGTCTGCATCCGGCAATGCTGATAGCGGCCGAGTTCTGTGCCGGCGCGTTGCTTTACATCGCCGTGCTTTACGCGGCTCGCTCGGTGATATTGCGCGAATCATTCGCCTACCTTTTAGGCCGTTTCCGCCGCAAATCCTAATCCGCCCGAAAGCCCTGACTGCAAGCCCTGTTATAAAAAATTTTAACAGGCACTTGCATACGTAAAAAATATTTTTATAACTTTGCAGGCGAAGCCGCCGCTATTAGTAATAGTAATTGGCGCTGAATATCCTGGAACACTAACCCTGATGACCGCAATTCATATCAATACACCTTCCGGATATTCTTCCCGAATCCTCAATGGGAAGAATACTCTTGTGCGCAGTCAGGAAAAAAGTGTATCCGTTCTTATTATTTAAGGTCATACAATTACGCCATGCGTATGGGCAACAGAAGCCATACGCTCGTAATGATTCCGCAGATTTGGAATCTCATGCTCAGCGCAGGATTGCGTTGACAGTCAAGGCGGTCTGTGGTGCTTGCTTCAGGGCGTTATTATAATTATCCGTCCTGCAAAATTCTCGGCCAGACCCCCTTTCTCTGAGTTGCTGATTCATCCCGGCTTCTCAAATACCCTTTTGATGTCTTTTTAAATGTTACTGTATTCAGAGCTGACAAAGCTCCGATACATTGCAGCAAGTATATAGTGCTGCAATTTGCAACACGTCAGCGGAATTTCCATCAAAAAAATTCTAATATATGAAAAAACTTCTGATTCTACTGTTGATAGCGATAGCTGTCAATGCCCGAGGGCAGCTAAGCCAGCCCAAGGACCCAACAGCGGTAGTGAACGGGGTGTTCTACATCTTCAACACCACTGCTAAAACCGCTCAGGTAGGCAGTGGGGCTTACTGGGCAAACACTTACTATTCGGGCGACATAACGGTGCCGGAAAAGGTAACGTACGACAACGCCTCCTACACCGTTACCGGCGTGGCAGCGTTGGCCTTCTGCGATTACAATTCCGACCTTACGTCCGTTACCCTGCCAAACACCATCACTTCGTTTGACGTGTCGGCGTTCGACGGCACGGTGCTGAAGACTTTGGTCGTGCCCAATTCGTAAAAAGCATCGGCAACGACTGTTTCCAGTATTCGTCTCTGACCTCGATAACCATCGGCTCAGGGGTGGAAACCATAGGCACCTCCGCCTTTGCCAAATGCAAATCGCTGACCTCGATAACCATAGAAGCTGCGAACCCGCCCACAATATCGGCCAACACCGTGCCTGCGGACGTGAAGAAGAACATCGTTCTCACGGTGTCCAAAGGAAGCCTTGCCGCATATAAGGCAGCCGCCAACTGGGACGGTTTCAAAGAATACAAAGAAGCTGACGGCGGAGGCGGCGGCGGAGGCGGTGGCGGCGGCTCCGACGAGCCTTACGTCCTGGTCGATGGCATCTATTATGAAATGGACCACACTGCCAACACAGCATCGGTTATCAGCGGCTATCAGGCCGGCATAACCCAGACGCCCTATTCCGGCGTGGTAACCGTTCCATCCACTTTCATCTACAACAGCAAGACCTACACCGTTACGGCAGTGAAAGGGATGGCGTTCCAGAATGCCACCTGCACAGAGGTAACGCTTCCCTCAAGCTGCACAACCATCAACGCCTACAGCTTCAGCAACATGAGCTCGCTGGTAAAACTCAACATAGGCGGCACCAGCGACATCAAAGGCAACGGCATTACCAACTGCGCCGCTCTGCGCGACCTTTACATAGGCTTTACCGGCGGAGTGGTAGGTACCGTTACCGCCAGCATCCCGTCGACCATGCGGCAGACTCTGAACGTGCATCTGCCTGCGAACTCGGCCACAAGCGACCTTGCAAAATCTTATATAAGCAATTCCTTCTGGATAACGGCCCGCGCTCTTCTGTGCAACAACGAACTGCAAATAGGCGACCTCTATTACAGATACGACGCCACCAAGAAGACGGCAACCATGATGGCTCCATATATGATTTACGGCAACGGCGCACCGAAACAGATTGGTCCGGAGGTTGACGTTCCCGGTACCATAACCGTTGACGGCACCGAATATGTGGTCGACAATCTGGAAGCCGGCGCCTTCTATCAGACCCAGAACGTTACCTCGGTAACATTCCACGAGGGCCTTAAGAATATTGAATACGAGACCTTCTATGCCTGCAATATAGCAGAGATTACCCTTCCCAACTCGCTGGAAAACATCGCCTACAACAACTTCTACAGCTGCCCGAAACTGACCAAAGTAAGCTTCGGCACAGGCCTTAAGACCATAGGACAGAACACCTTCTACAAATGTCCGCTACTCACCAACATAGAAGTTCAGGCCACCGTACCTCCCACACCTGCCACCGGTGCCACGTCGATTTTCAACGCCAACTTCAACAAGTCGGCCGCTACCCTTACCGTTCCCGCCGGCACCACAGCCGCATATCAGGCTGACGCCAACTGGAGCGGCTTCGGGACGTATAAGGAAATCGGAGGCATGATTGAAGAGGGCCGCATAATTGTGGACGGCGTTCATTACGAGATTACCAAGAAGCCCTACGAGGGCATAGAAGGCGCGCTTCAGTGCTACGTTGTAAGCCCCGTAGAATCGGGCTGGCCCAACGGCGACGAATACTCAGGCGTAATCAATATTCCCGAATTCATCAGCTACAACAACAAGCAGTATGCTGTGGCTCAGATAAGCAATCAGGCCTTCTATATGCAGAGCGCAGTTACGGAAGTGAAGGTGCCCTCAACAGTGAATATCATCGGCATGCAGGCCTTCCAGGAATCGGGCATCACCACCATAACGCTGCCCGCCAAGCTGATAAGCATCAACAACAACGCGTTCCGCCGCTGCTCGGCTCTGAAGACCATGACAGCCCTCGGCCTCACACCTGCATCGGTAGGTTCAGGCGCCTTTGCCACTATCACCTCAACCTGTAAGCTCTATGTGCCCAAAGGCTGTGTGGCAGCCTATAAAGCCGCTGACGGCTGGAAGGATTTCGCATCCATTGAAGAAGATCCCAACAGCGCCATTCTGCCCACGTCGGTAGAAATTACCGGCATGCCCCGCACAATGCTGATAGGCGACACCGTACAGCTCGGCGTTGTGATACTGCCTGAAAACACCACCGACAAGAGCGTGGAATGGAAATCCCTCACCCCCGACATCGCAACTGTTGACTCCCTGGGTGTTGTTACCGCCGTAGGCTCAGGCAACGCCATCATAGAAGTCATCTGCAACGGCAACCGCACCCTGAGCAACAACGCCAACGTGATATGTGTTACCGCTCAGGATGTTATTGACGGCATCAGCTACCGATTTGAGCTCAACGAAAAAGCACAAATCGCAAATGCCTACGTAATTCGCCCCAAAACAGGCAGTTACGCCGGCGACGTAGTGATTCCGCAGTTTGTGCAGCATGGCTCCACGTTCAAGGTTCGCGGCATCGACAACAACGCGTTCGCGCTCATGGCCGACCTGACCTCCGTGAGCATCCCTGCCACGGTCGACACCATGGGCTTAAATGCCTTCCGCAACTGCAGCAATCTGAAGAGAGTCAACATCACAAACCTGGACTCATGGATGAATATATCCTTCCGCGACCCGCAGGCCACACCGTTCAACATGGACAGCGTGCAGATGTATCTCAACGGAGAGTTGGTTACAGCAGTGCATATACCCGGCACCATGAAAACCCTGAAGCCTTACGTTTTCCAGGGCGTGAGCTCAATCAAGAGCCTGGTGATTGACAACGGCGTGCGTCTTATCTCGCAGAACGCATTCAAAAACTGCAAAAACCTGCAGGCTGTTGTGATACCCTCAAGCGTTGACAGCATAGGCATGAGCACCTTCTCGGGCTGCTCGTCGCTGGCCTCAGTGCAGCTGCCCGAAGGCATAAAGACAATTGCCTCAAGTGCCTTCTCCAACACCGGCCTTACGAAAATAACATTGCCCGAAAGCGTTACGCTGGTCGACAACCAGGCCTTCCAGAACTGCGCCGCCCTGAAGACCGCAACCTTAGGCAGCTCGCTCAAGAAGCTGAATCTGCTCGTCTTCAACGGCTGCACGGCACTCGACACGCTGACAGTGAAAGCCGCTGTGCCTCCCACATTCTTCATTGCATCAATTCCCGGTCAGGACATGAATCCCTTCTCGACCTCCATCTATGCCACCTGCCGACTCTATGTTCCGGAAAGCAGCCTGGCACTCTACAAGGAGGCCGATGTATGGAAGGAATTTGCCCGTATCCGCGCCATTGGCAGCGTTGAAAGCGAGAAAGCCGTAATCGACGGCATCAGCTATGAGCTCTTTGCCGACGATAGCACAGCAACTGTGCTTGCCTCGCCCGATTATACCGGCGAAATCACCGTTCCGGATACGGTAGTCTACAACAGCAAGACTTACTCTGTAACCACCATAGCACCCCGCGCCTTTGCCGGCACAAACATCGACATTCTCCGTCTGCCGGCCAACATCAAGGCAATACCCGAAGAGATGGCTGCCAACTGCACCAAGCTGATAAGCGTGGGTCTGCCCGACCATCTGGAGACCATAGGTGTGCGCGCCTTCTCCGGCTCACCCAACATCCGCTTTATCCGCTGCGTGAACTACGGCAAGAATCACAGTCTCGTGCCTCCCTCGTTCACTGCAACTGCAGAGAGCGATTATGGACAGGCCTTCTCGTCCGAAATCTGGCCTGACTGTATGCTCGCCATCCCTGCAGGCATGTTCATGAACTACAAAGAATGTGCAGGCTGGAAGAATTTCAAGACCTTTGCTTACTGGCATGACACCGACGTATCGCCCGACAGCATTTACTTCACCGGCAAGATGAGCGGCGAGGAACGCAAAGTGCGCACCCTTACGCCCGTAACCATTCCGGCCAATGCCACCATACTCAACTTCGTGGTGCAGAACTCCAACCCCGAATCGGTGGAAATCAGCACAGAGTATGTTGACAGCAAGACAATGCGTCTGCAGGCAAAACTGGTGAAAGTGGGCACCGCCGACGTAACAGTGTATGCGAACCTTGTCAAGACGTCGTTTATGATTTCCGTATCCGTATACACCGGCATCGAGGACGTAGACGCAGACGCCTCGCCGGCACGCTACTTCACCCTCGACGGCATCGAGGTGGCACATCCGCAGAAAGGCGTCATGTACATCAAGATACAGCAAAACAAGTCGCAGAAAGTGGTATATTAAGCTTCATGAACCCCGGCCGGACTGAACGTTAGCTTCCGGTCCGGCATACTGAGAAGGAACGCGTCATTGACCGGCGCGCCCCTTCTCCATTTTCCTATCCTGTAAAAAGCATAGCCGCCAATAACCCCTCATACGACGCCAGAAATCACCAAAATTGGGTATTTGATTTGTGTATATAGTGAAAAGGTGTTAACTTTGCATACTAATTCAGGGTCGCTTTCAGAAAAGCGGTCTGATGAACCATGAAAACAAAATAACTAAACAAATAACCTAAACTCTACAAAAACATCTATGTGGTTAACAAGCTCATCCATAGGGCGTAAGTTTATCATGGCCTTGACCGGCGCATGTCTCGTCCTATTTGTCACATTCCACTGTGTGATGAACGCGATAGCCCTTGTATGGCCCACGGCCTACAACGTGATCTGCGAGTTCCTGGGCGCCAACTGGTATGCACTGGTTGCCTCCATGGGCCTGGCTCTTCTGTTCATCATCCACATTATCTGGGCTTCGATGCTGACGATTCAAAACCGCCGCGCACGAGGCAACCAGCGTTACTCCATCAGCAAGAACGCCCCCGGCGTGGAGTGGTCGTCGAAGAACATGTATGTGCTCGGCGTGGTAATCCTGGCGTTCCTTGTAGTGCACCTCATCCAGTTCTGGGCCAAGATGCAGTTGGCCGAGATAGAGGGTCATGAGGGTATCATCCCCGTGCAGGCAGGCACAATCTTCATCCAGGAAGCCTTTAAGTGCGCATGGACTCCGGTGGTTTACATCATTGGTTTCGTGGCGCTGTGGTTCCACATGAACCATGGCTTCTGGTCAATGTTCCAGACTATCGGCTGGAACAACACCATCTGGATTCAGCGTCTGAAAAAGGTGAGCGCATGGTGGACTTCCATCGTAGTGGCTCTGTTCGTGGCTCAGGCTCTGGTATTCACCGTGAAAGCCAATCAGGACTATTATACCACCAACAACGCTCTGCGCAACCAGTATGTGGGCATGGTGCTCGACAACCTGGGTATGGGCGGTAACCAGTCAATAGAATATGACGCCTTCAAAGAGCAGGCCACGCAGGCTTACTCCCAGATTCTGTCGCTCAACGAACAGCAGAAGCAGATGATACGTAATCAAAGCCCCGAATTCGACAAAGAGGTGGAGAAGATTACCAATATGTATCAGTTCCTGAACTATCTGGAAGGCAAGGACATAAACGCTAAACCGGAATTGCCTCAATTCAACCCGATGATGATGCCGCAGGGCATGCCTCAGGGTGAAAAGGTAGAGGTAAGCGAAGAAGAGGTAACGGCAGAAGAGGTTCCGGCAGAAAATGCCGCCGCTGCAGCAGAAGCCGACAACAATACAGTAAACCAATAATCCAGGAAGCGATATGGCAACTAACGACAAAATCAGAGTAATGAGTCCGGAAGCGAGCAAGATTCCGGAGGGTCCTGTCGCTGAGAAATGGACCAACTTCAAAGCGCACCAGAAGCTGGTGAACCCGGCCAACAAGCGCAAACTCGACATCATAGTAGTAGGTACGGGTCTGGCCGGCGCATCGGCAGCCTCCACCCTGGCAGAGATGGGCTTCAACGTGCTCAACTTCTGCATCCAGGACAGTCCGCGCCGCGCACACTCCATAGCCGCTCAGGGCGGTATTAACGCAGCCAAGAACTATCAGAACGACGGCGACAGCATTTATCGTCTGTTCTACGACACGGTGAAGGGCGGCGACTATCGCGCCCGTGAGGCCAACGTATACCGTCTGGCTGAGGTGAGCAATAACATCATCGACCAGTGCGTGGCACAGGGCGTTCCCTTCGCACGCGAATATGGCGGTCTGCTTGCCAACCGTTCGTTCGGCGGCGCTCAGGTATCGCGTACGTTCTACGCCAAAGGCCAGACAGGCCAGCAGCTTCTGCTCGGCGCCTACTCGAGCCTGAACCGTCAGATACAGGCCGGCAAGGTGAAGAGCTTCAACCGCTATGAGATGCACGACGTGGTGCTGATAAAGGATGAGAACGGCGTGGAACGCGCCCGCGGCATCATCGCCAAGAACCTCATCACCGGCAAGATGGAACGCTTCGCAGCTCACGCTGTGGTAATAGCCACCGGCGGCTACGGCAACACCTACTTCCTTAGCACCAACGCCATGGCCTGCAACGTCAGCGCCGCCATGGCCTGCTACCGCAAGGGCGCTTACTTCGCCAACCCTGCTTACGTGCAGATTCACCCCACCTGTATCCCGGTACACGGCGACAAACAGTCGAAACTGACTCTGATGTCGGAATCACTGCGTAACGACGGCCGCATCTGGGTGCCGAAAAACATTGAGGATGCCCGCAAGCTGCAGAGCGGCGAGATAAAGGGCAGCGACATACCCGAAGATCAGCGCGACTACTATCTGGAGCGCCGCTATCCGGCCTTCGGCAACCTGGTGCCGCGCGACGTGGCCAGCCGTGCCGCCAAGGAACGCTGCGACCATGGCTTCGGCGTCAACAACACCGGTCTGGCTGTGTTCCTCGACTTCTCAGAGGCTATCAACCGCCTCGGCCTCGACGTTGTGCGCCAGCGCTACGGCAACCTCTTCGATATGTATGAGGAAATCACCGACGTGAACCCCGGCGAACTGGCCTGCGTGGGTGAAGACGGTCAGAAATACTACAACCCGATGATGATCTTCCCGGCCATCCACTACACCATGGGCGGTATCTGGGTAGACTACGAGCTGCAGACCAGCGTCAAGGGTCTGTTCGCCATCGGCGAATGTAACTTCTCAGACCACGGTGCCAACCGCCTCGGCGCCAGCGCCCTGATGCAGGGTCTGGCCGACGGCTACTTCGTGCTCCCCTACACCATTCAGAATTATCTGAGCGACCAGATTTCAGTGCCTCACTTCCGCACCGACACTCCGGAGTTCGACCAGGCCGAGGCTCACGCCATAGCCGAAGAAGAACGCCTCATGAACATCCAGGGCAAACGCTCGGTAGACAGCATCCACAAGGAGCTGGGCCACATCATGTGGGAGTATGTGGGCATGGGCCGCACCAAAGAGGGTCTGGAAACAGCTCTTGCCAAGCTCAAAGAACTGCGTCAGGAGTTCAACACCAACCTCTACATACCCGGCAGTATGGAAGGCATGAACATAGAACTCGACAAGGCTTTCCGCCTGAACGACTTCATCAGCATGGGCGAGCTGATAGCTTACGACGCTCTGAACCGCAATGAAAGCTGCGGCGGCCATTTCCGCGAGGAATACCAAACAGCCGAAGGCGAAGCTCAGCGCGACGACAAAGACTACTTCTATGTGGCCTGCTGGGAATATGAGGGCGAAGGAAAAGCTCCGGAACTCATCATTGAACCGCTGCACTACGAAGCCATCAAGGTGCAAACCCGTAACTATAAGTCATAACCCCTCCAAAATACAGAAAACATGGACGAAAACATAATGAGAGTCAACCTCAAAGTGTGGCGCCAGGCCGACGCCAAGTCACAGGGAGGGTTCGTGACGTATTCCAATGTTGAGACGACACCGGACACCTCATTCCTGGAAACGCTCGACATCTTAAACGAGAGCCTGGTAGAGCAGGGTCAGGAGCCGATAGCCTTTGACCACGACTGCCGCGAGGGTATCTGCGGCATGTGCTCACTGTACATCAACGGCCATCCCCACGGACCCGCCGTTGGCGCCACCACCTGCCAGCTTTACATGCGTCGCTTCAAAAACGGCGAGACCATCACCGTTGAACCGTGGCGCTCAGCCGCCTTCCCGGTAATCAAAGACCTGATGGTGGACCGCAACGCGTTCGACAAGATTCAGCAGGCCGGCGGCTACGTCAGCTTCAACTGCGGCGGCGCCCAGGATGCCAACGCCATACCCATTGCCAAGACCAAAGCCGACGAGGCTATGGACTCCGCATCGTGCATAGGCTGCGGTGCCTGTGTGGCAGCCTGCAAGAACGGCTCAGCAATGCTGTTCGTCAGCGCCAAGATAAGCCAGCTGGCACTGCTGCCGCAGGGCGAAGTGGAGCGCGACCGTCGCGTACGCGCCATGGTGTCGAAGATGGACGAGCTGGGATTCGGCAACTGCACCAACACCGGTGCTTGCTCGGCTGAGTGCCCCAAGAACATCAAGATGAGCAACATCGCACGCATGAACCGCCAGTTCATAGCAGCTAAGAACCGCCAATAATTACACGAGGCTAAGTTATTTTTGCGGAGGCCGCGGCAGATTTCACCCTGCCCGGCCTCCTTCCTTTTTCCGCGCTTTTAGATAGTTTAAGGCGCTTAAGGAGTTTAGGGAGCTTAAGGAATTTAGTGGCGCTGAAGCACTGAGCCGAAACAAATTTTTGAGAGAAAAGGCTTGCGAGCCATGTTAGCAATGGCAAGCCTGCGAGCCGGTAAGCCTGAGAGCTTTAGGAGAGCCCTTACATCAGAAACATAAGCCACATAAATTACATAAGCCACATAAGCTACATAAAATGCACCCCCGGGCATTGCGAAGAGTGAGAGAGGAAGGGGTTAGTCGGTGGCGAGGGAGCGGCGGAGGTTGGAGAGGTAGTTGGGGGTGACGCCAAGGTAGGAGGCAATGATCTTCAGGGATACGTGGCGGATAATCTCGGGGCGCTTGGCAAGGAGCTGCAGATAACGCTCGCGGGCGTTGCCCATGAAAACGGAGTTCTTGAACTCCATAAAGAACATCTGGTTATAGGCCATCATCAGGCGCCAGCGGCAGAATTCAAAGTTGATGTTGAGGAGCTCGTCGTAGTCGCGCCAGCGCAGGCGAATCAGTCGTGCGGGTGTGCAGGCCTCGATGTTGCAGGCGCTGCCTTTGCCCAGGTATGAGTGGTAATCGAGGATTGTGTGCCTGCCAGAGCAAAGGCGGAGGTGACTTCGCGGTTGCCGTCGGGGTGCCAGCGACGTATGATGCCGTCGAGGAAGATGTAAAAATCGGGATTGACAAAGCCAAGGCTTATCAATGGTTCGCCGCTGCGTAGGCAGACGACGGTGGAGCGGTCAAGGATATGGTCAACAATCTCAGCAGGGGGTGTGCTGAAACCCTCTTCCTGCACTAATTTATGCAGGAGGATGCGGTCAGTGTCGGTGGGGCGTTTGCCGGATGATTCCATTATAGTGCAAAGATAATAATTTTTTGGGAATGATGGGAGGCATGGGAGCAATGGGAGCTTTTGGGGTAGCTGTTTTAGCTGAGTAGCTATTTTATTTTAGCTGATTTAGCTGAATAGCTATTGTAGCTGTGTAGCTATTTTAGCTATTGTAGCTGTGTAGCTATTTTAGAAACATAGATCACCTAAGATACATAAATTACATAAGAAACATAAAGCCGCGTTGAGAGAAGCCGCGCCGCGTTGCGGGCGGCTGAGGAAATTTTGTTAACTTTGCAACAAGATGAATGCTATATCTTCTATCAGCCGTGGGCCGCGGCAGAGCAATATGGAACTGCTGCGGGTGGTGGCTATGTTGTTCGTGCTGATTGTACACGCTGATTATGCATCTTTGGGCAAAGTTACCGCCGCAGAGGTCAGTCAGGCGCCGTGGACGGCCGGGGCAAAGGCGTTGGCAGAGGCTTTGGCGGTGGGATGCGTGGATATCTTTGTGATGATTTCGGGGTGGTTCGCCATACGCGCGTCGTGGCGCGGACTTGCCAATTATCTTTTTCAGATACTCTTTTTCTACGTCGGCATCTGGCTGACGGCGGTGGTTATGCAATGGTGCGGCTGCTCGGTGCCCGAACTGCGGCGTCTGTGGCTCTTCAACTGGTTTCTGAGCTGCTATCTGGGGCTGTGGATAGTGTCGCCGTTGCTGAATCTGTTTGTGGAGCGTATGCCTAAGCGCGCCATGGGACTGTTTCTGCTGCTCTTCTTCGTCGCTCAGACAGCTGTGGACTGGTCGGGCGTGGCGCCCTTTACGCAGCGCGGCTATTCGGTGTTTTCGTTCATCGGGCTCTATCTGTTAGCACGCTGGCTGAGGCTATGGCACGCCGATTTGGGCAGCTGCGGGCTGTGGCTGACGATTTTTGCCGCGAGTACGCTGACGATTGCCGCTCTGGAAATGCTCAGCCCCGCTGATTTATGGTATGCCTACAACTGTCCGTTGGTGATAGTGAGCGCCACGGCCCTGGTGATGAGTTTCAGCAAGATGCCGCTGCCACATAGCCGAGTCATCAACTTCTGCGGAGCGTCG
>FR897825.1:71033-85123 GCA_000437495.1 Prevotella sp. CAG:485
GCGGAGCGTCGTGCTTTGCTGTGCTGCTCTTTCAGACCAACACCTGGATGTGGGGTTACTATGCAGCATGGATGCGCGGCATACAGCATCAGTACTCCGGATTGGCATTCTGGGGCATGGCGGCTGCCTACATTGCCGCCTGGTTCCTCACGGCCATCCTCCTTGACCAGCCGCGCCGCTTTCTCTGGACGCGCCTCAGCCGCCTCATCCCCTCAGCACCCCTCTTCAATGCCTGAGTTGGTTAGAAGATGAAGAGGGGGTAGGAGGCGCGTTTGCCGTTTTTGTCGAAGAGGGAGGGGTATTGCTTCATCAGGGCCGGGTAGCCGGCGAGGGTGATGCCGGATTCGCGAGCGAGGTTATAGACCATACCTATCTCGGTGCTGATAAGCTCCACATACGACGAGTTTTTGTCTATGGCATAGTATATGTCGAGGGCTTTTTTGAGGCAGTTGAAGGCCTCCGTATAATTGCCCTGTTCCAGATATATCTCGCCTACGTTTTTGAGGGCGTATGCGGCCGCATCGCTGTTGTTGCCGTAGCATTTGCTCCAGATGTCGAGGGCTTTGAGATGATATTGCAGCGCCGGGTCATATTTTTTCTGAGTAAAGAAGACGTTGCCGATATTGTTGTAAGTGGTGGCCAGGTCGGGATTGTTCTCGTCGAGAAACTGCTGCTGAATCTGAAGGGCTTTGGCGAAACATTCCATAGCTTTTGAATAGAGCCCCTGATTGAAATACACCGAGCCCATGTCGTTGTATACGACGGCTACCAAGGGATGATTCTCGCTGTAAAGCCTTTTTTCCACCCCGAGCGCTTTGCCGTAGTATTCCAGCGCTTTCTGAGCGTCGCCGCCGGCGTTGAACACACCGGCAATGCTGAGGTAGCAGTCGGCCACCTTCTGACTGACGCCTCCAAACAGCAGACTGTCTGTGGCCAGGGCATTGCCGAGGTCCTCGAGCGCCGCGTCGTAATCCTCAATGGCACTGTGAGCCATGGCGCGCGCGGCATACAGGTCAGCCACCTCGGCGCTCTCTTCGCCAACGGTCTTCTGCCATATCTTCAGAGCCTTGTTGTAATTGCTCAGCGCGTTGTATATGTCGCCCTCTTCGGTGTAAGCGTTGGCCATGTTGTTGTAGCACAAAGCCACACTCTGCCCCTTTTTGCCTTCCGTCTGACGAAAAATTTTCAGCGCCTTCCTGTAATAATCCTGCGCATTTTCAAAATCACCCTTTCCTTTATAGGCATTGGCGATGTTATTGTAGCATATCGCCACCTTTGCCTCCTTGTCGCCGGTGGTTTTGTCATATATTTTCAGAGCCTGCTGATAATAGCGCACCGCCCTGTCGTAGTCGGCGGTTGCGGCCAGGAGGTCGGCGATGTTGATGTAGCAGTCGGCCACCGCGATGCTGTTGGCGCCATACTGTTGCTGCGCCAGCCCCATGGCACGGCTGAAATAATCCATTGCCCGCGCGTAATCACCCTGACAGTCGGCGAAATACTTCCCGGCCATAATCTGCATGGCGGCGCTGTCGGGCATGAGCCTGGCTGCCTCGCCCATGTAATACGCTGCCGAATCGGGGTTGCTGTCGAGATATTCCAGATGCTTTGAATATGCTTTTGCACCATCGCGGGCCGTCAGCCCCTGCGCCGAAGCCACAGCAGCCATAGCCGCCACAAATATGTAAATTAACAATCGGGTCATAAATGAAAATTTTATTTTATCGGGAGGTGGCTTTGAGCCAGATTTCAGGCATGGCCATCATCAGGAAACAGTCGGTCTTCATGTTGGCGGGGTCGATGCGTCGCAGGTCGCGGTAGGAGCAGAGGTTCACGTGCTTGAACTGCGGTTTGAGGCTGCGGCGGAAGGCTTTGCGGTCGTCGCCGAAGTGCCGGCTGTCTTCGAGCAAGTCGCGGTCAGAGAAGGGTCGGAAGCCGAGAATCAGCTTCTCTGTACACCAGCGCAGATGTTCGCTGCGCGCCAGTGCCGCAAAATCGCGCTGCAGCAGTTTCATCACCTTGCGCTGTTTGCGATTGAGTACCTGCGTCAGAGCTTCGGCATCGGGGATGCTCCGTGTGTCCATGCCGAGAAGGGCCCGGTCGGACGGGCGTATTATCGACTTAAGCCGCAGAGCTATGCAGTCGCTGCAAGCCACGTTCGACAGGCGGTTGCGCAGCTGCAGCTGATATCCATTGTCGCGCATTCTCTCCTGGTCGGCAGCCACAGGCAGAGGACCCCAACATTTATCGGCTTCCTTCTTTTTCTGCTGAAAGGCAAAGTAATTGAGGGCAATAGTGTAGTTGCTCACATTGTTGGGGTCGTAGGGTGGCAGATTGTCGATGTCGGCGCCCACGTTATACACCATGTTGATGTATCGGGCCATGGTCGTGTCCACGCTTTGGTCAATTGGGTTTGCCTGTACAAACTCCTCTATGGCCTCGGCGGTTATCTGCGGGCGAATTTCGGTAAATGCGGAGAAATCGTCGGAGGGGAAGCCAACCAGGTCCAGCTCCACGTCGAGATACGAATCGCCGTTTATCACCTGAGGCGCTACGGAAGTATCGTCGCCGCTCCGCAGAGTGATTTTGCAATAATCGGGCAGGTGACAGAGGTTCTCTTCGGCGCGCAGAAGGCCGACGATGTCGGGGTGCCGTGTGCGGTTATAGAGCAGCGTGATGACGGTGCGGTTGGCGTGCGTGTCTTCCTCGTAGTTGAGGAAATGGGCCGAGAGTGCCAGTTGCCTCAGGGCGGCCATGACGAGGGATGAGGTGCCGGCGGCGGTCACGTGAATGCCGCCGAAGTCGTTGGCAGCCACGCCGTTGGCGCCGAAGGAGCTGTTGCTCTCCATGGCACGGAGTATGAACTCGCGACCCGCATACCAGTTGCTCACCGTGGAGGCTGCAAAGGTGCCGCTGTGGGTAACTGGCCGCAGAAGCTGCAGCAGAGCCTCTCTTTCGTGAATCTGTATATGAGGTGTTTTGCGTTTACCGAACATGATGTGTGACGTGGTCAGCTTCCTGCTGCATTATGTGAATGTTGTTGTTTATGGCGTCGTAACCGGCCGGTTTCTGATAGAGCTGCAGGCCGAACCACGACAGGGCTTTTACGAAATGCTCTATGATGAGCGATTGCTGCCACTCAAAGGGCATTATTCCGGTGTCTGTGAGGAAGACGTAGAGCTGCAGCGGCAATCCCTCGGAGGTATGCTCAAGCCAGCGCACCACAAGGCGCGGATGCTGCGACACTTTGGGGTGCGTCATCAGCCAGTGGTAGATATAGAGGCGGAAGGCCTCCATGTTGAGCATTCCGGGCTTGAACTGCGAGCGGCAGAAGTTGCTGTCGAGCTCGGGCATTGCGCAGAGGCGCCTGACGTCGTCGGCGTCGAGGGTGCGGATCCAGCCTGAGTCGAGGGTGAAGGTCTTGAGCATACGGCGGCCCAAGGTGCGCCCCTGGAGCATCTTCTGGTTGTTGCGGAAATGCTCGGCGTGCAGCAGATAGGTTGGAAAAGTGGAGGAGGTGGTGTCCCAGTTCTCTATGGTTACTGAGGTAAGGGTTATCATCCTCACCATGCCGTTGATGTTGTGCGACGGCACTTCTATCCAGTCGCCTATGCGCAGCAGCCCGTTCGACCGCAGGTAGAAAAAGGCCACCACGCTGCGCAGGGTGTTCTGAAACACCAACAGCGACACGGCACCCACGGCCGCAAGCACATAGTAATCGATGGTGTCTTTTTTGATGTCAAGGATATAGAGCATCAGCGCTATACCAATGCAAAAAGACAACAACAGAACTATCTGACTGATGGTGATGCGCGCCTCCTGATGCCGCAGACTGAAAATCTTGTTGAGACACCGTATGGTGGCACATATCCAGCAAAAGCCGACAAGGTCGCATATCAGGTATATGGGCGTATATTTATACGGGGTAAACAACAGAATCAACAACACAGCCACAAACACCGGGAGCCAATAGTTGAAAATGGCTCCGAGAATCTGCCACCCCGGTTTTTTCGAGGAGAGTAATTGATTCTTGAGCTTCGGAAGATTACTGAAGAACTGCCGGGCTCGATAGGCAAATGACCGGTCTTTATGGCTTCGTGGCTGTTTATTCATTCGTCGTAGCGTGGGTTAGCGAAAAGTTTGTGAAAACTGGAGGGTGCTGTTGGTGGATGTTCTTTACTGCAAATTTACTAATCTTATTTCAGATTACCAAACGGGCGGGCAGCACGGTCCACATTTGCCGGTTATTTGTGGTCGCCACGGGTAATGGTGAATCCGGCGGCAAGAATCAGCTTGAGCGTCTCGGCAGAGGTGGCGCGGTCATACTCCTTTTCGCTTTCGGGCAGGTCATGATAGGGCACAAGGCAGGGATGCGTCTTGGCGGCATCGTTGCGCTCAGGGCCGTAACGCCAGCCTTCGGCCATGCGGTTTTGTGCCCAGACTTCATGCACATTGCGTGCCATTTCCTCGGCCAGCGGCTTCAGCTCCTCGGGCAGCTCTATGCCTCGGGTATCTGCCGTCTGCGGTGTGTAATCGTTTGCTTTCATATTCTGTGTGCTGAAAATTCTACTGCGGCTGCCTCAGCGAGCCTGAAAAATTTTGCCGTCAACGTATCGCGGCCGTTGGAGAAAGTGTGGTGACAACACGTCTTTGGTGGCATCATACAACGGATGGCTGATGCCGCTTAACGTCATCAGTGTGTAGATGACGTTGGCCGTGGTGAAGGGTCTTTCCACCCCCGCGCGCATCATGTCGATGACCGCCGGACTCATGCGCCGGTATGCCGCATTGGTGTAGACGATAAAGGGAATCTCCACAAATTTCGGGTCGCGGCCTATGAAGTCGCGGTCGGTGTATACGTTCTCTCCGTGGTCTGAGAAATATATCACCACCACGGGGCGCTGTTCAGTGGCGGCGACGTTGATTATATTGCCCAGGAGGGCATCGGTGAAGCGGACTGAGTTGGCATATTGAGCCACCGTCTGCGCCTTCTCCCGGTTGAGCCAGGGGTTGCGAATCTTGGCAAGCACCGAGTCGGCAGTGAAATATGCGCATGAGGCCGGGTAACGGTTGCTGTATTCCACATGCGAGCCGAGCAGGTGAAGGAAAATGAATTTTCTCGGCGCCGTGTCGGCCATGGCTTTGCCGAAGTATGGCAGCAGCTCGGTGTCATACTTTGCCATCAGCTGGTCTTCCGAGCTTTGCGCGCCCACATACTCCACCACATCGGCATCCTCGGCCATCACCCCTGAGCTGTTGCTCATCAGGCCCGTGCGTTCCTGATTTGAAAGCCAGAAGGTCTTAAAGCGCGATTTTTTAAGCATATCGATGAGCGCGGGATAGCGATACCAGCTGCCGTCGGGGGCGCTGTCCTCTTCAAACGTCAGAATCCTTTCGATGTTCATGGCAGTGCTGGTGGAGCAGCCAATAGCGTCGCGGAATATGTAGAGCGAGTCGCGCATGGCCGCGCAATAGGGTGTGGTGACAAGCGGATAGCCGTAAACCGACAACGCCTCGCGCGAGGCTGATTCGCCCAAGACTAACACCACCGTTATCTCTGATGCCTTGGTCTGAAGCTTTTCGGGATTCGGGAAGGGTACGCCCTTACAGGCTCGGTTGGCGAAAGCTCTGTTTTCCTTGTAAACGTCGATGGCATATTTTGCCGTGCGGCCATAAATGGTGAGATACGATTTGCCGCTCTTGATGCCGAACGTAAGCCATACAAGGCCTGCCACGGCGCCCACCGTCAACAGACCGCACAGCGCCTGCCATACCCTGCGCGGCCAATGCTTCACACTCACGCACAGCCCGGCCATAACCACCGCGGCGCCCAAGAAGAGCGCTATATTCTTGATTTGCAGCAGGTTAGCGCCAAGGCCGGGAAGAAACTCGGCAATCTCGCGGCCGTTTGTCTGCGCCACCACCACAAGCAGGCGGTGGGTGATGCCGAAGCCATAGAGCAGATAACAGCCTGTGTTGATGACGCTGAGCAGAGCAAAGAGCACCATGCCCGCAATCACGGCAATTCGTGCAACCCTGATTTTCCGGCAGACCTCATACAGCACTCCCCACAGCAAAGCCTTAAGAAAGCCGATGCACACCACCACGACCCATTGCAGCCAGAGAGGGAACGTCAGCACCGGCATACCGGGCACATCGGCGAGGCTGAACACGCCAAACAACCACAGCACCACAATCCACGGGCGCATAGATGCATCGGCGAGCCTTGCCTCCACCCTTCGGCAAAATGCCGCTAACTTTCTGCCCTGTTCAGCTACCTTCATCACCGCTTCATTTGCCGCTTTTTCATTTTTTTCGGCTTTTAGCCGCTAAAGTTAGGCAAAAACTCTGAGGCGGCCAAATCATCTATGCTGCTATGCTGCTATGCGGGCGGCGAGGGCGAAGAGTGGGGCTTTGTGTGTTGTGTTATCACGCGATCTCGCGTGATCACTGAACGGGCGTGATAACTGAACGGGGGGCGGCGGCGTCAGAAGGTTTGGCCCCAGGAGTCGCGGTCGAGGGTGCGGTAGCCGATGGCTTCGGCAATGTGGGGCTCGGCTACGGTGGCGGAGGCGTCGAGGTCGGCAATGGTGCGCGCTACGCGCAAGATGCGGGCGAAGGCGCGTGCCGACATGCGGTTGCGCTCCATGGCGTCTTTGAGGCGCTGAAGGGCTTTGGCTTCGGGCCACGCATAGCGTCGCAGCTGGCTGTTGCTCATCTGTGCGTTGCAATACACTCCCGGCTCATTGGCAAACCGTTCGTGCTGAATGCGGCGCGCCTCTACCACGCGACGGCGTATCACTTCGCTGGTCTCGCCCGCTTTCGTCGACGCCAGCGCTTCTATCTCCACCGGTTGCGTCTCCACATGCAGGTCTATGCGGTCGAGCAAAGGACCCGACAGGCGACTCAGATAGCGCTTCACGGCGCCCGGCGCACAGGTGCACGCGCGGGTGGGATGGTTGTAATAGCCGCAGGGACAGGGGTTCATGCTCGCCACGAGCATAAAGGAGGCGGGGTAAGTTACCGTATAGTTCGACCGTGAGATGGTGACGCACCGGTCCTCCACAGGCTGCCGCAGCACCTCGAGCACGCTGCGCGGGAATTCCGGAAACTCGTCTAAGAACAGCACACCGTTATGGGCCATGGAAATCTCACCGGGCATGGGCGACGTGCCGCCACCCACCATGGCTACTGGCGACACGGTGTGATGCGGCGAGCGGAAGGGTCGGCGTGTGAGCAGCGTGGCTCCCTGCGGCATGGCACCGGCCACGGAGTGAATCTTGGTGGTCTCCAGCGCTTCGCTCAGTGTCAGCGGCGGCATGATGGTGGGTATGCATTTGGCCATCATCGACTTGCCCGAACCGGGAGGCCCTACCAACAGCAGGTTATGCGCTCCGGCACACGCCACCTCTATGGCGCGTTTCACCACTTCCTGACCGCGCACATCGGCAAAATCGCAGTCGAATTTCCGCTCATCCTCCACAAAGCGGGCACGAGTGTCGACCACTGTGGGACGCGGCGCATTTCCCTCCCCTTTCAACAGCGCCACAGCCTCCGGCAGCGAGCTTACCCCGTACACCTCCACGTTGTTGACGATAGCCGCCTCGGTGGCGTTCACCTGTGGTACTATGATGCGCTTCAGCCCCATCTGCCGCGCTTTTATGGCCATGGGCAGAACGCCGCTCACTCCCAGCACTTTGCCCGACAATGACAGCTCGCCAATGGCCATCACCCCCTCCAGGCTCTCGGCCGGTATCTGCTTTCCCGAGGCCAGAATGCCAATGGCCATGGGCAGGTCGTAGCCGCTGCCCCCTTTACGCACCGAGGCAGGAGCCAGGTTTATCACCGTGCGCTTGCGGGTGAGCGAATAGCCTATCTCCGACTGGCGCATGGCAGAAATCATGCGCTGATAGCTCTCTTTCACCGCCGCATCGGGCAGACCCACAATGGTGAAGCCAACGCCCGGTTCCACCACCGTTTCTATGGTGATGGCCAGAGCGTCTATGCCGTGCACAGCGGCTGAATATATCTTGGTAAGCATCTTTGTCAGCTGTTTATTTGATAGTCGGCGGGGTCTAAGAGCCCCAGATATTTTGCCACGGTAAGCGTGGAGATGATATACTCGCGGCGCCGGTCGTGAAACTCTTCGCAATATCTTCGGGCGTTGGCTGCAATGGCTTCCGCCTCCGCCTGATGAGTAAGATAATACTCCATCACCTCCTCGAAATCCGAGAAATCGCTGTTGAGGCGTATGTAATGCTCTCCAGCGCGCAGACGCCCTTCCATGAACCACGTCTCATATTCCGGTTCGGGCATCATGGCCACCGAGCGGCTGTTCATAATCCATTTCAGGTTGCTCGACACGTCGTTGCCCTCTATGGCCAAAATAAACTTATAGCCGAGCTGCTGGGCAATCGTCATGAAGTCCGTTTTCCATTCCGGATGTCCGGCGGCGCGACTGGTGTCTCCGGCGTCGCAGAGCGGGTGGCCGAACCAGCGGTTGAAGAAGTCCATGCGCTTGGGCTTGTCCATCACCTTGCCGCGAAACACCGCCGCATCCTTCTTGGCGCTGAAAGGCGTGGTGTCGCGCACACTGATGAAATGACGTATGGCGTTGAGCTTGAGCAACACTGAATTGGCGTTGTCGCCCTTTATGGGTCGGCTCTTGGTGAGCGTGGGCAGCAGAGGCACCGTTGTGACGTCGCCGGGCAGATAGCGCATCTGCGTATCGGGTCCGAAGGGGCGCATGGCCTTGTGCAGGTCGAAATAATACACCGAGGCGGCCTCATGCCTGCCAAAGTCCCTCACAGCGCGCGTGTTGCCTTGCTGCGGACCCGGAGCTTTGCAGTAATAGTTCACCCGCGACATGATGGCGGCAAAGTCGTTGCGGCGGCGAGCCTCGCGCAATATGCTGCGCCACGAGCGGTAGAAGCCGTGCCAGAGCGCCTCGTGAGCATAGCTGTTGACGAAATAGAGCAGCTTGTTGTTCTTTCCGCTGCGAAGTCTGTAAAAGAGGTCCATAGGCGAGTCAGCGAACAGATAAAGCAGCTTTGGCGGCCTCCTCGGCATCCGTGCCGCGGTAAATTATTCGGCTGCGACCATCGGCTACCATCAGGAAATCGGGCGACAGCAGATGCAAATCCTTCAGCGAGGCGTTCTGCTCGGCTCCCGGCGCCCACACGCAGCTCCAACCTCTTATGGAATCGGCCTCCAGCGTATAGGACCAGTTCGACGTGTCGGCCTGCATGTTGATGTCGGCCACCCTGACGTTGGCGTTGCCGCGCAGCAGACGGCGTAACGTGCCGCTGCCCTGATGATGGAAGTCGGTGGAATACCAGAAAAGATATACAGTGGCTTTGGCCTGCGCCGGACTGACGGTCAGCGCCGTGTCGCCGCGGGCACGCAGCCGCATGGCATTCACCCTCTCGGGCGCCTCGGCAATGTTAACGCGACCCAAAGCCCGAAGCACATCACCTGAGGCAGCATCACCCTTCAGCATCCTCACCAGTTGGTCGAAGCCGCGCACATCCGCCTTCGAGTTGTAATACACATAGAGAATTATTGCGGCCGAACGTTTGTCGGGATTCGCCTTTACATACGCGCTCACAGCCTTGTTTAAGTCGAGAGCCGCATCTGCCTGAATTATATTCCTGTTCTGCCGCTGCCACACGGCCAGCTCGTCAGACGTAGCGTTTCCGGTGGCGGTCCAAAAGCCATCCTGACTGCTGAGCTTGAGCTTGTCGCCGCGTTCGGCCCAGAAGCACGTCAGCGTTCTTCCGCCGCAGGTGATGAACACTACCGCAGGCTGCACCGTTGCCAACGTGAGATGCTGCGCCATGCCGCCCCGCACCTCATACGTGTTGAGCCAGCCCTTCTTGGCGTCGGAGGCATAATACTCCAGCCTCAGCGACGAGGCATAATCGGGCGTAGCCTCCACATCCACATAAAATTCATTCTTGGCACAGCCGGCGCACACCAACAACATCATCAGCAGTGCCGGCAGCAAAATATCCTTTTTCACATTCATTATGCAACGGGTGCAGGTTAGAGATGCAAAGATAACGTAAATTCGGCACGCGGCCAAAAAGGACGGGGCAAAAATGGGCAAAAATGAAGATTCCAAAACGAAGTGCAAAAAGGAGAATGGGCCGGGATGATTTGCACGCGGTGAGATATTTTGCTAATTTTGCCAAAAATAATTGCTATGAATGAGCCTCTGCGAATCTTCTGCGTCAATCTGCAGCGTTATGTGGATATTGAAGGGGGCGAGTCGCTGGGCGACATCGCCCGGCGTCTGGGCCGCGAGCTGAGTCAGGTGCCGGTATGCGCCTTCGTCAACAACTGCAATCAAAACCTCCGCTTTCCGGTTTATGCGCCCAAGCAGGTAGAGTTTTTTGATGTTGCGTCGGCTCCGGGGCAGCGTGTGGTGCGTACTTCGCTGGTGTTCATGCTCTACAAGGCTCTGCACGATGTGCTGCCGGGAATGCGGCTGAAGGTGGAACACAGCATCTCGCACGGGCTCTTTTGCCGCATCATGAACAGCGAGGGTGAGGCGTTAGTTGCCGATGCCGCCACGGTGGAGCTGATTCGCGGCTGCATGGAGGCCATAGCCGCCGCCGATATGCCTATTCTGCGCCACGAAAAGCTCACTGCCGAGGTCTTGGAGAAGTTCCGCGACCAGAATATGCCCGACAAGATCCGGCTGCTCGACACGCTGCACAATCTCTACACGGTATACTATTCGCTCGACGGGGTGTGCGACTCATATCTCAGCCCTTTGGTGCCCTCCACGGGTCATCTGCGTGTATTCGGGCTTGAGCCGTACCACGACGGGATGCTGCTTCTTGGTCCTGACCCGCAGAATCCGCAGCAACCGTCGCGTCCGGTGGAGCAGCCCAAGATGTTTGCGGCCTTCACGGAGACGCTGCGCTTCGACAGGGTCATCAAGGCGGGCGATGTGGGTCTGCTGAACCAGGCAGTGCAACGGCGCGACACGGCAATGCTCATCAACGTGGCGGAAGCGCTGCACAGCAAGCGGTTAGGCGTCATTGCCCAGAGCATTGCGCAGCGCGGGTCGCGCATTGTGCTGATAGCCGGCCCGTCATCGTCGGGCAAGACGACCACGGCAAAGCGGCTCGGCATCCATCTGATGACCAATATGCTGACGCCGAAGATGATTTCGCTCGACGACTATTTCGTGGACCGCCACACTACGCCGCGCGACGCCGACGGGGAGCTGGACTACGAGAGTCTGTATGCTCTCGATCTGGAGCGGCTGCAGGCTGACCTCACGGCGCTGCTCAGGGGCGAGGAGGTGAATCTGCCCACCTACAGCTTCGAGCTGGGCAGGCGCGTGGATAAGGACCACCGCATGCGGCTGAAACCCGACGAGATTCTGCTCATTGAAGGCATTCACGGCCTCAACCCGGAGCTGACGGCCTCGCTGCCTCAGCAGCATATCTTCAAGGTCTATGTGTCGGCACTCACCACGCTCAACATCGACGACCACAACTGGATTCCCACTACCGACAACCGCTTGTTGCGCCGCATTGTGCGCGATTACAAATACCGCGGCACGTCAGCTCTCGACACCATACGCCGCTGGCCGAGTGTGCGCCGCGGCGAAGAGAAATGGATTTTCCCCTATCAGGAGAATGCCGACGCCACTTTCAACTCGAGCCTCATCTTCGAGCTTGGGGTGATGCGCGACTATGCGCTGCCGGTGTTGCGGCAGGTACCTCACAACCGCATTGAATATGCCGAAGCCTACAGGTTGATTCGTTTCCTGGAATACTTTGAGCCGGTGCCGGCCAGCCAGATTCCATCCACCTCGCTGCTGCGCGAGTTCTTGGGCGGCAGTTCGTTTAACTACTAAAAAAAAATTTATGGGAGTATTGATAATAGCCGAAGCAGGCGTGAACCACAACGGCAGTTTTGACCTGGCGTGCCGCCTTGCTGACGCGGCCAGGAATGCCGGCGCCGACATTGTGAAGTTTCAAACCGGAAAACCTGAGAACGTAATATCCACCTTTGCCCCTCAGGCCGAGTATCAGGCCGCCAACACGGGTGTGCACGAGAGTCAGCTCGACATGGTGCGCCGCATCATGCTGAAGGCTGAGGAGTTCGCCCCCTTGCGCGACTATTGCCGCAACACGGGCATCAGCTTCCTCTCCACACCGTTCGATTTGTCGAGCATAGAGGTGCTGCGTCCGCTGCAGATGGATATGGTGAAGATTCCGAGCGGCGAAATCACCAATCTGCCCTATCTGCGCGCCGTGGCGTCGATGAGGCTGCCGGTGATAATGTCTACGGGCATGAGCCGTCTGGGCGAAATCGACGATGCGCTGCAGGTGCTCACCGCCGAGGGTCTGAGCCTCGACGACATCACTCTGCTGCACTGCAACACGGAATATCCCACGCCGTATGCCGACGTCAATCTGCGCGCCATGCAGACGTTGCGGCAGGCTTTCGGCTGCAAGGTTGGCTACAGCGACCACACACGCGGCATAGAGGTGCCCATAGCCGCCGTGGCGCTCGGAGCAACGGTGATAGAGAAGCACTTCACGCTCGACCGCAACATGCCGGGTCCCGACCACAAAGCGTCGCTGGAACCCGACGAGTTGGCGCAGATGGTTACGGCCATTCGCCACACGGAAGAGGCTCTGGGCTCGTCGCTGAAACGGGTAAGCCCCTCGGAGGCCAAGAACATTGTGGTGGCGCGCAAGAGCATTGTGGCCGCGCGACCCATACGTCGCGGCGAGGTCTTCACGCCCGACAATATCACGGTGAAGCGCCCCGGCAACGGCCTGTCGCCCATGTTGTGGGACACGGTGATTGGTCTGACGGCGCCGCGCGACTTCCAGTATGACGAAAACATAACTCTGAAATAAGGGAGGCAATGCGTAAAATCTGCTTCGTTACGGGCACCCGTGCCGACTACGGCATCATGAGCGGACTGATGAAGCATCTGCAGGCCGACAAGGATGTGCAGCTGCAAGTCATAGCCACCAATATGCATCTGAGCAGGGCTCACGGCATGACGGTGAGCGAGATTGAGGCCGACGGCATAAGGGTAGACGAGCGTGTGCCCATGCCGGAAGCCGACGGCGACCCCGCCAACACGGTGAACGCCATGGGCATCGAGCTGCAGGGGCTTGCCAAGGCCTTCAGCCGCCTTAAGCCTGACATGGCGGTGATTCTCGGCGACCGCTACGAGATGCTGGCGGCAGCCTCGGCAGCTCTTATCTTCGGCATACCGGTGGCTCATCTCTACGGCGGCGAAATCACCGAAGGCGCTTACGACGACAGCATACGCCACGCCATCACCAAGCTCAGCCGCCTCCACTTCACCAGCACCGAGGAGTATCGGAGCCGCGTAATAGCCATGGGCGAACACCCCGACACGGTGATTCACGCCGGTGCCCTCGGCGCCGACAACATCAGCAAGTTCACACCCATGTCTTTGGCGCAGCTCGAGGAGAGCCTCGGCGCCGAGTTAGGCCCCGACTTCCTGCTGGCCACGTTCCATCCGGTTACCAACGAGCCGGGTCAGGAGGAGGCGCAGACAGAGGCTTTATTGCAGGCTCTTGAGCCGTATCTGGAGCACCACCGCATCCTCTTCACCATGCCCAACGCCGACACCGGAGGCGCCCGCGTGGCCGCGCTGATACGCCGTTGGGCAGCGCAACATCCGCAGCGGGTGGTAACGGCCGTGTCGCTGGGCAGAGTGCGTTATTACAGCGCTTTGGCACACTGTGCCGCCGTGGTGGGCAACAGCTCGTCGGCGCTCACCGAGGCGCCCTCGTTCGGCATTCCGTCGGTGGACATCGGCAACCGCCAGAAGGGTCGCGCAGCCGGCTCCACAGTGATTCACTGCAACGCAGAGAGGCAGGACATAGCCCAAGCCCTGGAGAAGGCTCTCTCGGCAGACTTCCGCAACCAATGCCGACAAAACCCCGACAACCCCTATTTCCACAAAGGCTCTCTGCAGCGCATAGCCTCCGTGCTGACAACCGTGGAGCTGCCCATGCCTCCGTTCAAAGAATTTTATGAAGGGAATTTGCATTAATTAGGGTTACTCAGAAAATAGCTAA
>FR897826.1:0-1969 GCA_000437495.1 Prevotella sp. CAG:485
AGTCGGCTTTTTTCGGACGGATACGGATTACCTGTAATTCAAGGGAAAGCTATAAAAAGTAAAAAGGGAAAAAAAGACACAGGCCCCCTGCCCGGAGGCAGGAAGCCTGTGTCGTTGCGTGTGTTTTTCGATTATTTCTGAGTGAAGATTACGATACGGTTCCAGTCGTTGGTGCTGTAAGGCTGTACATCGCTGCCGTCGAAGCGTATGTTCAGACGATCGCGGCTGATGCCGTAGGTGTTCACGAGGGCATCGGCAACAGCGTTGGCACGACGCTCTGAAAGTTTCATGTTGTACTCCGATGTGCCGGTGTCTTTGTCAGCATAACCTACGATGGTAACTTTCTCGTTGGGGTTAGCTTTCAGCCATTCAGCCATGTTGTAAACGTTAACCTCTTCGGTAGGCATGATGGTTGAAGAGTTGATGGTGAAGCGTACGGTGGTCATCAGCGGTGCGTTTACACAATCTTTCTCAACAGTCTGAGCTTCGGGGCAGGGAAGCTGGCTCTGCAGGTTGGCAACCTGGTTGTTGCAGAGTGCGAGAGCGTCTGCGAGCTGAGCGTTCTTGGCCATGGCGTCAGCGAGCTGAGTCATATAGTCACATTCGTTGAAGCTATTCCAGTTGCGGCCGCCGATGTTGAAGCTGAAGCCACCGAGAACAGCTACGTTGGATTCGATGGGTTTGCCATAGGAGCAGTTGTTCCAGTTGTCGCCATAGAATGTTGCGCGAGCTTCTGCGAAGAAGTCAACATATTTGCAGAGACGGAAACGGAAGTCGATACCTGCGGTTACGGGCAGTGTCCAGCTTTCAGTCTTGACACCTTTTTCGCCAGTGCCGCCAATCCAGCTGCCGGGAGCGGGGTCGCCGTTGCTGTCTTTGATGCGCCATGTGTAGTCGCCGCCGAGACCGATGAACGGAATTACGCTAACAGGACGGTTGGGGTTTACGCCACCGAGGCTGTTGCACATATCCCACATCATTTCCAGGTTTACGTTCACGTGTTTGGCGTGTGTCCAGCCGTTGGTAGGCTGCTGATCGAGGGTAGGATTGTCCCAGTGAAGGGCACCGCCGATGGCGTTGAAGCGGAAAGCGAAGTAGGGTGAGAACCAACGACCGAAACCAAAGTTGTAAGCTACGGTCATTTTCTTCTTATCTACGCGGTTGAGTTTGCTCTCTACGCCTACGCCACGCTCTACCATGGGTTGGTTGATGCCGGCGCCAATCTGGATAAACCAGTTGTCACGCCAATTGCTTGTGTAATGGGTGGTAGGATCGCAGGTTACCTGAACCTGTGTTTCCGAAATCACCTCTTCTTGTGCAGCTGCCACATTCGGGAGGGCGATGGCTGCACATGCCAGTGCGGTTAAGTAAAGATTTCTGGACTTCATAACAGTCTATTTTATTTGTTACGTTTTTGTTTCCTTTGTGAATTTGTCTTTTAAACACTCAACCGAATTGGTTGGTTCGTTTCACGCTGCAAAGTTAGAATAAAATTTAATTTTAACCAAATTTTTTCTTAATTTAGTTAATAGATTTTTCGCCACACGTATTTAATATAAGGATTTTAGGGGCTGCGAGTCGTTTCCCAGGCTTTAATCGTCTGATTTTTCGCAAATTTAACCCCGCCGGAGGGGGTAACAGAGGGCGCTTTTAAAGTTTTGTGCTGTTTGGAGCATTTATTGTTCTTCAGCCCGTTGTCCCAAAACAGGCCATTATGTGCTGATTTGCCCCTTCGCAGAATTTTTATTAACTTCGCATTTTAATTAGGGAGAGACCCTGAGCGGTTTCCCTGCATAATTTTTTTTCACAACAGCTTAACGCATGGCTCATCGTGGCAGGTATATACTGGAGCTGACCGACAGAAGCAAGTTGCGCAATGTCTTTTCATGGCGTTTGCGCGGATGGGTTACTGTGCTGTGTGTGATAGTGTTATGCTCGGCATTAGTGGCTTTGGGCTGGCTCATAGGCT
>FR897826.1:2024-11409 GCA_000437495.1 Prevotella sp. CAG:485
GACTGGCTGCCGACAGCCGCGAGGAGGTGATTGACATGCTCATGAAGCTCGATTCGCTGAAGACCGTGGTTGATCTCAACCGTGCGTACATTGACAACCTGTCGAATGTGCTTGACCGCAACCGCATTCCCACCGATTCCATCGACATGGGCAAACCGGTGGCGCCTCTGCCTCCGGAATCGCTGATGGATGCCGGCGATGCCGAGCGGAATTTTGTGGCTAACATCAGCAGCCAGAACAATTACCGCACTTCTGCTCTCGCCTCATTGGCGGCAGACGGTGTTACCTTTCATCCGCTCACCATGGCCGGCATACAGACGCAAAGCTCCATGGAGAGCCGTGAGGCGGTGATAGTTGTTCCGGGGTCTGACCCGGTGCTTGCCCCCGCCGACGGACGTGTAATAGACATCTATTATTCGTCGCTCAACGGCTACAGTGTGATGCTTCAGCATCCGCGGGGCTTTGTTTCGCGCATTCGCGGTCTGGGTCGTATACTTGTCAATGAAGGCGATTACCTCTCCGTGGGCGACGCCGTTGGCATGGGACCGGGTCAAAAACGCCGCCACAGCTCCATAACGCTGCGGCTGTGGCACAACGGCACTCCCCTATTGCCTGCCGACTACATCAGGCAACCAAATCAAAAACTGAACAGTAAATGACATCACCCCATAAACGCAACATAGCGGTGTTAGGCTCCACAGGGAGCATAGGCACACAGACGCTCGATGTGATAGCGCGTCATCCCGACCTCTTCCGGGCTTCATTGCTTGTTGCCAACACAAGCTGGCAAATGCTGGCTGAGCAGGCTTTGAGATTCCGGCCGGAAGCCGTGTGCATAGCCAACGAAGGCTGTTATGCTCAGTTGCGCGAGGCTCTGGCCGGCAGCGGCATAGAGGTGCATGCGGGCGCCGAAGCCATAGAGCAACTCGCTGCCGAGCCACAGCATGACACGGTAATCGCCGCCATGGTGGGTTATTCAGGCCTTCCATCAGTGCTGGCCGCCGCCAAAGCCGGCAAACGCATCGCTTTGGCCAACAAGGAGACCTTAGTGGCGGCCGGCGAGCTGGTAACAGACCTTTGCGAGCGTCATGGCGCAGAATTGCTGCCCGTTGACAGCGAGCACTCGGCCATTTTCCAATGTCTGCAAGGCGAGGAGCGCGACACGGTGAGCCGCATCATCCTCACCGCCTCGGGTGGTCCCTTCCGCACTTACACGCGCCAACAGATGGAGAAGGTAACACTCGAAGATGCCCTGAATCACCCCAACTGGCAGATGGGCCGCAAGGTGACGATTGATTCGGCCTCCATGATGAACAAAGGCTTTGAGATGATTGAGGCCCGGTGGCTCTTCTCCTGTCAGCCGGAACAGATCAGCATTATGGTGCATCCGCAGTCGGTGGTTCATTCCATGGTTGAGTTTCACGATGGCGCCATAAAGGCTCAGCTTGGCGTTCCCGATATGCATCTGCCCATTGCCTACGCCCTCTCCTATCCTCACAGGCTCTCGGGCGTGAGTAAGCCGCTTACGGTGGAGATGATGTCTCACCTCACCTTTGAGAGCGCCGACACCGAGTGTTTCCCGATGCTTGCTTACGCTTACGAGGCTATAAAGCGGGGAGGAACAGCTCCGGCCATACTCGCCGCCGCCGACGAAATTGCCGTACAGGCGTTCATAGACAAACGAATATCTTTTACAGCTATGGCCAACGTTACACGTTATGCTCTTGACCATGCTGATATATGCGACCGGCCCGACTATGCCGCAATTATTGATGCCGACAGACAGGGTCGCGCACTTGCTCAACAAATGATACAATATTCCTGATGGAGACATTTCTTATTAAAGCTGCTCAACTGATTCTGGCATTTGCCTTTCTTGTGATAATTCACGAGTTCGGCCACTTTTTATTTGCGCGTATGTTTGGCGTACGCGTGGAGAAGTTCTACATCTTCTTTAACCCGTGGTTCTCGTTGTTCCGATACAAGAGCCGCTGTCTGAAGCGCCTTGAGGCCGAAGAGAAGAAACGTGAAGAGGCAGAGGCCAAAGGCATACCTTATCAGCCCGAAGAAACGGAGGATAACGGGAAGAAGAAAAAGAGCCATTTCTGGAAAGAGACAGAGTTCGGCATTGGCTGGCTCCCCCTTGGCGGTTATTGCAAAATAGCCGGCATGATTGACGAATCGATGGACAAGGAGCAGATGAAACGTCCGCCTCAGCCCTGGGAATTCCGGTCGAAACCGGCATGGCAGCGTCTGCTGATAATGGTGGCGGGAGTGTTGTTCAACTTCCTGTTAGCCATACTCATCTATGCAGGCATAGTATATGCCACAGGCGAGAAATATGTGCCGCTGAGCGAGGCACGTCAGGGTATGCTTTTCACCCCCGAAGCACAGAAAATAGGCTTCCGCAACGGCGATGTGCCCATTGCCGCCGACGGTGTCAGCCTCAACGAACCGGCCGAAGCCGTCAGCGCCATGCTCGAGGCTCGGAATGTGGAAGTGCTGCGCAACGGCGACACGGTGAATATCGCCATACCGCAGAAATTCATTTTCGCCATAGACCGCGAAGCACGCACCGACTCGCTGCCGTTTCAGTTCATGACTTACTCCATACCGGCACGCTTTACCCAGGTTATGAGCGGTTATGGCGCTGAGAAAGCCGGAGTGAAGGCCAACGACCAGGTTGTGGCCATTGACGGCAAACCGGTAACCGACCTTTATCAGTTCATGAAAACGGTGAAAGGACATGCCAACAAAACCATGAGTCTGACGGTGGCACGCAAGGTCAACAACCGCATCGACACGCTGACTCTTCAGGTGCCCCTCGACGCCAGTTCGCGCATGGGTGTGCAGCTTGAGGTTGACCCGACGCAGTTCTACAACAGCCGCGAGATTCATTACAACCTCATCAGCTCTGTGCCGCGCGGTGTTGAGCTTGGCACTCAGAAGCTCACGGCATACGTCAGCTCCATGAAGATGATTTTCACCAAGGAGGGAGCGCAGAGCATTGGCGGCTTCGGCACCATCGGCTCTATCTTCCCCGACCACTGGAACTGGATAGCTTTCTGGAACATTGCCGCCTTCCTCTCCGTGGCGCTCGCGTTCATGAACATACTGCCCATTCCGGCGCTTGACGGCGGACATGTATTGTTCCTGCTCTATGAGGTAATCTTCCGCCGTAAGCCCAACGAGAAGTTCATGGAATATGCCCAATACACAGGCATGATTCTGCTGCTGCTGTTGCTGCTCTATGCCAACGGCATGGACATAGTACGTCTGTTTAAATAATCCTTAACCGGCAAGAAAATGAAAACCATACGTCTGCGCAAAGGCAAAGAGGAATCGTTGCAACGACATCATCCCTGGGTCTTTTCGGGAGCAATCCAGAGTCTCCCCGAGGGCCTTGAAGAGGGCGACTTAGTAATAGTGGAGACTTCTTCCGGCGAAACGGTGGGAGTAGGTCAATGGCAGATTGGGTCGATAGCTGTGCGTATGCTGCTGTTCGGAGCCACAGCGCTGCCCGACGATTTCTTTGCAGTGAGGCTACGCAATGCCTGGCAAATGCGCAAGGACCTGAATCTGATTCGGCCTGACAACGACGCTTTCCGCCTGGTTCACGGCGAAGGCGACTATCTGCCGGGTCTGATAGTTGACGTCTACGGCAACACCGCAGTGATGCAGGCTCACACTCCCGGCATCCACTTTATGCGTCGCCGCATTGCCGGCGCTCTTACCGAGCTGCCCGGGCTGCCCATCAAGAATGTCTACTACAAAAGCGAAACCACTCTGCCCTATAAGGCTCATCTCGACCCGGTGAATGAATACCTTGCCGGCGATTTCGACGGTGCCTTAGCCACTGAAAACGGCTTGCGCTTCAACATTGACTGGCTGCGCGGTCAGAAGACGGGTTTCTTCCTCGACCAGCGCGAAAACCGCAGTCTGCTGCAGCAATATGCTCACGGGCGCAAGGTTCTTAATATGTTCTGCTACACAGGCGGCTTCTCTGTCTATGCTCTGCGCGGCAATGCCCAATTGGTACACAGCGTAGATTCATCAACCAAGGCCATAGCGCTCACTGAGGCCAATGTGGATTTGAACTTCCCCGGCGACAAACGTCATGAGGCCTACGCCACCGATGCTTTCCGTTTCCTGGACGATATGGAAGACTCGGCTTACGACCTCATCATCCTTGACCCTCCAGCCTTTGTGAAACATCGCGGCGCCATTCAGAACGGTTTGCGGGGCTACAGGCGCCTCAACACTGCGGCTCTGCGCAAGATAGCTCCCGGAGGCATTCTCTTTACCTTCTCGTGCTCGCAGCTTGTAAACAAGGATATGTTCAGAATGAGCGTCTTCTCGGCCGCCGAACAGGCCGGCCGCAAGGTGCAGATTCTTCATCAGCTGACTCAGGCCCCCGACCATCCGGTGGATATATGCCATCCCGAAGGGGAATATCTCAAGGGCCTGGTCCTCTATGTGCAATAACCAAATAAACCTGATACCGGAATAATGAAAAAAACTGCAATGACACTACTGCTTGCCGCAGCTGCCGTTACGCAGCTGAACGCCGGAGCGCCGGCTCCCAAGGCAGACAATTTCAATTATCATGTCGACAATTTTGCCGACATCGAGGTGCTTCGCTACCAAGTGCCCGACTTCGACCAACTCAGCCTCAACCAGAAACTGATGGTATATTACCTCAGTCAGGCAGCCCAGGCCGGCCGCGACATAATCTGGGACCAGAACGGCCGCTACAATCTGCAGATACGTCCGCTGCTCGAGGCCATTTACACGAACTTCAAGGGCGACAAGAACTCAAAAGACTACAAGGCCTTTGAGCAATATCTGAAGCAGGTATGGTTCGGCAACGGCATCTATCATCACTATTCCAACGATAAGTTCGTGCCCGGTTTCTCGCAGGATTTCTTCGTGGCACAGGTAAAAGCCCTTCCGGCTTCCCAACTGCCCCTCAAACCAGGTCAGACGCTCGATGCCATGCTGGCTGAGCTGACGCCGGTAATCTTCGACCCCACCGTGCTGGCCAAGAAAGTGAATCAGGATGGTTCGCAGGATGTTGTGGCAACGTCGGCCGGCAACCTCTATGAGGGTGTGACGCAGGCTGAGGTTGAGGATTTCTACAACCGCCTAAAAGACCCCAACGACCAGACGCCCGTAAGCTACGGCCTCAACGCCAAAGTGGTAAAAAAAGACGGCAAGGTAACGGAAGAGGTATATAAAGTCAACGGCCTCTACGGACCTGCCATCGCCCAGATTATCTATTGGCTCGACAAAGCCAAAGGGGTGGCCGAGAACGACGCTCAGAAGGAGTACATCACCTCGCTGATTGATTATTACATCACCGGCGACCTGCGCACTTTCGACCAATATTCCATTCAGTGGGCCAAGGATACCAAATCGAAGGTTGACTTCGTAAACGGCTTCATTGAGAGCTACAACGA
The DNA here is from genome assembly GCA_000437495.1 of Prevotella sp. CAG:485. Classification (GTDB taxonomy): domain Bacteria; phylum Bacteroidota; class Bacteroidia; order Bacteroidales; family Muribaculaceae; genus Lepagella. Next base: position 7,484 of record FR897826.1, read on the forward strand.
CCCTCTGGGCATGACAGGCTCATGGGAAAGCTACGTCAACTTCCGCAACGACAAAGCCACCGACCGCACGGCAAAAATATCGAATGCGGCTCAATGGTTTGAAGACCACAGCCCGGTAAATCCGGAATTCCGCAAACCCAACGTCAAGGGTGTGTCGGCCAAGGTCATCACAGCGGCTATGCTTGGCGGCGACGCCTATCCCGCAACTGCCATCGGCATCAACCTGCCCAACGCCAACTGGATTCGCGCTCAGCACGGCTCGAAATCGGTAACCATAGAGAACATCACCGAAGCATACGACATGGCCAGCCACGGCAACGGCTTCAACGAGGAATTTGTCATTGACAAACCCACCCGCGAGCTGATGGACAAGTATCTCTACATCACCGATATGCTCCACACCGACCTGCACGAGTGTCTGGGCCATGCCTCCGGTCGCCTCATGCCCGGCGTTGACCAGGATGCCCTGAAAGAAAACGGCTCAGCTCTGGAAGAAGCCCGCGCTGACCTCTTCGCTCTCTATTACTTAGCTGACCCGAAACTGATGGAACTCGGCGTGATAGACAATCCCGACGCTTACAAGGCCGAATATTACAAGTATATGCTCAACGGCCTCATGACCCAGCTTAACCGCATTGAGCCTGGCAAAAACATTGAGGAGGCTCACATGCGCAACCGTCAGCTCATTGCTGCTTATATCCTCGACAAAGGCAAAAAGGACAAAGTGGTAGAGCTGGTAAAGAAGAACGGCAAAACGTACGTCAAAATCAACGACTACAAGAAGATGCGCGGTCTCATAGCCGAGCTGTTAGCCACTATCCAGAACATCAAATCGACCGGTGATTATGCTGCCGGCAACGCTCTCATTCAGAAATATGCCGTGAAGGTTGACCCGAAGCTGCATAAGGAGGTTCTGGAGCGCATTTCCAAGCTCAACATTCCGCCTTACCGCGGATTCGTGAATCCGGTTTACCACCTCGTTTACGACAACAACGGCAACATCACCGATGTTACGATAGACTATAACGAAGGCTATACCGACCAGATGCTTCGCCTCGGTCGCGACTTCTCCACCCTCGGCCTCGGCCAATAAACCGTCATAATCTCTTAGAAAGGATGCTGTTGGCAAGAATGCTCCGAGCTTCTCTCACAGCATCCTTTCATCTATAATTCACCGCAACCATGTTAGGAGCAATTACCGGCGACATCATTGGCAGCCGATGGGAGTTCATACCCACAAATGATTATAATTTTCCGCTCTTGTCGGAAGAGAACAGTTTCACCGACGACAGCATCTGTACAGTAGCCGTTGCCGACGCTCTGCTTAAGCACCGCGACATGGGCATATCCATGCACGAATGGTGCCGGCGCTATCCCACCCCGATGGGCGGATATGGCGGCCGATTCGCACAATGGGTACGCAGCACTGATTATGCGCCATATAACAGCTTGGGTAACGGTTCTGCCATGCGGGTAAGCCCTGTGGGCTGGTGGTTCGACATCACAGACCCGAATCTGGTGGAATATGCGAAACTCAGCGCTGCATGCACTCATAATCACCCCGAAGGCATAACCGGCGCCACCGCCGTAGCCTTAGCAATAGCCGGCTGTCGTGCCATGCGGCAACAAAACGATGGAAAGCCTATAACCCAGGAGATGCTCCGTGAGACAGGATTAGCCCCTGCCATAAAGCTTGTCGTAGAAGCCGGATGGCCCAATCCTCTCACACTTGATGTGGAAGAGTATCGCAATAGGTTTGACGAGACTTGCAGAGGGACGGTGCCGGTGGCTCTCCATATCATGTTGCAAAGCCATTCATTTGAGGATGCCGTTCGGCGTGCCGTCAGCCTCGGCGCGGACGCCGACACCTTAGGCGCTATCGTCGGCTCCATAGCCGAAGTCATCTGGGACATTCCCTCAGAAATAAAAAGCGCTGTGATGCAGTATCTCCCTGACGAAATGAAAACCGTAATAGACCGATTTTACAACCACATACAGACACCGGCTTAACAACATCCCCGCATCAGCCACCCCACAACCGAAAAATAATTTACATTTTTTTGTCCCTAACTATTGTGGGAAACAAAAAAAAGCATTACCTTTGCAGCGCAAAAGCAAGATCGGGGTGTAGCACAGTTGGTTAGCGCGCTACGTTCGGGACGTAGAGGTCGGAAGTTCGAGTCTTCTCACCCCGACAGAAAGATTGGGAACCGGCCCGAGGGCTGATTCCCAATCTTCGTTTTATCCCCCCCCCAATCTCATCTTGCCTCAACGCTTCCACATCTTCACTTCCTCTTCAGCTTCTACAGCGAAAAGTCCATAACCGATTGGTTGCAACCAAGTTATTGACTTTATAGTTTCTCGGACTGATATTACCAAACGGTATTTTGTGAGAAATCCAAAGAATATGTCACCTGTCCTGACTCATTTTTGATAAATGTAGATACGCCAATAAGTTCAGGAATACCACGGGTCCAAAAAACCACTTCTACTTCTTCTCCTATCTCAAGCTCCAAGGATTGGGTAAGTTGTATAGATTTATCATGACACATAGACTTTAATATGTCAAAACTATATCGCACATGGCCAATATTAATTGACAATTGCTTCTTAGGGGAATGGCTGATTGCATCTACCCTCTTTTGTCGTCTGTATTTACTCATTTTGAATACTTTGTTTGTTGTTTCAATGCAAAGATATAACGATTTCTATAATATTCAAAATATTTCAAGAATTTTTAACCATAAAGGTATATGTGATAAATGACAGGCGTTAAGAAATATTTGCATAGTTTTACAATATTTAAGTTGTCAATTCGTGTGCTCTATTATGTTAGATTTAGAAGCTACTGAAACACTAACATTCTCTAAAGCTAAGTAACTTTATAAGAAACAGCTATCGTGAAATTGCATAGGAGTATAGTAATGTGAGCATTTCTCCGATGCACGCTGATGTTGTGTAGCTACTTTATTCCTAAGTGGCAGAAGGGCTTGGGCTATCCGGCTAAAAAGCATTAACTTTGCAGGGTCATAAAAGCTCTTCGGGCAAGAGTGGAAATAAGAATCTAAATTTTGCTTTATGGCTGTCTCAAGCAATAAACTCAAGGAGATAAAGGCGCTGTTCATGACCTATCGCAACGGTATCATTGCCGATACTCTGCGGTCGGCCGGTTGGACTCATTCGGTGATATTTGGTCTGAACCTGCCTCAGATTACGGACATTGCGCGGCAACAACCCGCGCCTGACGTGGATTTGGCGTTAGAGCTTTGGAATGACAGGAATGTGCGCGAAAGTCGTCTCATAACGCCGTTTCTGTTGCCAAAAGATTATCAGCAAGCAGATTTGCTGAAACTGCTTGCTGATATTCAGACTCACGAGGAAGCCGATATTTTTGCTTTCCGTCATATCCGGCATCGCGCTGATGCCGCTGAGGTAGCCGACAAGGTTGCCGACGAATATATGGCTGAGGCTATCAGGCGCTTTTTGTCCTGAGGGCTCTGAGGGCATTCAGCACAGCTAAGACCGTAACACCCACGTCGGCAAAGACTGCCCACCACATATTGGCTAGTCCGAGGGCTGCCAACAGCATCACTATCACCTTGACGCCAATGGCAAAGATGATGTTTTGCCAGACTATGCGCAGGGTGCGACGGGAAATTTTCACAGCGGCCGGAAGCGACAGCAGGGAGTCGCGGCCCAATACCACATCGGCGGCTTCTATGGCGGCATCGCTGCCTAAGGCGCCCATGGCTATGCCCACATCGGCGGTGGCCAGCGTGGGCGCATCGTTGATGCCATCGCCCACAAAAGCCAATTTTGAATCCTTAGGCTCGCTCTGTTCCATCTCCTTCACTGCCAGCACCTTATCCTGCGGCAAGAGGGATGCTTTCCAGTCGGTGATTCCGAGTTCATGCGCAATTGCGGCG
>FR897826.1:11435-16466 GCA_000437495.1 Prevotella sp. CAG:485
GGCTGCTGCCGGTCGGTCGCCTGTGAGCATCACAAGGCGTTCAACGCCCTCTTTGCGCAGACGGCGGATAGCTTCGGCGGCATCCGGTTTCAGGGTATCGCCGACGGTAATAGCACCTAACAACGCACCTTGTTCGGCAATATAGACCACCGTGCCCACGACATCAGGATTATCTTCAATATCCACCTGCGCACGTTTCATCAGCCGGGCATTTCCTGCAAAAATCCTTTTACCATCGATGGTCGCCACTACACCTTCACCCGCAATTTCTTGCACATTTTCAGCCTTCCTGTCGCCCTGATAAGCTTCTTTAAGGGCTTTCCCCACAGGATGTGTGCTGAAGCTCTCGGCCAGTGAGCCAAGTCGCAGCAGGGCATCTTTGGTAACATCCCCTTCGGGCTTTATGTCAATCACACGGAAGCTCCCCTGCGTCAGGGTGCCGGTTTTGTCAAACACCATGGTGCGCACTTTGCTCAGCGTTTCAAAATAGGTTGAGCCTTTCACCAGAATTTTCTGCCGGGCCGCTCCGCCGATTCCGGCAAAGAAGGTCAATGGAATGCTGACCACCAATGCACACGGACATGAGATGACAAGGAATATCAACGCGCGGTTTAACCAGTTAAGCCACTCGCCATGGAAGAGGAGAGGAGGCAACAGGAACACCAACAATGCCAATGCCACTACCAAGGGGGTATAGACGCGTGCGAAACGGGTAATGAAGCGTTCTGTGGGTGCTTTGCCGTTGTCGGCCGTTTCTATGAGTTTCAGAATACGAGCTGCCGTTGACTGTTCATAGCGGGCTGTGGTGCGCACCTTCAACAGGCCGTTAATGTTTATGCTGCCCGAAAGCACCTTGTCGCCGGGGGCAACGTCGCGCGGCATACTCTCGCCAGTCAGGGCCGAGGTGTCAAGGCTCGACTCACCCTGCTCCACAATACCGTCAAGCGGCACTCTGGCACCCGGTTCTACCACAATCATGCTGCCTTTGGCCACTTCTTCGGGCTTCACGCGTTCTGTGGTGCCGTTTACTTCCAACAGGGCATAATCGGGCTTCAAGTTCATCAGCTCCTTTATCGAGCGCTTGGAGTTGTCAACGGCCACATTCTGAAACAGCTCCCCTATCTGGTAGAAGGCCATCACAGCCACTGCCTCGGGAAAATCTTTTATGCAGAAGGCGCCTATGGTGGCCACTGCCATAAGGAAATGCTCGTCGAACAGGGAGCCGTGAATTATATTCGTCAGCGCCTTCCACACCACATCATAGCCGGCAAATAAAAAGGCAACTCCATAAATGGACACTTTCAGCCATTCCGGACCGGCGAGGGTCCATGCTATGGCTGTAAGAGCCACAGAAGCGAGGATTCTCCCTAAAAGTATTTTCTGTCCTTCGTCGAGGTGAACTGTTTTCATTGTCATATTGTGTGTCTTTGGGTCTAAGAGCCCAAGCCTTATTCCCATATCTATTCTGTAGTTGAATATTTAACACCCTTTGCAGATACTTGGTTGCCAAGACCGAAATATTCCGCCGGGATACAGGTGTCAGACCACGGGTCTCTTTTGTTTGTCGCTGCAAAATTACAACATAACCTCTGCAACTCGGTTGCAAAGATTCAGACTCCTTCTCTGTAACACAAAGGAGGCTGCGTCAAATGGCGCAACCCCCTCATAAACCTTCAATCTATTGACGGAAGAGCGGCTTTATTACCTTACTTCCTTACAATATATTTCTTTCCGCCGGCCACATAGATGCCAGGATCCAGATTCTGAATATCAGCCTGTTTTACCTTACGAGCCACCAGAATGCCCGTTATGGTGTAAACATCCATCGGTTCATCCGATACTTTGTCAGTTATGCTGCCCACTCCTTTATCTTTGATAACACTCAGCCTGGTCGATGAGCTGATGTCAGAGCCGTCGGTAGTGGTTGCGGTAATGATAACCGAACCGGTGGAAATGCCTGTTACCACGCCGGTGATTGAGTCAACCGTTGCAATGGCGGGGTTCGACGATTTATAACGCAGAGCCGTGTTAGTGCCGTTTTCCGGAATCACCAGCGGCTTCATAGCCAGAGTATGATTTACTTCAACTTGGGCAGTGTCGGTCATAACAAGTGTATTTACCGGCAGGTAATAGGGAGTGGTAGGAGTTGAAGAGACCACCGAGCCATCCTCGCTGATGCGCAGAATCACATACTGTTGCTTGTTGCGGGGAGCCGTTATGCGTTCCCACTGATCCTTGCCTTCAGCCTTCGATACCGGATACACATAATATGTGCCTGCCGGAATCTCGCTTGTATTCACTGAAATTGACGACACCTGAGTACTCCATTTGACGAAATTTTTTTCGCCGGATGTGGTGGCCAGAGTGTAGAATTTGGTGGGATCATCTTTGTTGATAAGACGCACACCCAAGGTTGCCTTGAAGGTGAAACCGGTTAGGTTGATAAATCCGTTGCAAGTAGTTGTCCAGATTTTACCGTTGTTGACACGGAAATTAACCGTTGACGAAGAGCTGGTGCCCATCACGAAGTTACCACGGCAAGAAATCAGAGTCTGTTTCTGGCTTCCCGGCACAGGCTTGCGCACAAAGTAAACGGCGTCGCAACCGGTTGAGAAGTTGGAGGTATTGCCGCCGGCACCCTGACTGCTGGGATTAAGAGCCGTGAGTTTGAAGTAGCCGTCGGCCAAGCCGCCCCAGCCCCAGTTGATATGGAAATAATCGCCGGGTTTGTAGCCGTCGCAAATAAACTGGTGACCGCCGTTATAGCCTGTGCCGAAGCCGCCATAAATCACCGGCCAGCCGTTTTCAAGCTGATAATACATCAGTTGATGCCAGTCGCTCTCGGCATATTGGTCTGCCTGCGAGTATGATACAGCCTCATCATAGCTGAAGTTGTTGATAAGGGCCGGAGGCACCGCATCCGTCATGGCACCAGAGCCACTTGTGCTGTAATCCATATCCACACTCTTGCCAAGGTCAACCATCAGTTCAGCCACTGCCGTTCCCTGGTCTGATGAATAGCTGCCGGAGTAACTCAGCAACATATCCTGCCAGTTATAAGTACGGTTAAAGGTCACCACCGAGCTGTTCCATGTGGCATAGCCTTTCGACTTTTCAGGATATTGGAAAACATAAACAGCCTGCGCCATTGCCGTGGCCACGCAGCCAGTATAGCAATGTCTGCTGCCTGATGTGGGACAGAGATTCCAATAGGGAGCATCCTGGTCCCATTTTGTGGGGCAGAGAGGTTCTATGGCAGTGCGTTCGTTGCCGCTGTCCATGCGCATTGACTCTGTTTCTGCGTAAGGAGCGGCGCCGTCAGCCACTGCTTGCTTTATCTGCTCGCTGTAATAAGCCAACATGTGTTTCAGGCCGGGAGGGATGTTGTTGGGGTCAAAGTTGCCGCTCTCGGTGTAGCCAAGCACGGGAGCTGCCACATCGTTGCCGCTCACCACAGTGAAGCCCTGTCCCTGCTCGGGAGCAAAAACATAGTAGTTTATCACATCAGCACTTGCCGATTTATAAACCATTTTGAGTGGAGCTTTTGCCATTTTCACGCCGGCCTCCCGGCGGAATTCTTGAGCTGTCTGCAATGCCTCCGATTCGCCTATGTTGCGTGCTTCGGCATATCCGAAACACAACAGCATGCACAGCAGCATCACACTAAATGTAATTTTTTTCATCAGTTCATGTGTCTTGTTTGTATCCGCAAAGTTAGATTATTTTTTTGATTTATACAATAATTTAAAAGGAGGCCTTTAATCCGGTCTCAAATTTTAAATATTTTTAACTTAATGCGTTAACAGAATCTACCTTGATGTCTGAACTTCAGGCCAAATAAATTTGTTTGCAGAATTGCTTTTATGGTTGTGTGCTTTTGATTCCCTTTGCAAACTAAATTCCAATTTTCAGCGTTTAAAAATAAAATAGGAATCTAATATGGAAGAAAAACGCATCATACCCGCTTCAGAGCTGATAATCAACGACGATGGCTCTGCTTTCCACATACATCTGCGTCCGGACCAGCTGCGCGACAACATCATCCTTGTCGGCGACCCGGGCCGCGTGGACATGGTAGCCTCTTACTTCGACACCATCGATTATACCGTTCAGAGCCGCGAATTCCGCGCCATTGCAGGCACTTACAAAGGCAAAGAGCTGATGTGCATATCGCACGGCATCGGTCCCGACAACATCGAGATTGTGGTTACGGAGCTTGACGCTTTGGCCAATGTGGATTTCAAAACGCGCACCGTGAAACCCGAGCACCGCACTCTCACCATGGTTCGTATCGGCACTTCGGGTGCTTTGCAGCCCGAACTCAGCATCGGCGATTTCGTAATGGCTCAGAAAGGTACCGGCTTCGACGGCATTCTGAATTTCTATGCCGACCGCGATGCTGTCTGCGACCTGGAGTTTGAAAAGGAATTCTGCGAGCACACGAAATGGGACGACTCTTGGGCCGCTCCCTATACCGTGGACGCCGACCCTGAGCTGATTGAGCGCATAGGAAAGAATGATATGGTGCGCGGATACACCATCGCCGCTGTTGGCTTCTATGCTCCCCAGGGACGTATGGTTCGACTGAAACTGGCAGACCCGCATCTGAACGAGAAGATAGAGAGCTTCCGTTTCCGCGGTCGTCCCATCACCAACTTCGAGATGGAAAGTGCATGTCTGCAGGGTATGGCCAAGATGCTTGGACACAAGGCTATGACGGTATGCTGCATCATTGCTCAGCGTCGTCGCACGGAAGCCGACACTGACTACAAGCCCCATGTAGCCAAGCTTGTTGAAACGGTGCTTGACCGCATCTGATAATTCTGTATGAGCAAGACTCCAATGGGTTAAAGAGGGGTCTTTGGCTCAAACAACGTATATTTGGAAGGGAATCCGGAAGCGATGCTTTTCGGGTTCCCTTTCAAGTATCTGTTCTTCTGTCTTGCCGAAATTTATTAAGGCCTTGTTCCCTAAAAAATCACGGCGCTGGGGCGGCGTCTGGGCGGAACTATCTTTTTTACCAAAGAATCC
>FR897827.1 GCA_000437495.1 Prevotella sp. CAG:485
CATACTGCATTTATCTGCTGTTCGAGAAACACACGGCGGCGGTGAAGAAGTTTATTCGCAAAGGTATAGGGCAAAAGCAACAAGCCGGTTGAATTCACTCCTGCAGAATTTGACAATTAGGGGAAGCGCCGAAGGTTGGATGGCGCTTCCCCTAATTGTAATGGTGATATTGAGAACGTTAGAAGTTATAGCCGATGCCGATGCTCATTCTATTTTCGTGAAGTTTGACATTATCGAAGGAAGTTTCGTTGATGTCTAAAATGTATTTGTCTTTTGCCATGTCGAGCAAACCGAAGGCACCTTTTATGCCGCAAAAGAAATGCCCGTAGGTGATGCCTAAGCCAACGTTCCAGTTCAGGCCTACACGGTGATATTGCCCGTGATCTCCATATTGATTGTAACTTTCTACAATGCCGTAGTTCTTTTTCTGTCTGCTCCAGATGCCCAGATCCAACTCCGGACCGGTGAATACTGAGAGCCTCACCCCGTTGACGAAATCGAAATGGTAACCGACCATGACAGGTACACGGAAGCCGAAACGATGCATTCTGCTTTTGAATGCTATTTTGTAATCGCTATCGGGTCCCGGCGTTGCAAAATAATCATCAAAGTTGACCGTGTTGGTGTTGTAGTAGAGAGAGATTCCCGGTTCCAGGAATAGGTTACCTTTCAGAGGCAGGTTGTATATGCCTCCTAAATCTATGCCACCTCCTGTTTTCATTTTGTCGCCGTCATACTTAAGGCCGTCGGAAGTAGAGGCTTTAAAAGTACAGGGGAACATGATGTCGCCATACGCTCGCAAACCGAAGTAGGCGCGGTTGGAAGGGTTATCCACGGTGTTTTGTGCCTGTATGGCACTGACGCCAAACAACACCGCAAGCAAGATGATTACTTTCTTCATAGTGAGGAGTGATGGGGTTAGTAAAATTTGAATTTTGAAGACGAAAAGGTTTCCGACTTCAAGTCTATGTCGCAAATGTATAAAATATTTCTAAATCCACCAACTTGATAAGAAAGTTTGCGGGTAATAAATCTCTTATCGTTTAATCAGCTAAGTCATTTTTGATAGCCGTAATTATTTCATATTTATTCAGATTTATGGCAAAAAATAAGCTTCAGTTGCGGTTGCATACACGCACCTGAAGCGGAAAATTTAGATGAGGGAAAGACTTGTTAGCTGTCAGATTCGGCGTCTGAGGCGCTGTCTGAGTCGCTGTCGGAATCAGAATCTTCGGTAGGGGCCTTCTCCGTCTTGGTCAGCTTGTAGAGCCGGTTGAAGGTGAGAAGGACCGAGGAGGAAAGACCAATCTCGTATGAAGTGGTCTTCTTTCGGATGCTGATGATCTTAACGTCAGGATAATTGTCTGCTACGTACTTGCGAATCTTGGCCGGTATCAAGTCTTCCGGAATGGCCTTGCGCTTGCTCGTTACGTACGTCCATTTGCCCTTGTTTGAGAATTCAATCTTGATACCGTTGGTGAGACGGACATCGTAGTCGGTCTTCTTCAGCAGATGACGGTCGATTTTTATTGAACTCACTTTGGCCTTCGGGAAATAATCCGTGAGCATCTGTTGCGCCTCCTCAGGGAGCTTGTCGTGGCTGATGGTATAGCTGTCGATGAAGGCGCTTGCCGTGGTTGCCGACAGCAACACGGCCATCATAAGAATAATTATCTTTTTCATAGTCTTGCAATTATGTATTGTCAATGCTATAACGCGGCGTGTCCGTTAAAGTTTTGCCCGGGGGCCTTTCCTCTAAACCTCTCTGAGACTTGATTTGAGTCAATATTCAGCCCCTGATATAGCCTTGGAGGGCGAAAAATATGTTTTATAACATAATATTTTGCATTTTTCTCCGGTTTTTATATTACTATTCGGCCGAAAGTTATTACTTTTGCAGCGGATAACGTTTTCAGGCCCCTCGCCCGTAGATGCCGGAATAGAGAGGGGGATCATCTTAAGGTAAAAGTTCAAAAATGAACAACAATGAAGTCTCTGTGATGTTCGCCACCGACGAACATCTGAAATATGCACCGTTGATAGTCGAGTTAATCTATAACTCGGCCTTACAACGCGGCACAGGAATAGCACGTCGCACGCCGGAGTATATTGCCGATAAGATACGCCGCGGTAAAGCCGTGGTGGCCATGTATGGCGAGCGCCTCATCGGGTTCAGCTACATAGAGAGTTGGGACCACGGCGATTATGTGGCAACATCGGGTTTGATTGTAGACCCCGAGTTCAGAAAACTGGGACTTGCCGGACGTATAAAGATGAAGACCTTTGAGCTGGCCAGGCGCCGGTTTCCCTACGCACGCATTTTCTCCATCACCACCTCATTGCCGGTGATGAAGCTCAACTCGCGTTTAGGCTATAAGCCCGTAACCTTCTCCGAGCTGCCCCAGGAAGAGGAATTCTGGAACGGCTGTCAGGGATGCGTCAATTACGACATTCTGCAGCGTAACAACCGCCGGATGTGCCTCTGCTACGGGATGCTCTTCGACCCCGAGGCCGAAATCAAACGACCGTCGCCCTTTATCGCCTACCGCACATGGCTGAAGAATAAATTCGCCAAGATGTTCCACCTCAGGCGGTGAGAACGGCCCGAAGCCAACACCCAATCCGAAACCCATTACAACTGCCGGACAATGCCGATTACAGAGGCATTGCCGGAGACGGATTTTTTCATTTTTCACAATCGCAACATATTTTTAGACCCCATTCAACAAAAAATGTTA
>FR897828.1 GCA_000437495.1 Prevotella sp. CAG:485
TATCCTTGACAGAGCCGGTGAAGTTACCTGCGTAATCTCCAAGGTCTTCACTATATCCCTCGAAAGTGGAGTCAAGAGCCTTGAGCTTTTTGGTAAGTTCTTCCGTTCCGCCATCCATTTTGGCATCGACGGTGACATTGAGTTGGAAATACTGTTCCTGATCATTGTTCTCATAGACCATATTGACCTTGCTCTTGACCATACCGCCAACAGCATCGACATCTCCCTTGAAGATGAAGGTTGTCAAGTCTTTTTTCTTGGTGTCGAAAACAACCGTGAGGTCGAGGTTTCCTTTGAGTGTTACATTATCGACGGTTGAAAGGCCCATACCGGCAATGATGCCGATGACACCCTTGGCCGGTTTTGGAACGGCTTTGCCGGATTGCGAATTGGTGAAGTCTTTTGCGCAGTTGAAATAGAACCCGCCGTGGATACCGTTGATGGTAAGAGGACCGGCGGGGATGCCGCATTTGCCTCCTGCCATGATATCGAAGTAGCCCCAGCTGAAGTTGTTGTTTTCTTCCTTATGGTCAAAGTATCCGCCGTCAATGGTCACCTCAAAGAGGCCGCCTTTGACGCTGGCTTTAATCTGACCGGCGTATCCCGAATCCTTACCCGGGTCTTCGGCACAGCTCAGGCTTCCTTCCAACTTGAATATCTTGCCGTCAACGGCAAAGGAGGCATCCCTAAATTTCGTCCCCTTATAGTCAAGCGAGATTTTGGAGAGGTCGTCGATGTTCTTTACCCATGACTGGAACTCTAATGTAGTGCCGGCACTGATTTCAAGTTCTTCGCAAAGGGTTATATCGCCGCCAAGGGTTATGCCTATGTAGGGGTCTTTTTCGTCTCTATGCAAATCAAAGCCCCACTTCTTGAGTGTGAATTTAAATGGCCCGATCTTCTTCTGTGGCGATGCGCAGCCCCATTGTCCCATGCTGAGGTAGAGGCCGCTGTTTTCTCCAAAATCAATCTTCGAAGCTTCATTCCACCACCCGGCGCCGATAGCGCTGCTGCTCTCTACGTCAGCCAACATCTTTTGGGTAGCCGCTGCCGCCGAAGTCTGCAACCCGCTCTCATATACCGACTCGAAGCCGTCATTGTTGGCAAGGCGCATCTTGCAGAACTTAATCTGGGGCAATTGAAGTTTGAAGGGCAGTTTGGCCAGCTTCTTGTTTAAGGTTTCCACGCCGGCGATAGTGACCTCGCCGCCGACAAGAAGCTCGACGTTCGTTTTTGTCTGTCCGTACTCGTTGTCTATGGCTTCAACGAGGAAATATGTCAGGTCCTTGTCAAGAGTGAGGTCGCCAAGCATGAAGTCAAAGTTGAGATCCTCAATCTGCGAAGTTTTGAATACGTATGCAAAACCTTTGCCGCCACCCTTTCCGGTGAAGGACTGATTGTAAATATTGCAGGCGTAGTCAATCTCTCCCTTGAACAGGGGGATTTCGAGCTTGCCGTTAAATCCGAATTTCTTAAAGTCGTTCTGGACTATCGACACCATAACTTTGTCAAGGCTGAACTTGAAACCTCCAATGGTTCCGCTCTCGCCGGCCTTGTAGTTGATGGCGTTGACAACGCCGCAGTCGAGGGTAAATCCGGACTTATCAATGAAGAGGTTCTCCACGGCAACCTTCATCGGTTCTTTGCCGTTGCCTATCTTGATTGACGAAGGGAATGCCATTGACAGTTCCTTGAAATAAAGGCCTGTCCATTCTTTTTCCTTACCTTTTGCCAAACCGAGGCTCTCAAGTTTATATCCCTCGGGGAAGGATCCCATCTTAGTGTGATTGCTTCCGGAAGCAAGGTCGATAATAGCCTCATCTGCCGTAAACACATAACCGGGGAGATCTACATGTTCGAACGGGTCGATAGATACCTCAGCCGTGAAATCTTCCCACTTCTGTATCTTGGTGCCTACGTGGAGTATGGGCGATTCCTCTGTACGTTTACCATTGACCACCTTTTTGAGGTCGGAGGGCATGGTCATGTCGATGTCGAGGTTGAGCCATTCGAATTTATTACCGCTCCAAGATACAAAGCATCCGTCTTCCGGCTCTATAACATCCTTGGGCGCAAGGAATTTGCAATTGAAACCGCTCTTGGGTTCCTGTACTTCAAAATCCTTAAGGAGCGCCACGGTGCCGCCTTCGGGTATGAGCGACTTGGGACTGATACACATCCTCGGTGCGCCGAAGACCAAAATCTGTCCCTGAGTTGCCTTGGTATTGGGCACAACGAAGGTGCCGAACAAGTCCATGGTGGCATAGGTCGGCGCAAACTTCATTTTCGAGATTGTCAAGTTCACCGGCGAGGGATTGATTTCTTTCGGAATCTCAAGCGGGAAGGTAACATTCTCCACATTGCCCTGGAGAAGTCCGGCCACGCGGGCTTTGCCATCGAGATATTCCTGATAATAACGGTCGATAGGCAATTGTTCGGCCAGGCTTTTAACCTTGTCGTTGGCTTTGCCCTGGAGCATGTCGGCATAAGGGATTCCGCTGTCTCCAATAAGATTGTCGATTCCCCAGTCAGAGAAAAGCTTCTCCACCACTTCAGCGCTTGGCATCTTGTTGTGGGCTCCTCCCCATGTCTGGACAATACCTTCAAAAACCTGATTCTCCGTATTGACAGCGATATCATCAAACGTGACTGCCAATTTCCAGGTGAGCAGCAAAGGTTCCCATATCACATGGCCGTCGCCTTTGAAATGTCCAGGTTTATCCTCTAAGGCTTCGAGCTGTCCGTCAAGCACGAGTTCATACTCCCCGATACGTATACTTTTCCCTTTCAGGTCTGCTACGCCGGCTGTTGTCGGTTTTTCATTGGAAATCTCTATCTGATTTGCACATTGGAAATATCGGCTTGTGAAAACTTCCGACATTGCGAAGTCCACAATGTTGATGCTGTCATTGAGGAATGCAACGGATTTATCGTTCACTGCCGTGGGCCTGACACGAAGCATCAGGTAGTCGCCTTTTTCCACCTTCCCGTCGAGTTTGTCCCAACGGATGGTGTCGGTCTGTGCCTTAAGTGCCTTATTGGCATAGATCGGGGCAGTCTTGAGCATCTCTTCCCTGGAAATGTAATCCTTTGCGGCAAACAGCTCTACATCATACACGAATTGTATCGTGTCAGGCTGTGCTCCGGCACCTCCTTCGAAAGTCGGCCTGTTCCATTTGACAGCAATGTCTGAATTGAGGAACTCTTTTCTTGCGCCTTCATCGGGAAGGAAACGGGGAAGTACTATTTCAGGATTGACGAAATTATATAGTGAATCTGTCAGGTTCATGCCTCCGAGACCGATTATATCGGCAT
>FR897829.1:0-18580 GCA_000437495.1 Prevotella sp. CAG:485
GAGTCTTTAGCTCATGGGTAGTTCACTTGAGATGTCATTTCAAAAGCCATAAACTGAAGCTGATGCTCTTACAGGCCTTTGGTCTTCTTCAGCAGGATATGCAGGAGATGAAAAATTTTCTTAATTGATTCGCGGTTGTCAGAAATTATTCGTCATTATCCGGTTCATTCAAGAACTCTTTTCTCACTTTGCAAATTTAATAAAATTAAGACTTATGCGCAAAGCAAATCCAAAAAATGCGGCCCTTTTTTAAGGCCTCATTAATTAATTGCGGTATTTTTTTTCGGATGATAAAAAAATTCAGATTTCGCTGCCTTGTTTTTGAAATATTGCTGCATTAAAGGCGTCGCGACTTCTGAATTACACAAGCTGAGAGATAGCCTGCGGAAATTGTACTCCCATGGGGAGTCGAACCCCAATCGATGGAACCGGAATCCATTATTCTATCCATTGAACTATGGGAGCTGTTTGCTGTTCCGGCTGCAAAGATACAAAAAATTCCGTTAACGGCAAACTCCGCATCCTTCTGTTGCAGGTGATTAGTGTGCCTTTCAACTTTTTTTATTACCTTTGTGGCGCAATGAATGTAAGGATTGAGCCATCATGGAAAAATGAGCTGCAGGGCGAGTTCGGCAAACCCTATTTTGCACAGCTTGTCAGCAATGTGAGGCAGGAATATGGTTCCGGCCCCGTATTTCCGTCGGGAGGCAACATTTTTGCAGCTTTCGCCGCCACACCCTTCCCGCAGGTCAAGGTGGTGATAGTGGGGCAGGACCCTTATCATGGCGAAGGTCAGGCCAACGGACTGGCCTTTTCGGTAAATCCGGGGGTGAGAATGCCACCCTCGCTGCTTAATATATTTAAAGAGGTGTCGGCAGAGACCGGCGTGCCTATTCCCGCCGACGGTAATCTGAAGCGCTGGGCCGACCAGGGTGTCCTGTTGCTCAACTCCACCCTTACCGTGCGCGCTCATCAGCCGCGGTCGCACGCCGCTATTGGCTGGGAACCCTTTACAGACGCCGCCATTGAGGCGCTGAGCCGCGACCGCAGCGGGCTGGTGTTTCTTCTCTGGGGTTCTGACGCCATCAGGAAGGGTCATGCCATTGACCGCTCAAAGCACTTGGTGCTCACCTCGCCGCATCCCTCGCCTCTCTCGGCTCACAGAGGTTTTTTCGGAAACAATCATTTCAACTTGGCAAACGACTGGCTGATAAAGCATGGTCAGAAGCCCATAATCTGGTAGTAAAGCAAAAGAATAGAAAAATGACCTTACAGGAACGAAAAGTTATGGCATCGCTGTTGCATGGGCGCGGATATAACTGTGCCCAGTGTGTATTGTTGTCGTTCGACGATTGCACCGGTCTGGACAGTGCGGCGGCCTCACGGCTGGCAATGGGCCTCGGCGCCGGCGTGGGCGCGCAGGGCGAGATGTGCGGCTCGCTGCTCGGCATGACGCTGGCTTTAGGCATGATGCGCGGCGATGACCCTAAGAACAAACCTCAAGTCAATGCCGAAGTGCGTGAACTCACCAAACGCTTCCGCAATAGAAACAAAGACCTTTATCTCTGCCGTGAATTACGTGCCGCCAAATTCAAATCATGCGATGACCTGGTGGCTGACGCCGTGGAGATTCTTCACAACTATCTGGTTGAGCGGAACGAGCTGCAGCCCGATTCGGAAAATTAAGTTCCCATGAACCATCTGCGCACGCTGCCGGCTCTTTTGGCATTGCTTTTGTTCCTCTCTACAAAAGCCTTTGCCCTCGACACGCGCACGCGCATCTTCGACCCGGCTTTCGCCTCGCTCAAAGTGAGCTGTCAGGAGGATTTCTGGTCAGACCCGGTGATTCGCAACGGCACAGATACGCACGTCGTTGTCAGCTTCGACGAATTCGTCGATGAAGTGTCGCATCTGCGCTACCGGCTCCTGCACTGTAACGCCGACTGGCAGCCCTCGAACCTGGTAGAGGCAGAATACCTCGACGGCTTCAATCTTGCACCAATTGAGGATTACGCTTTCTCATACAACACGTTTGTACACTTCGTCAATTACCGCATAGTGCTGCCCAACGAGCAGATGCAGCCTCTGGTGTCGGGAAATTATCTGCTGCAGGTCTTCCCCGAAGAGGAACCCGAGCGTATCCTTTTGCAGGCGCGCTTCAGTGTGAGCGAAGAGGCCGTGGCAGTGTCGGGCAGCGTGTCGGGCATCACCGACCGCGGCGTCAACGACCGTTATCAGCAGCTGCAGCTAATGGTAGACAGGCTCGGATTCCCACTGCTGAATCCCATGACTGACCTGTTGGTGACGGTGGAGCAGAACAACGACCCCACAACGCTGCGAACCCTCACTGTGCCCTTGCGCACGGAGGGGCAGCGCATGATTTACGAACACCGCAACGAGCTGATTTTTGACGCAGGCAACGAGTTCCGCCGTTTTGAAACCGTGGCTGTGCCGTTGCCCTGTATGCGCATCGACTCGTCGCGCTATTACTCTGACCGCTACACTGCTTTCATAACGCCTGACGAGGAACGCACCCGGAATTATTTCTACGACCAGACCCAGCAAGGCCGCTTCCTGATACGCGAGCATAACTCCACCGACTCCGACCTCGGCGCTGATTACGTCGACACGCAGTTTACGCTCCGGATACCCGAGCAGATCGGGGCTTCGGTGATGCTTCAGGGCGAGCTGACTCAGGCGTTGCCCGACGATAAGAAAACTATGGTCTATGACCCGATGGCGGCCGCGTATACCCTTACGCTGCCACTCAAGCAAGGCTCATACAACTATCGTTATGCCCTAAAGGCCGGAAAGGGTCTTCCCTCGCCGGCACCCATTGAAGGCAATCATTACGAAACGCGCAACGAATATACCGTAAGGGTCTATTACCGGGCACCCGGCTCGCGCGGCGACCGTTTGCTCAGTGTGTCTAAAATCTGTAATTTCTGATAACGCCATGCTGCTCATCGACGATAAGGTGGTCTCTCTCGACATTGTGGAACAGTTCTTCTGCTGCGACCTTGACCGCTGTCTTGGGCAATGTTGCATAGAGGGCGATGCAGGCGCCCCGTTGCTGCCCGAAGAGGTGACGCAGCTGCGTAAGGCGCTCCCGGTGGTGGCTGACGACCTCACCCCCTCGGCTCGCAGGGTTATTGAAGAGCAGGGTGTCTGTTACCGCGACAAAGACGGCGACCTGGTTACTTCCCTTGCCGACGGCGAAGCCTGCGTCTTCTCCACCTTCGCCCCCGGCGGCAAATGCCTTTGCGCCCTCGAAAAGGCTCACCGTGAAGGACGCCTCGACTTCTGCAAACCCATCAGCTGCGCACTTTACCCCATACGCGTCACCAAATATCCCTCGTTCACAGCCCTCAACTATCACCGCTGGAAAATTTGCAAAAGTGCCGAAGTGTGCGGCCGCGAAAAGCACCTGCGTGTGTATCAGGTGCTTCGAGAACCCCTCGTCAGAGCCTTCGGCAAAGAGTGGTATGACAAGCTCTGTCTTACCGCCGAGGAATATCTGCGCCAGAATCCCCGCAAATCATCACACAGAGATAACAAGTAGAATCTAAGACCAATGAATGTTATCCTTTTCGATACCCATGAAGCTCACGGCAACCTCCTGCCCATCAGCTATACCCGTCCGGTAGCGGATTTCCGCGTGGGCATTCTCACCATAGCCCGCAAATGGCGGCAATATCTGCCGGGCCGCTTCTCATATCTTCCCGACGAATCGCTGCGCGACCTCTATCCGGCTGAACGCACCGGCGACAATCTTTACGTCAACGGGGCTTTGTTGCCCGATGCTGAGCTGGTGAAAGCCGTCTCCGACCTGCAGCCCGGATGCGCCCTCTTTGCCGGCAACGATTTGCTGGCGCTGCGCGGCAATAAAGATGATTTCCTCAATGCCGCTGAGTGCCAACGCGTGGAGTATGACGGCTCGCCCGTAATTCTGCGTTATGTGTTCGACGTCTTTCTCAACAATGCCGCCCAGATAGAAGCCGACTTCCGCCTGCTCACAAAGGCTCGCCGTTCGCAGCCCCTGTCGCAGAGCAATCTCTGGATAGGCCCGAAAGCTGACGCCGACGGCCTGCCACGTATCTTCATTGAAGAGGGCGCAAAGGTGGAAGGCGCCATCCTCAATACCACCGACGGCCCTATATATATAGGTGCCGACGCAGAGGTGATGGAAGGAAGCCTCATTCGCGGCCCCTTCTCCCTTGGTGAGCACTCAGTGGTGAAGATGGGTGCCAAAATCTACAGCGGCACAACCATCGGACCCTGGTGTAAGGTAGGCGGCGAACTCAACAACGCCGTAATCTTCGGCTATTCCAACAAAGCTCACGACGGCTTCCTGGGTAATGCCGTAGTAGGAGAGTGGTGCAACATAGGCGCCGGCACCAACGCCTCGAACCTGAAGAACGACTACGCCAAGATAAGAGTGTGGAATTATCCGCGCCGCACTTTCATGCGCACAGACCTGCAGTTTTGCGGACTCATCATGGCCGACCACTGCCGCATAAGCATCAACGGCATGCTCAACACCGCCACAGTGATGGGAGTGGGCGTGAACCTGTTCGGCACCGGCTTCCCCCGCACCTTCATACCCAGCTTCAGCAAAGGCTCACCCACCGGCGGCTTCAAAGACGTAGACCTCGACACCTTCCTCGTTATGGCCGAACGCATGATGAGCCGCCGCGGCATACCCCTCACCAAACACGACCGCGCCCTCTTTGCCCACGTCGAAGAGCAGTCGCGCGCATTCAAATAATCTCTCCTCATACCATTCTGCATTTCCGTCAGCGGAGTTTTTGTATTTCCGTCAGCGGAGTACCGCTGCACCAAAGCAACAGAAAAACTAAAAAAAGCGTAAAAAATTTGCATCCGCCGCAAAAAATTTGTACCTTTGCAGTGCCAAAAGGCGCAAAAATCCATACCAAGGCCGTTAAGTCCCTGATAATCAGGGGTTTGCGTGCCCGTTTGGTGTGTGTGTGGTATGTGTCTGCGGCACCCTGAACAAGCTAATAAAGACAGTAAACAATAAACAAAAACAAAGAATGCCTACCATTCAGCAACTCGTAAGAAAGGGTCGCACCACGCTCAAAGACAAGAGCAAATCGCCGGCTCTGGATTCTTGCCCTCAGCGCCGCGGCGTATGTGTGCGCGTTTACACCACCACCCCCAAAAAGCCTAACTCGGCTATGCGTAAAGTGGCTCGTGTTCGCCTCACCAACGGCAAAGAGGTTAACAGCTACATCCCCGGCGAGGGTCATAACCTTCAGGAACACAGCATCGTTATGGTGCGCGGCGGTCGTGTGAAAGACCTCCCCGGTGTTCGTTATCACATCGTTCGCGGCACCCTCGACACCGCCGGCGTTAACGGCCGTCTCCAGCGTCGCAGCAAATACGGTGCAAAACGCCCGAAACAGAAAAAATAATAACCCCGCAAGTTAATCACAGCAAACTCAGTTTTTGATTTATTGGAGCTAAAGGGGTATCGCAAGGCTGGAGAAAGGCCAACCGAATCCCCGGGTTGAGTAAATGACTTCAGAGGAAGCCGTTGAAGATGTAAAAAGCAGCCAAAAACAAAAACACAACTTTTTCAACCGAAATGAGAAAAGCAAAGCCCAAGAAAAGGGTAGTACTCCCGGATCCCAAATTCCACGAAGTGAAGGTGACCAAATTCATCAACCACCTCATGTACGATGGTAAAAAATCCACCGCATTCACCATATTCTATACCGCTCTGGAGTACGTAGAGAAAAAACTTCCCAATGAGGAGAAGTCAGGTCTCGAGATTTGGAAAAAAGCCCTCGAGAACGTAACTCCCCAGGTAGAGGTTAAGAGCCGCCGTGTGGGCGGTGCCACCTTTCAGGTCCCCACTGAAATACGTGCCGACCGCAAAGAGTCTATTTCCATGAAAAATCTCATTATCTACGCCCGCAAACGCGGCGGCAAGACTATGGCCGACAAACTGGCCGCTGAAATAGTCGACGCTTACCAGGATCAGGGCGGTGCCTTCAAACGCAAAGAAGACATGCACCGTATGGCCGAAGCTAACCGCGCGTTCGCCCATTTCAGATTCTAAGAGATTTCCAACACTAAAATGGCAAAAGAACTCCATCCGTTAAAAAACACACGCAATATCGGCATCATGGCTCACATCGATGCCGGTAAAACCACCACATCCGAACGCATTCTGTTCTACACAGGCCTTACACACAAAATCGGCGAAGTGCACGACGGCGCCGCAACTATGGACTGGATGGAACAGGAACAGGAACGCGGCATTACAATTACTTCCGCCGCCACCACAACGTTCTGGAACTACGATAACAAGAAATTCAAAATAAACCTCATCGACACTCCCGGGCACGTAGACTTCACCGTAGAAGTTGAACGCAGCCTCCGTGTGCTCGACGGGGCCGTTGCTGCTTTCTGCGCCGTTGGTGGCGTAGAACCGCAGTCGGAAACAGTGTGGCGGCAGGCTGACAAATACAACGTGCCCCGCATCGGTTACGTCAACAAGATGGACCGCTCCGGCGCAAACTTCTTTGAAGTGGTGCGTCAGGTAAAAGACGTGCTCGGAGCTAACCCCCTCGCAATTCAGATTCCCATCGGCGCCGAAGAAAGCTTCAAAGGCGTTGTCGACCTGGTAAGCATGAAAGCTTATTTCTGGCACGACGAAACTATGGGCGCTGACTACGACGTAACGGAAATACCCGATAACCTGAAAGCAGAAGCCGAGGAATATCGCGACAAGATGCTTGAGACTCTCGCCGAATACAACGACACTCTGATGGAGAAGTATTTCGACGACCCCTCAACCATCACCGAAGACGAAATCCGCGCAGCCATTCGCAAGAGCACGCTGGCCATGGAAATTTATCCCATGATTTGCGGTTCTTCGTTCAAGAATAAAGGTGTGCAGACGCTGCTCGACGCCGTTTGCGCTTATCTGCCCTCGCCTGAAGATGCCGGTGCCGTTGAAGGCCACGACGTCGACGACAAGAACAAGGTAGAGAAACGCGAGCCGAGTCCCGACGCACCCATGTGCGCCCTCGCCTTCAAAATCGCCACAGACCCCTATGTGGGCCGTCTGTGCTTCTTCCGCGTTTACAGCGGCGAGATGCCCGCCGGCAGCTACGTGCTCAACACCCGCTCAGGCAAGAAAGAGCGCGTAAACCGTCTGTTCCAGATGCACTCCAACAAGCAGAACCCCAAAGAGGTCATCGGCTGCGGCGACATCGGCGCAGGCGTAGGCTTCAAGGATATCCGCACCGGCGACACCCTCTGCGACGAGAACCATCCCATAGTGCTCGAAGCCATGGAATTCCCCGATCCCGTTATCGGCATCGCCGTGGAACCCAAAACGCAGAAAGACCTTGACAAACTGGGCGTGGGTCTGCAGAAACTTGCTGAAGAAGACCCCACCTTCCGCGTAGAGACCAACGAAGAGACCGGCCAGACCGTAATCAGCGGCATGGGCGAGCTTCACCTCGACATCATCATCGACCGTCTGAAACGCGAGTTCAAGGTAGAGTGCAACCAGGGTCGCCCGCAGGTTACATACAAAGAAGCCATCACCAAGCCCGTGGAGCTGCGTGAGGTATTCAAGAAACAGACCGGCGGCCGCGGTAAATTCGCCGACATCATTGTGCGCGTAGAACCGGCCGACGACGACTTTGAAGGCAGCCTGCAGTTCGTTGACGAAGTCAAGGGCGGCAACGTGCCCAAAGAGTACATACCCTCAGTGCAGAAAGGCTTCCAGACCGCCATGCGCAACGGCGTGCTGGCCGGCTTCCCGGTAGAGCGCCTCAAAGTAACCCTGCTCGACGGCAGCTTCCACCCCGTGGACTCCGACCAGCTCAGCTTCGAGCTCGCCGCCATAGGCGCTTTCAAGAAAGCATCCGCACAGGCAGGTCCCGTCCTCATGGAGCCTATCATGAAGATTGAAGTCGTAACGCCCGAAGAGAGCATGGGCGACGTAATAGGCGACCTCAACAAACGCCGCGGACAAGTAGAGGGCATGGAGACAGCCCGCTCAGGCGCTCGCATAGTAAAGGCAAAAGCCCCGTTGGCCGAAATGTTCGGCTACGTAACAGCATTGCGTACCATAACCTCGGGCCGCGCCACATCAACAATGTCCTTCTCCCACTACGCGGAGGTAAGCAACTCCATAGCACGCAACGTGCTCACCGAGATGCAGGGACGAGTAGATTTGCTTAAGTAATCACCAATAATAACCAATGAGCCAGAAAATTCGCATCAAGCTGAAATCGTATGACCACAACTTGGTAGACAAGTCGGCCGAGAAGATTGCAAAAACGGTGAAAGCCACCGGTGCCGTGGTAAGCGGTCCCATACCCCTTCCCACCCACAAACGCATCTTCACAGTCAACCGCTCCACGTTTGTGAACAAAAAATCACGCGAGCAGTTCCAGCTTTGCTCTTTCCAGCGCCTTATCGACATCTATTCCTCTACCTCAAAAACCGTAGAGGCCCTGATGCGCCTCGAACTCCCCAGCGGAGTCGATGTATCGATTAAGGTATAACAAAAGCAAATTCGCCAAAAAAGAAACAGCGGCGATAGAGAAAACAGCAAAGCAAAAGAAACAATTTCAACAACCACAAGAGAAATGCCAGGATTATTAGGAAAGAAAATCGGAATGACATCCGTTTTCAGTACCGACGGCAAAAACGTGCCGTGTACTGTTATCGAAGTAGGTCCCTGCGTGGTCACTCAGATCAAGACTCTTGAAAAAGACGGTTACGAAGCAGTACAGGTAGGCTTCCAGGACAAGAAAGAGAAGCACACCACCCGCCCGGAAGCCGGCCACTTCAAGAAAGCCGGAGTGACACCCAAGCGACACTTGGCCGAGTTCAAGAATTTTGACCAGACACCCGAACTGGGCTCAACGCTCACCGTAGACATCTTCACCGAAGGTGGCTTCGTAGACGTTGTAGGCACATCGAAAGGCAAAGGCTATCAGGGCGTAGTGAAACGCCATGGCTTTGGCGGTGTAGGTCAGCAGACTCACGGTCAGCACAACCGTCTGCGCGCCCCCGGCGCCATAGGCGCGTGCTCCTATCCTGCAAAGGTTTTCAAAGGCCTCCGCATGGCCGGCCAAATGGGTAACGAAAGAGTTACCGTGCAAAACCTGCAGGTAATAAAAGTGCTCCCCGAGCACAATCTGTTAATGGTTAAAGGCTCCATACCCGGCGCCAAAGGTTCAATCGTTTTAGTTGAAAGATAAATGAAAGTAGCCGTTCACAACATCAATGGCCAAGAGACGGGACGCACCGTAGAACTCAATGACCAAGTCTTTGCTTTTGAAAGCGAAGGCACCAAGAATCCGGCCCACACTCTTTATCTCGACATAAAGCAGTACCTGGGCAACCAGCGTCAGGGCACGCACAAGAGCAAAGAACGCAGCGAGGTTAGCGGCTCAACCCGCAAACTCGGTCGCCAGAAAGGCGGCGGCGGCGCTCGTCACGGCGACATCAACTCGCCCCTGCTCCGCGGCGGCGGCACAGTGTTCGGACCCCGTCCGCGCGACTACCGCACAAAGCTCAACCGCAAAATGAAGCAGTTGGCTCGCCGTCTGGCCCTTACCTCAAAAGCCGGCAAAAACCAGATTATAGTGGTTGAGGACTTCAAATTCGAAGCCCCCCGCACCAAGCAGTACGTTAACATGGCAAAAGCCTTCAATCTCGCCGAGAAGAAGGTGCTCCTCGTTACCCCCGACTCAGACAACAACATCTTCCTGAGCGTGCGCAACGTGCCCAACGCACTCATGATGCCCGCTATGAACCTCAACGCCTACGCAGTGCTCAACAACGACGCCATCATCATCACCGAAGGTTGCGTCAACATCATCAACCAGTTCTAAACGGGAGCAGACACAATGGATATCAATATCAAACCCATCTCCACAGAGAAAGCCACAGAGCTGAGCGAGAAGCTCAACCGATACGTCTTCGCAGTCTCCCCCGACGCTAACAAATTTCAGATCAAGGACATAGTAGAGAAACTCTACAACGTCCGCGTGGTGAAAGTTAACATTGCCAACTACGCAGGCAAACGCAAACAGCGCTGGACCAAATCCGGTCTGCTCAAAGGCAGCTCAGCCGCCTTCAAGAAAGCCTACGTAACAGTGGCCGAGGGTCAGACAATTGATTACTACAGCAAACTCTAAGACGCAACATGGCAGTAAGAAAATTTAAGCCCACAACCCCGGGGCAGCGACACAAAGTTATAGGTGTATTCAAAGACGTTATCACTGCTACTACACCTGAGAAATCCCTCACAGTAGGCCTGCGTTCACGCGGCGGTCGCAACAATCAGGGTCGTTTGACAGTTCGTTATCGCGGAGGCGGTCACAAACGCCGTTACCGTATCATCGACTTCAAGCGTAACACAGACAACATGCCGGCTACCGTGCTCACCATAGAGTACGATCCCAACCGCTCGGCCAACATTGCCCTCATTCAGTATGAAGACGGCAAGAAAGCCTATATCATAGCCCCCAACGGTCTCACCGTAGGCCAGAAAGTGGAGAGCGGCGAAAACGTATTGCCCGAGGTAGGCAACACCCTGCCCCTGAGCAACATACCCGTAGGTACGCTGGTACACTGCATAGAGCTTCGTCCCGGACAGGGCGCAGCCATGGCCCGCTCGGCAGGCACCTTTGCTCAGATTTCCAGCCGCGAAGGTGACTATGCAATCATGCGTCTGCCCTCAGGCGAAATCCGCAAAGTGCTTCTTAGCTGCCGCGCCACCGTGGGCATCGTTGGCAACAGCGAGCACTCACTGGAACAGAGCGGTAAAGCCGGCCGCAGCCGCTGGCTCGGACGCCGCCCCCACAACCGTGGCGTAGTCATGAACCCCCACGACCACCCCATGGGTGGTGGCGAAGGCCGTCAGAGCGGCGGACATCCCCGTTCACGCACAGGCCTCTACGCAAAGGGCCTGAAGACCCGCTCGCCCAAGAAGCACTCCAACAAGTACATCATCGAGCGTCGTAAGAAGTAATAATCCATTCACAACCATCAAATTATGAGTCGATCACTTAAAAAAGGACCGTTCATCTCAGTCAAGCTCGAGAAGAAGGTGGCTGCGATGGATGAAAGCGGCAAGAAAGCCGTCATCAAGACCTGGAGCCGCGCTTCCATGATATCGCCCGATTTCGTGGGACACACTTTCGCCGTTCATAACGGCAACAAGTTCATCCCCGTATACGTGACGGAGAATATGGTAGGCCACAAATTAGGAGAGTTCGCCCCCACACGCACCTTCCGTGGCCATGCAGGCAACAAGAAGAAATAACCGGCCTGACCGCCTAATGATATAATTTTCAACAATGGGTAAAAGAAAAAGAGAATCAGCCGACATGCTGAAGGAAGCGCGGAAGAACGAATATTTCGCCAAACTTCAGAACGTCCCTACCTCGGCACGCAAAATGCGTCTGGTAGTGGACCTGGTGCGCGGTCAGGAGGCTTACAAGGCACTTGGCATCCTCAAATTCACCAAGAAGGAGGCAGCCCGGCGTCTGGAGAAGCTGCTGCGCAGCGCCATATCCAACTATGAGCAGAAAACAGAGCAGAAAGCCGAATCAGGCCAGCTCTACATACGCACAATCTACGTTAACGAAGCAGGCATGCTCAAACGCCTCCGTCCCGCTCCCAAGGGCCGCGGCCGCCGCATCCGCAAACGCTCCAACCACGTAGCACTCTATCTCGACACCATCAATAAAGAAAGCTAAGACCAACCATGGGACAGAAAGTTAATCCTATCAGCAACCGCCTGGGCATCATCCGCGGTTGGGACTCGAACTGGTACGGCGGCAAGAAGTATGGCGAAACCCTGCTGGAAGACAACAAAATCCGCAAGTACCTGCGCACGCGTCTGGCCAAGGCTTCCGTATCGCGCATCATCATTGAGCGCACACTGAAGATGGTGACCGTTACCATCTGCACAGCCCGCCCGGGCATGATCATCGGCAAGGGTGGCGAAGACGTCAAGACCCTGCAGGAAGAGCTCAAGAAGCTCACCGACAAAGACGTGCAGATAAACATTCACGAGGTTAAGCGCCCCGAGCTCGACGCCGAACTGGTAGCAGCCGGCGTGGCTCGTCAGATCGAGAACAAAGTGGCTTACCGCCGCGCCGTCAAGATGGCCATCGCATCCACCATGCGCATCGGTGCCGAAGGCATCAAGATACAGGTGTCGGGCCGTTTGAACGGAGCCGAGATGAGCCGTAGCGAAATGTTCAAAGAAGGACGTACTCCCCTCCATACCCTCCGCGCCGACATCGACTACGCTCTGGTGGAAGCACTCACCAAAGTAGGCATCATCGGCATCAAAGTGTGGATCTGCAAAGGTGAGGTTTACGGCAAACGCGACCTTGCCCCCGCTTACAACACCGTTAACAAAGAGAACGCCCGCAACGGCGGCGGCCGTGGCGAACGCCGCGGTGGATTCCGCAACCGTCGCAACAACAACAACTCCAACCGATAAGCGAGCCAAGACACAATGTTACAACCCAAGAAAACTAAATTCCGCCGTTCGCAGAAGGGTCGCATGAAAGGCGAAGCCCAGCGCGGCAACCAGCTTGCCTTCGGATCGTTCGGTATCAAAACCCTGGAGAGCAAGTGGATAACCGGTCGTCAGATAGAGGCCGCCCGTATCGCCGTAACACGTTACATGCAGCGTCAGGGTCAGATATGGATACGCATCTTCCCCGACAAGCCCATCACCAAGAAACCCGCTGAGGTACGTATGGGTAAAGGTAAAGGTAACCCCGAAGGCTTCGTGGCACCCGTAACTCCGGGACGCATCCTCATTGAAGTGGAAGGCGTAAGCTACGACATAGCCAAAGAAGCCCTGCGCCTGGCCGCCCAGAAGCTCCCCGTAACAACCAAGTTTATAGTACGCCGCGACTACGACCCCTCGCAGTCCGTTTAAAAAATTACAAGAACCGACTCGTTGGCCCCCAGCCGGCCTACAACAGAGTTGAACAATAAAACCCCGTGGCTGACCGTTGAAGAGGGTGAACGAATCGGTTCAAAAGTTTTTAAACAGAATTGCCCGGCACAGAAATGCGCAGCAGTGCAATAAATAAAAACAACAGTAAACAATGAAAAAGGAAGAAATCAGAGAATTAAGCATTCCCGAATTAGTTGCCAAAATCAACGAAGCGGAGAAGGCTTATCGTGAATTGAAAGTAGCGCATGCTATTTCTCCCGTCGACAACCCGGCAAAAATCACAGCAGATCGCCGCGAGATAGCCCGCATGAAGACTATCCTGCGCGAGAAGGAGATCGCCGCTGTTGCCGCCAAGTAAACAACCCCAAAAAGTATCTGAAAAATGGAAGAAAAACGTCATTTGAGAAAAGAGAGAATCGGGATTGTTTCCAGCAACAAGGCAGACAAGACCATCACAGTCGAGATCAAGTGGAAAGAGAAACACCCCATCTATGGTAAATTCGTGAACAAGACGAAGAAATACCATGCACACGACGAGAACAACGAATGTTCGGTAGGTGATACCGTACGTTTGATGGAGACCCGTCCGTTGAGCAAGACAAAGAGATGGAGAATGGTAGAAATCATAGAAAAAGTTAAGTAACATGATACAGAGTGAATCCAGACTGGTAGTTGCAGACAACAGTGGCGCCAAAGAAGCGCTCTGCATCCATGTGCTCGGTGGCACCGGCCGCCGCTATGCCACCGTAGGCGACGTGATAGTAGTAACGGTAAAGAGCACCATACCGGGCTCTGACGTCAAGAAAGGTACTGTAAGCCGCGCCGTAGTGGTTCGCACCAAGAAAGAGATACGCCGCGCCGATGGCAGCTACATTCGCTTCGACGACAACGCATGCGTGCTGCTCAACAACGCCGGCGAACTCCGCGGTACCCGTATTTTCGGCCCCGTAGCCCGCGAACTGCGTGCTTCTAACATGAAGATAGTGTCGCTGGCACCTGAAGTTCTCTAACCCACAAAAGAAAAAGACAATGGCTAAACTGCATATCAAGAAAGGCGATATGGTCTATATCATAGCCGGCGACGACAAAGGTACCACCGGACGCGTGCTGAAGGTGGAGGTGAAGAAAAACCGCGCCTATGTTGAAAACCGCAACATGATCAAGAAGGCCATGAAGCCCAACGCCAAATATCCCCAGGGCGGTCTGATCGACATGGAAGCACCCATCCATATCTCCAACCTGGCCCTTATAGATCCCAAGAGTGGCAAACCGACCCGCATCGGCCGCCGCCGCAATGAAAACGGCAAACTCGTTCGTTACGCTAAAAAGTCCGGAGAAGAGATTAAATAATGGAAACGACACTCAGCAAAAAATACAAAGAGGAGATAATGCCGGAACTCACCAAAGAGTTCGGCTACACAACGCCCATGCGCGTGCCGCGTCTTGAGAAGATAGTAATCAATCAGGGCCTCGGCGACGCTACTCAGGACAAGAAGCTGATTGAAACGGCTATCACCGAGATAACCGCCATCACCGGCCAGAAAGCAGTGCCCACACTGAGCCGCAAGGACATCAGTAACTTCAAACTGCGTAAGAAAATGCCCATCGGCGTGCGCGTAACCCTGCGTCGCGAGAAAATGTATGAGTTCCTGGAGCGTCTGGTGCGCGTGGCTCTGCCCCGTATCCGCGACTTCAAAGGCATCAACTCAAAACTCGACGGCCGCGGCAACTACACCCTGGGAATCACCGAGCAGATTATCTTCCCTGAGATAAACATAGACAACGTACCCAAACTGCAGGGCATGAACATTACGTTCGTAACCAGCGCGCCGACCGACGAAGAAGGCTTCGCACTGCTCAAAAAGTTTGGCTTACCCTTCAAAAAACAGTAAGAAATGGCAAAGGAATCAATGAAGGCCCGCGAGGTAAAGCGCCAGAAGATGGTGGCCAAATACGCCGAGCGTAAAGCTGCTCTGAAAAAGGCATCGCTCGCCGACGCAGAAGGCAACATCGACTACGAGGCACTGACCAAGCTTCAGAAGCTTCCCCGCAACGCTTCGCGCGTGCGTCTGCACAACCGCTGCGAAATTACCGGACGTCCGAAGGGCTACATGCGCCAGTTCGGCATCAGCCGTATCCAGTTCCGCGAAATGGCCTCCGCAGGCCTTATCCCGGGCGTGAAGAAGGCAAGCTGGTAAACCCTGCGCCAAATTTTTTACGCACCGCATACAATCTTTCACCCTGCAGCCCCGTTATATATGGAGTTGCAGGGCGAAGAACAGCGGTTTAATGCCCACCGGCCAAAGAGCCGTCTGCCACTCCGCTCCTCAACAAAGTAAACTGAGAGATTAAATATTGTCCGGATAACAAAAAACTAAACCAACAAACTCTTCCGGATCAATTTAAACATCACAACAATGACAGATCCCATAGCAGATTATCTGAGCAGGATTCGCAATGCCATCATGGCAGGCCACCGCGTGGTAGAGATTCCGGCGTCGAAGATCAAGAAAGAGATAACCCGCATCCTCTTCGAGCAGGGTTATATCCTCAACTACAAGTTCATCGAAAGCGACAAGCCGAAGGACCGTATGATAAAGATAGCTCTGAAGTATGACCCGCAGGATCATACCAGCGCCATCCGCAACCTTCACCGCATCTCGCGTCCGGGTCTTCGTCAGTATACCGGCTACAAAGACATGCCGCGCGTACTGAACGGACTGGGCATAGCCATCATCTCCACCTCAAAAGGTCTGATGACCAACAAAGAGGCAGCAGCCGACAAACTTGGCGGCGAAGTTCTGTGCTACGTTTATTAATCTGAATAGGAGAAAAGAAACGCAATGTCAAGAATAGGAAAACTCCCCATCGCCATACCGGCCGGCACCACCGTTACCGTAAAAGGTAACACCGTTACAGTGAAAGGCCCCAAAGGCGAGCTGACACAGGATATCAATCCCGACATCCACGTAGAGGTAAAGGACAACGAGGTACATGTAACTCGCCCGGACGACGAGCGCGAACATCGTGCCCAGCACGGCCTTTACCGTGCCCTGATCCACAACATGGTGGTAGGCGTAAGCGAGGGATACACCAAACAGCTTGAGCTCATTGGCGTGGGCTACCGTGCCCAGTCAACAGGCCAGGTGCTTGAACTCAGCCTCGGCTATTCACACGCCATCTACATCAAACTGCCCAAAGAGGTGCAGGTAGAAGCCAAGATGGAGCGTAACAAAGCCCCGTTGATCACCCTTCAGAGCTTCGACAAACAGCTGCTTGGCCAGGTATGCGCCAAGATACGCTCACTGCGCAAGCCTGAGCCTTACAAAGGCAAAGGCGTTAAGTTTGTAGGCGAAATAATTCGTCGCAAGTCGGGTAAATCGGCAGCCGCCAAATAAATAAACCGCTACTGACATGATATCCAAGATAGCAAGACGCAATAAAATCAAGGCACGCATCCGCGGCCGCATCAGCGGCACGGCCGAGCGTCCCCGTATGAGCGTGTTTCGTTCAAACCGCGGCATTTATGTGCAGCTGATCGACGACCTTGCAGGCCGCACACTCGCCGCAGCCCATTCCACCAAAGAAATGGAGGGCAACAAGACAGAAGTCGCCGCCAAGGTAGGCGAAGCAATAGCCAAGAAAGCCATTGAACTGGGCATCGCAGCCGTGGTCTTCGACCGTAACGGCTACCTTTTCCATGGCCGCGTAAAATCTCTGGCCGAAGGCGCACGCAAGGCCGGTCTTAAATTCTAACCGAAAGCAGTCATGGCAAAGAATAATAGAGTAAAATCGACCAACGATCTCGAACTCAAAGATCGCCTGGTGGCCATCAACCGCGTAACCAAAGTTACCAAAGGTGGCCGTGCATTCTCTTTCGCCGCCATAGTAGTGGTAGGCAATGAAGACGGAGTAGTAGGCTGGGGCCTTGGCAAAGCAAACGAGGTAACCGCCGCTATCGCCAAAGGCGTTGAGATGGCCAAGAAGAATCTTATACGCGTGCCCGTATACAACGGCACCATACCTCACGAGCAGCAGGCCAAATTCGGCGGCAGCCGCATACTTCTGCGTCCTGCCAGCGAAGGTACCGGCGTAAAGGCCGGTGGCGCTATGCGTGCCGTGCTGGAGAGCGCAGGCGTAAAAGACGTGCTTGCCAAATCAAAAGGCAGCTCCAACCCTCACAACCTTGTGAAGGCTACCATAGCCGCATTAGACGAGATGCGCTCACCCCTGCAGGTGGCACGCAGCCGCGGCATCAGCGTAGAAAAAGTGTTCAACGGCAAATAATCTGAACGAAGATGGCAAAACTGAAAATCAAACAGATCAAGAGCCGCATCAACGCTCCGAAGGTGCAGAAGCGCACACTCGACGCACTCGGCCTTCATAAAATGAACCACACCGTGGAGCATGAAGACAATCCTTCAATCCGCGGCATGATAAAGACAGTACATCACCTGGTTGAAGTAACCCAGGCCTAACAAATAGAGACTGCAGAAAATGGAACTACATAATCTTACACCTGCCATAGGCAGCAACAAGAGTTCAAAACGAGTAGGTCGCGGTCCGGGGTCGGGCTACGGCGGCACGTCAACGCGCGGCCACAAAGGCGCCAAATCGCGTTCAGGCTACAAGCGGAAAATAGGCTTTGAAGGCGGCCAGATGCCTTTGCAGCGCCGACTGCCGAAGTTTGGTTTCAAGAACATGAACCGCGTGGAGTACAAAGCCATCAATCTCGACACACTCGAGACACTGGCACAGGCCCGCGAGCTCACCCGCATCTCACAAGAGGACCTGCGGGCAGCCGGACTTATTCCGAAAAACAAACCGGTGAAAATCCTGGGTAATGGCTCTCTCTCGCGCGCCCTTGAGGTTGAGGCCGACGGTTTCTCGAAATCGGCAGAAGAGGCTATCGTTGCCGCAGGAGGCAAAGCCATTAAAACAACTAAAAAATGAGATTTTTCAACACCGTAAAAAACATTTGGAGCGTAGAGGATCTGCGCAAGCGCATAGGCATCACCCTGCTGCTTGTGATCATCTATCGTTTCGGATGCTACGTCGTGCTCCCGGGCATTAATCCCGACGCACTGACGGCCATGAAGTCCTTTACCGCCGACGGCCTGATGCAGCTGCTCGACATGTTCAGCGGAGGCGCATTTTCACAGGCTTCAATCTTTGCACTCGGCATCATGCCTTACATTACTGCATCCATCGTGATACAGCTCCTTGGCATGGTCCTGCCGAGCTTCCAGAAGATGCAGCGTGAGGGCGAAAGCGGCCGTACCAAGCTGAATCAGTATACCCGCTATCTCACAGTGATTATACTGATACTCCAGGGTCCGGCTTACCTCCTGAATCTTAAATACCAGATAGCTGCCGCAGGCGGCCATGTGGAGATGGGTTTCTGGATGGTAGTATACATGACCATAGTGCTAGCAGCCGGATCCATGTTCATCATGTGGCTGGGCGAGCGCATCGACCAGAAAGGTGTTGGCAACGGTATATCCTTCATCATCTTGATAGGTATCATAGCCCGCATGCCGGAGGCTTTCCTGCAGGAATTCACGCAGAAGTTCTCGAACGCAGCCGGTGGCGGCC
>FR897829.1:18620-30060 GCA_000437495.1 Prevotella sp. CAG:485
CTTGAGATTATCGTATTGCTGGCCGTAATAGCCGGTGCAGTGCTTCTGGTGCAGGGCACACGCAAAGTGCCCGTACAGTATGCAAAGCGCGTGGTTGGCAACAAGCAGTACGGCGGCGCGCGCCAGTATATACCTCTGAAGGTAAATGCTGCAGGCGTTATGCCTATAATCTTTGCACAGGCCATCATGTTCATCCCGTTGACGCTCATCGGCTTCAAAGAGAGCCAGGGCGGTTTCTTCGGCGCCATGACCGACATGTATGGCTGGACGTATAACATCATCTATTTCCTGATGATTGTGGCCTTCACGTATTTCTACACCGCCATCACGGTTCGTCCGAGCCAGATGGCAGAGGATATGAAGCGCAACAACGGCTTCATTCCGGGTGTGAAACCGGGTAAACCCACCGTGGAGTATCTTGATTCGATCATGAGCCGCATCACTCTGCCGGGATCCATCTTCCTGGGCATCGTGGCAATCCTTCCCGCCATAGCACACGTGCTTGGCATGAACCGCCAGTTTGCCCAATTCTTCGGCGGCACATCGCTGCTGATTATGGTAGGCGTAGTGTTGGATACCCTCCGCATCATTGAGGGTCATCTGCTGATGCGCCACTACGACGGACTGATGAAGGATGGCCGTATCAAGGGCCGCACCACAGGAAACGCAGCTTTCTAAACAGAAACAGAATCTTTTTCCGGCACCGAAGCAATGATCTATCTCAAGACGGCAGAAGAGCTTGAAAAGATGCGAGCAGCAAGCATTCTGGTGAGTCGCACGCTTGGCGAAGTAGCCAAGCATGTGGCTCCCGGAGTGACTACTCGCCGCCTCGACGACATAGCCCGCCAGTTCATTCTGGATAACAACGGACTGCCCACTTGTCTGGGATATCACGGATTCCCGGGCACACTCTGCATAGAGGTAAACGAAACAGTGGTACATGGCTTTCCTTCAGATTATGTGCTGAAAGAGGGCGACATAATAGGTACAGACTGCGTAGTAACCCTCGACGGCTACCACGGCGATATGTGTTACACATTTGCGGTGGGAGAAGTGAGCGATAAAGTTCGCAAACTTTTAGACGTTACGCAGGCGTCGTTGTATAAAGGGATAGCTCAGGCCAAAGCCGGCAACAGGATTGGTCACATAGCACACGCAGTGCAGCAATACTGCGAGCGTGCGGGCTTCAGCGTAGTGCGCGAGATGTGCGGACACGGCATAGGCAGATCAATGCACGAGAGTCCCGACGTGCCCAACTACGGCCGCCCCGGAGTTGGACCGTTGCTGAAAAACGGTATGTGCATCTGCATAGAGCCGATGATAAACATGGGCAGCAAGAACATAGTTATCAGCGAAGACGGATGGCAGTGCCGCACACGCGACCGCAAACCGTCGGCACATTTCGAGCATACTCTGGCCATACATGATGACCGTCCGGAGGTGATGACCACGTTCCGCTTCATAGAGGAATCGCTGGGCATAGAGCCTTCAGCCGCCGCCAAAGCATGGGAGGCAGCCGGAAAAGAGGAAGAACAGGCACAATAACATAGAAGTTATATGGCAAAGCAAGCTGCAATAGAACAAGACGGCGTGATACTTGAGGCATTGAGCAATGCAATGTTTAAAGTTGAGCTCGAAAACGGCCACCGTATCACGGCGCATATATCCGGCAAGATGCGTATGCATTACATAAAGATTTTGCCGGGCGACCGGGTAAAAGTAGAGATGTCGCCTTACGATTTGACCAAGGGGCGCATATCATTCCGCTACAAATAATGCCGGTCTGCAATCATAAATAACAACGATCTCCTCACCAACTTCCAAACAAGAGACTTCTACAATGAAAGTTAGAGCATCGATAAAGAAGCGCAGTGCCGACTGCAAAATAGTACGCCGCAAGGGTCGGTTGTACGTAATCAACAAGAAGAATCCGAAATTCAAACAGCGTCAGGGATAATTTTATTATCTTTGCACAAAATTTGCAAAACACTCTATGGCAGTACGTATAGTCGGCGTTGATTTGCCGCAGAACAAACGAGGCGAAATAGCCCTCACATACATATATGGCATCGGCCGCAGCTCGGCCGGCAAAATCCTCAACAAGGCCGGTGTAGCCCTCGACACCAAGGTTCAGGACTGGACCGACGACGAGGCAGCCGCAGTTCGTGAGGTAATACAGAGCGAATATCGCGTAGAAGGCGACCTTCGTTCAGAGATTCAGCTCAACATCAAGCGTCTGATGGATATTGGCTGCTACCGCGGCATCCGTCACCGTATCGGCCTTCCCGTTCGCGGCCAGAGCACCAAGAACAACGCCCGCACACGCAAAGGACGCAAGAAAACGGTTGCCAACAAGAAGAAAGCAACCAAGTAATATCAGCTTAAAAGCACAAAAAGCATCATAATTAAAGTATGGCTAAAAAAACAGCTGCAGCAAAGAAGAGGAACGTAAAAGTAGACGCCATGGGCCAGCTCCACGTTCACTCGTCTTTCAACAACATTATCGTGTCGCTTGCCAACAGCGAGGGTCAGGTGATTTCATGGTCATCGGCCGGCAAGATGGGCTTCCGCGGCAATAAAAAGAATACGCCCTATGCAGCCCAAATGGCAGCACAGGATTGCGCAAAGGTGGCTTACGACCTTGGACTTCGCAAGGTGAAAGCTTACGTCAAAGGCCCGGGCAACGGTCGCGAATCGGCCATCCGCACGGTGCATGGCGCAGGCATAGAGGTAACGGAGATTATCGACGTAACTCCGCTGCCGCACAACGGCTGCCGTCCTCCCAAACGTAGAAGAGTATAACAAAGTAGACCTTCGCCGGCCGCTCCACAACCACACAGCGTTGCGGACAAAGCGACAAGGACACGGCGGAGACAGACGCATAAAAGAGACCGGCCAGGTGCGAAAAGATTGCCTTTTAAGCCTTTTCTCTCGGCAATCGCGGCTGCGCGCCCCCGGCTCTGAAAGCGCCCACTTTAATTACCAACACGCCGGATGTCTCGGTTAATAGGCATCGGCAACAAGTAAAACAAAAAAGAAATGGCAAGATATACAGGCCCAAAAAGTAAAATAGCCCGCAAGTTCGGCGCCCCGATTTTTGGCGAGGATAAAGTTCTGACCAAGAAGAACTATCCGCCGGGCCAGCACGGCAACAGCCGTCGGCGCAAGACGTCGGAATACGGCAATCAGCTCAAAGAGAAGCAAAAAACAAAATACACCTACGGTGTACTGGAACGTCAGTTCCGCAACCTGTTTGAGAAAGCAGCCCGCACCAAAGGTATTACAGGCGAGGTACTTCTGCAACTGCTGGAAAGCCGCCTCGACAACATCGTTTATCGCCTTGGTATGGCCAAGAGCCGTCCGGCTGCCCGTCAGCTGGTGCTCCACAAACACGTAACTGTAAACGGCGAGGTGGTAAACATACCGTCGTACCACGTAAAACCGGGCGATGTAGTCTGCATCCGTGAAAAGGACAAGAGCCTTGAAGTAGTAACGGAATGTCTGAATGGCTTCAACCATGCCAAATATCCCTGGCTGGAATGGGACGCCACCATCATGGGCGGCAAATATCTGCATTTGCCCGCACGCGAAGACATCCCCGAGGAGATTCAGGAGCAGCTCATAGTCGAATTGTATTCAAAATAATAAACTTTGACCCCCATGGCTATATTAGCATTTCAAAAGCCCGACAACGTGATAATGCTCAACGCGAGCGACTCGTATGGCAAATTCGAGTTCAGGCCGCTTGAGCCGGGTTACGGCCAGACGATAGGCAACGCGCTGCGGCGAATACTGCTGTCGTCGTTAGGGGGCTTCGCCATCTGCTCAATCAAGATTGACGGAGTGAGCCACGAACTGGATACCATCCCGGGCGTGACCGAAGACGTTACCAACATTATCCTCAACCTCAAGCAGGTTCGCTTCAAACAGAAGATTGAGGATACTGACACGGAAACGGCCGTGTTGCAGGTGAAGGGAACAGACCGAGTAACGGCTGGCGACCTTGGCAAAGTGTTGCAGCAGTTTGAAGTGCTGAATCCTGACCTGGAAATCTGCCGTCTGAACCCCGATTATGGCTTCCGCATGGAATTCACCATAAACAAGGGTCGCGGCTGGGTGCCGGCTGATGAAAACCGTGAGATGATTGGCGACGTTGCCAACGTTATAGCGGTGGATTCAATCTACACTCCGATAAAGAAAGTGAAATACACGGTTGAGAACTACCGTGTGGAGCAGAAGACCGACTACGAGAAACTGGTGTTGGAAGTAAACACCGACGGCTCCATCAAACCCAAAGATGCCCTCAAAGAGGCTTCACGCATACTCATCTATCATCTGCAGCTCTTCTCCGACGATAAGATTACCGTCGACACCGAAGCAACAGAAGAAAGCGAGGAATTTGATGAGGAAGCACTGAAGATGCGTCAGCTGCTCAAGAGCAAGCTGGTAGACATGGACCTCAGCGTCCGTGCCCTCAACTGCCTTAAGAGCGCTGAAGTAGAGACCTTAGGCGATTTGGTGAAGTACAACAAGAACGACCTGCTGAAGTTCCGCAATTTCGGCCGCAAGTCGCTCACCGAGCTCGATGAGCTGTTGGCTAACCTGAACCTCTCGTTCGGCATGGACATTTCGAATTACAAACTGGATAAAGACTAAACCAAAGGATGAGACACAATAAAAAATTCAACCACCTGAGTCGTAAAGCAGCACACCGCCAGGCGCTGCTGTCGAACCTCACGATTTCTCTGATCAAGCACAAGAGAATCAATACGACTCTGGCCAAGGCCAAGGCATTGCGCGTCTATTGCGAGCCCATCATCACTCGCAGCAAGAAAGACGATATGGCCAACCGACGTCTGGTATTCAGCTACCTTCAGGACAAGGAAGCTGTGAAAGAGCTTTTTGGCGTAATAGCAGACAAAGTAGCAAACCGTCCGGGTGGCTATTGCCGCATACTTAAGACGGGCTATCGTATGGGCGACGGTGCTGAGATGGCAATGATTGAGCTCGTAGACTTCAACGAGAATATGCTTAAAGAGGCACCCAAGGCCGGCGCCAAGCGTACCCGTCGTCGTCGCAGCAACAAGAAAGCTGAGGCTCCCGCAGTTGAAGCTCCCGCCGCAGAAGCACCTGCAGCAGAAGAGCCCGCTGAGAAACCCGCAGAATAAGACAGCGAAGATATTAGATAAGGCGTGCCATAAAGGAACGAAAGCTCCTTTATGGCACACTTTTTTTTGTGTGAACTTGCAGCGAACAAGCCGCCCGGATAGATTGGCGAGAGCCTGAGCCGGAAAAGGACCCCAAACGCTCTGCCTGAGCTTTGGCAGGCAAAGTGCTTAGGAATAAAGGCGCTAAAGCGCTGAGCCGAAACAAATTTTAGAGAGAAGAGGGAGCTCAAGAGGCTTATAAGGCCAAAGACTTAGAGAGCTTAGGGAGCTTAAGGAGATTAGGGAGATTAGGGAGGGGCAGAGGGAAACGCTAACCAAGCTGAGACAAAACTCAGTGAGCTATGGGAGGCATGGGAGGCATGGGATACATGGGAGAGATGGGAAAGAAGAGGATTTCGGAGAAAGGGGGCTCTAAAGCGCTTGAGCTGAGCCAAAATTAAGTGAAGAGAGATGGCAGAGGG
Organism: Prevotella sp. CAG:485; assembly: GCA_000437495.1. Taxonomy (GTDB): domain Bacteria; phylum Bacteroidota; class Bacteroidia; order Bacteroidales; family Muribaculaceae; genus Lepagella. The sequence continues at coordinate 24,250 of FR897829.1, forward strand.
AGGGAAGAGGGCTTGGAGAGGAAAAGAGGGATTAGGAAAATGGGAAAGGGAAGGGAAGAGGGATTGGAGAGGGGGAAAGAGGGCTTAGGAAGGTGGGGAAGGAGAGGAAGGGGAGGGAAGAGGGATTGGAGGGGTGGAAAGGGAGGGAAGAGGGCGAATAAGAGGAGTTGAAAGGGGGGAAGGTTAAGAAAAAGTTAAAAAATGAAAGGTTGTGAAGATTTATTGCTTTTATTTCAAATTTTAGTGTTATCTTTGCAGCGATGTTGATTCTAAGTCAGGAACATTACTATGAAGAGGTGTTTCCGGTAGATGAATTTCTGCTTGAAGGCTGAATTCCCTAAGGAAAGAGACTGACAGACAGATTTTTAACATTGGCTTAACCTAACCAAGCAAAAAGCGAGTTTGGCGACCAACGAATGTCGGAAACGACAGAACTTCACAAGCTATTGCAGAAAGCTAAGGTGGCTGGAAATTGAAAGCTAAGGGGCCGGAAATGGAAGGCTAAGGAGGCCGGCAGTAGCAGGCAGGGAGGCTCTAAATAGATAATGTTACGGTGAAGATTTAAGGGTCAGGATAAAGCAACATGATAAAGAGACAATTAGCAAACGGTACTTTCCTAACTCATTAAATTTAAAAGAGTTAACAAGAGAATAAAGCAAAATAAACAACTAACCAAACAAATAACCCAAAACAAACTCATATGAGAAAATTCCTACTAATCTTAATGGGGTTTCTGCTAATGGTTCTACCGGCCAATGCAGAAACAATCTCATTTGATGCCACCTCAACAGGAGGTACTCCAGAAGGTCCATACTTACAAACTGCCCATTCCTTCATAAAAGGCGGTGTTACATTCGAAATCAATCAATTCAACCCGAATACCGGTCAAATGAAAGTAAATGCATACGGTAAGAAAGCATTTACTTTTTATAACACTACCGCAATCTCGGGTCTTAAAGAGGTGCGTATAACCCATACTCAGATCTCAACCTCAGACAATGTAGGTACTATCTATATGCAAACGGGTACGGCTCAGATCAACGGTACTGTAAACACAACAGGCATAAAAGGTATAACAACTACAAGTGGTGACAATTCTATAACAACATTTACTGTTCCTGAAGGAATGGACGTCAGCTTTTTCAAAATACAGTTGACGAAAAAAGGAAAGGGAACAGTAAAAGCTTCCAAGTTTGAGATTGATTATGGAGGCGGGACCGGTGAAACCGTCAGTCTGGCGCCTTCAATCAATGACTGGAATTCAACCACAGAGGAGAAGACTATCAACTTTACGGATAAAGTAACCGTGAAGATGACGCCTAACCCCAATCAGCCGGATGCTGTAATTTATTATGTTACAGACCCCAAACAGTTTTACGAAGCTCCCCAACAGTCAGAGCAAAATAAATACACTGATGTCTTTGACATTACTGAAACCACTTATGTAACGGCCGTTGCAAAAAATGGTGAACTGAAAATTTCTAAACCTGTAAAAGTTCTCTTTAAGAAGATTGACGCAGGCGCCACCTATCAACTGGTAACTTCAGCAGATGATTTGGATGAAGCCTCTTCCTATATAATAGGGGTACAGGCTAAGAATGCGGCTATGAGCAATGAGAAGGTAAGCGGTAAGTTGAAACAGACTTCGGTTACAATAGCTGGAGATGTGCTTACGCCTACCGACAATGTGATGACATTCCATTTGGTGAAGAATACTTCAGGCAACTGGGCCTTCAAGGCTGACAATTATGCAGGTGGAGAGTCATATTATATCCAGAACTCCACAAGCACAGATTGTAAGATGGACAGCTTGGCTTACTATTTCCCCGTTACTTTAGATAATAATAATAATATAATTATCAAATCGAGCAAAGGTCGTTGGATACATGGCTATAATAAAGAAACGACTGCCGATTTCCGTAATTATAGCAAAAAGGAAAGTAACTCGAGCGAGGTTCAGCTTTACCGCCTTGGCAGCAAAGTGCTTCAGAAGCCGGTAATCACATTGAGCGACAACGAGGTGTATGTAGGCGAAAAAGTTACTGTAACCATCGACAAGAAGAATGCCGAGAAGGTTTATTACACCACCGACGGCACCACGCCATCGGCCACCAACGGCAGCGAATATTCCGTACCGTTTGAAGTAACGGCAGAGGCAGAAGGCACCATCACCGTACAGGCAATAGGCATAAGCGGCGAAACCGCTTCGTCTGTAACAGCGGCAACCATTACCGTAAACGTGAAAGAGCCGATTCCCGACGGCAGCTGGGTATTGGTAGAAAAAGCAAGTGAGTTAGAAGTAGGTGCCCGCTATGTCATCGCCTACAACGGTTATGCAGTCAGCAACGCCGTAATAGCAAGCAACAAGCTGCAGAGCACCCCGGCAACCGTAACCGACGGCAAGCTCGGCTTTACCGACGACATGATGGTATTTACTCTTGGCACTGGTAGTGCAGAAGGTAAATATACGCTGAAATCGAATAACTATAACAACTCTACGGCAGACAGCTATCTTAACTTCCCCAAAACCAATGACGCGGATGTTGCCATGGCTTCTGAACCGCAAGAATTGCTTATAAATTATACCGCCGGTTCTTCGGATGTAGCCATTCAGTTGGCAAGCGGAAACCGTATGCTGAAAGGTTACAATGGAACAGTATTCGGATATTATTCTTCGACTCAGAGCGGCTACCATAACGTACAGCTGTATAAAGAAGTTGACACCCGCGTGGCTTGCGCTGCTCCCACGGTAACTATTACTCCGAGCGAGGTTATAGAGGGTGAGAATGCCACCGTAAGCATCAGCGGCATAGAGAGCGGCGCCACGGTTCGCTATACCACCGACGGCACACTGCCCACAGCTACCCGAGGAACGGTTTATGCCGGCGAGTTCACACTCAGCGCCCTTGCCGCCAACACCACGGTGAAGGCCATAGCATACGCCGACGGCAAGAAGAATTCCGAAGTAGCCGAGGCAACCGTCAATGTAGTTCTCAAACCCCGTATGCCGAAAGTTACCTGGAAAGTTGGCGAAACTACATACACTGCAGCAAACGGTGGAACGTACGAAGTACCTGCAGGAACGGTGCTGAACATCAAAGCCGTCAACGGCGACCAAATAAAGGTTACCAACTTAGAGACAAACAAGAGTGCCACGCGCCCGAGCCCCAATACGCTGACAGTAAACAGCGACATTATGGTTTCGTTTGCCTCTGTCAACAGCGAGAAGAATCTGGAGAGCGAGGCTCTGTCGGCCATCTTTACAAGGCTGAAAGTTGTTCCCTCGACACCGGTAGTTACATGGACTCTCGACGGCGTTAACCATACCGCAGAAAACGACAGTACATATAATGTATATGCAGGCACGCAGGTAACAGTAACCTCGGAGAATGCAGACAAGATTGTAGTTACCAATAGTGTAAGCTCCGATGGCGAATACAACGCTCCTTATACCTTCACTGTAACAGCTGACGATATGTTTACCTTCGCCGGTAAGAATGCCGACGGCACCTCATCGGAGATAACGGTGATGTATAAAGTAGTTGAGCGTCCGGCCGAGAACGTATACACGCTGATTACTGACGCCAGCCAGTTGAAAGCAGGCAACAAGTATGTGATTGCTGTGAAGGAGCAGAACATGGCTCTTAGCAACCAAGGTAACTGGAATGACGGAAACAACCAGTATCGTAATGTGGTGGATGGCGCCCACACGAATGCAAAATTCCGCATAGACGAGAACAATGTGCTGCACGACCAGACCTTCGGCACCTCTTCTAAAGAAGGTATAATGGTATTTACCCTTGGCGGCAGCGCAGGCAAGTGGACACTGAAAGCTGATAACTATATTCTTTCGACTGCAGAACCGCGTCAGGGCGAACTGGAAACAGGCGAATGGGTGAAACTCTATGTAACAGATAAGCCTCAACCATTCTTTGCTATGACCACCGAGCCTTCGGAAAATACGATAAGCATAGCTGCCGATGGTTCTGCAACCATTACCAATTCCAATAGCACAGGTTATGTGATGAAGTATATGGAAACTCGTTTTGGTATGTCGAAAGAAGTTAACGGATTCCCGTTGGTACAGCTGTATGGCTGTGTACCGCAGACCAAACCCGAGATGCCCGTTGTAACTTATACCAAGACGATTGACGGCGAGAATGTAGCCACAGAAGACCGCGGCGAATACACTGCAATCAACGGCTCAAAGATTACGGTAACGAGCAAAAATGCTACCCGGATTGACATCAACGGTACTAAATATGCGGCTGTTAATGGCACTTACAGCTTTACTACTGATGTAGACAAGTTGTATAAAATAAAGGGTGTAAACGAAGCTAATGAGGAATCTGCTGAATACACACTGCAAATTTATGTAGACTATGAGGCAGCAACTATTCCGGAGATGCACACCCTTTCGCAGAAGCAGAAAGACCGCACTGATAAGAGTCTGTGGGCACCTGTTAAGTTCACTGGCGATGTATTCATCCGCGGACACTACATGAAGAATGATGAAGGCGAACTGTCGGAAACCCTTTGGGTAGAAGATAATTACGCCAATGCTTCGGCAATCTACGAAATGGGAGGCGAGTTCCAGCAGCCAGGACATTCGATTGAAAACGGCATGATGCTGAAGAACTTCAAGGTTCGCAGCGAAAGCTATTTCAATGCTTTGGAACACAATATCATGGTGCTGATTTCCTGGCCTGAGGAAGTAGAAACGGATGTGCAGACTTACGACTTCCAGAACTTCCTTCAGCAGATGGAGATGGCAGAAGAGGCTTCGGCAAATAATGTGTTCAAGTTGCAGAAATTCAACGGCGATATCACTTTTGCCGCCGACGGCACGGCCACGATGACGCTCAAGAACGGCAAGACCATAACGGTAAGCAACCAGCTGTCGTTCAAGGGTAACGGCAACAAACAGTCGTGGAGCCGCACTGAAGGCAATGGCTTCAACTGGCTGCCGGGCAACGAGTGGCTGAACGGCCAGACGAAACAGAACACGCACCTGGTAGGCTATGTGATGCCGGAAGGTGACGGCGCCAATCTCAGCTACGCAGTTTATCCTGCTCAGATCACCGACGACCCGGGTAATATCACCGGCGTTGACGGCGTAGAGAATGACAACGACGGCGTATCGGTTGTTGACGGCATGATAAAGGCTCCGGCCGGCAGCTGCATCTTCAGCATCAGCGGCGCTAATGTGAAAGCTAATCAGACTTTGACCGGTGGTGTTTACGTTGTGGTAACGCCTAATGGTAAAGTGGTGAAAGTGCTTGTGAAGTAAACTGCTGAACAGCGCAAGTAACACCAACATAAGTGGAGCCCGGCTTCTGGCAAGCCGGGCTCCTATTTTCTTTGCCTGAAACGGCGTGGCGGGCTTAAGAGCCCCGGGAATTTAAGGAGGTTAAGGAGGTTAAGGAGATTAGGGAGCTTAGGGCGATTAAAGAGCTGAGGAGGGCTGAAAACTAACCGGGCATTGAAGGCATTGGGTTGATTGGCGGCAAACGGTAGCACCCGGCTGCTTTTGCGGTAACAAAACGGGGCGCTGAAGCGCTGAGCCAAAACAAATTTTTGAGGCCGTTCGGGAGGCAATGGGCGGCATGGGAGAGATGGGAGAGAAGGGGGCGCTGAAGCGCTGAGCTGAAACAAATTTTTGAGGCCGCCCGGGAGGCATAGGAGGCAAAGGAAAACGGGGTGGGCGTTTACATAAGAAACATAAATTACATAAGTAACATAGGTTGGAAGCAAAGTTGAGAGCGGCGGGGAGGCGATAAGGAAAGGCAGTGTATCAAAATTCTGGTACAC
>FR897830.1:0-424 GCA_000437495.1 Prevotella sp. CAG:485
AAAAGTCGGCTTTTTTCGGACGGATACTGTTTAGCAGCGAATCTTGAAGCAGATTTGACATTAGCTTTACAAATAAAGAAAGGGAGGCCGCATCTGAGTGGAGATGCGGCCTCTGTATGCTCAATAGAGTGATGTTGCGCTATAAGAGAATGAAACTCAGGCGTTCTTGACTTTGTCGACAATGGCTTTGAAAGCCTCGGGGTTGTTCATTGCCAGGTCGGCGAGAACCTTGCGGTTGATTTCCACACCTGCTTTGTGGATGAGACCCATGAGCTTTGAGTAGCTGAGGTCTTCCAGGCGTGCTGCAGCGTTGATACGCTGAATCCAGAGGGCGCGGAAGTTGCGTTTTTTGGCTTTACGGTCGCGGTAGGCGTAGGTCAGACCTTTTTCCCAAGTGTTTTTGGCAACGGTCCAGACGTTGCGG
>FR897830.1:495-7514 GCA_000437495.1 Prevotella sp. CAG:485
TTTTCTCTTGGCGCGCGAAGCGACATGATTTACTGATCTTGGCATCGTTGAAATGAATTGTGGGCGAAGGCGTCAGCCGGCTGTGGGCCAACTGTTCTTTGGTGCCTGTGCCCGGTTTGTATTAAAAGTTGTTGAGTGTTGGGAAGATTGGCGGGTTAGATGCCCAGGAGGCGTTTTACCTGCTTTACGTTGGTGGCGTCTACCAGACCGGTGTGGTCGAGGTTGCGTTTACGCTTCTTCGTTTTCTTGGTGAGAATGTGGCTGTGGTAGGCGTGTTTACGCTTGATCTTCCCTGTGCCGGTGAGCGCAAAGCGCTTTTTGCTGGCACAGTTGGTTTTCATTTTGGGCATGATTGCTTGATGTTTTTAGTTGTTGTTGTTACCTCGGCCATGAGGGGCCTACGGTCTCTAATTTTATTTGTTCACTCTGCTGAGCTTTCTTCTTTGTTTTCTTCCGAGGGTGTTTCCTCTGCGGGTTTGGCCACACGGCTCTCGGGTGCTTTCTCTTTCTTGGCCGGCTGTTTGAGTGGTGTCAGCATTATGGTCATGCGTTTGCCCTCGAGCACAGGCATCTGTTCCACTTTGCCCAAGTTTTCCAAATCAGATGCGAAACGCAGCAGAAGCACTTCTCCCTGTTCTTTAAAGAGGATGGAGCGGCCGCGGAAGAAGACGTATGCCTTCACCTTGCTGCCTTCCTGCAGGAAGCCCTGAGCGTGTTTGAGCTTGAAGTTGTAGTCGTGGTCATCCGTCTGCGGACCGAAACGAATCTCCTTTACTGTAACCTTTGAGGCTTTTGCCTTCTGCTCTTTAGCACGTTTTTTCTGCTGATAGAGGAACTTGGAGTAGTCGAGAATCTTGCATACGGGCGGGTCGGCCGTGGGCGAAATCTCAATCAGGTCCAGCTCCAGCGAGCGTGCGATTTTGAGAGCTTTCTCTATGGGATAGATGCCCTGCTCTACATTGTCGCCTACCAGACGCACCTGTCGGGCGCGTATCTGTTCGTTTGTGGCGTACGGGTCTTGACGCTGGCCGCGTCGCATGGGGCGCTGACCCGGACGAGGACGGGGGGTCGACGGACGGCGTGGACCAAAAAATTGAGGTTTTTTCTCCATTCAGGATTCTGGGGGTTGGTGTTGGTTGTTATTGGTTGTTTATTTTTTTACTTTTTGATTGGTTAAGGCATTGACAACGGAGTTTACCATATCGGCAAATTCCTGTATGCTCATGGTGCCCTTGTCTCCTTCGCCCTGACGGCGTACGCTTACGGTGCCATCGGCTTCCTCTTTCTCGCCGACAATGAGCAGATAGGGAGTCTTGCGCAATTCGTTGTCGCGTATTTTGCGACCGATTTTCTCATTGCGGTCATCCACGAAAGTGCGTATGCCCTGTTCGTCGAGCTCGGCCGATACTTTCTGTGCGTATGCGTTGAACTTCTCGGAGATGGGCAGTATGGCAGCCTGTTCGGGAATGAGCCAGAGCGGCAGTTTGCCGGCGGTGTGTTCGAGCAACACGGCCACAAAACGCTCCATGGAGCCGAACGGTGCGCGGTGAATCATCACCGGGCGGTGTTTCTGGTTGTCGGCGCCGGTGTATTCAAGTTGGAAGCGTTCGGGCAGATTGTAGTCTACCTGTATGGTGCCCAACTGCCAGCGGCGACCTATGGCATCCTTCACCATGAAGTCGAGCTTGGGACCGTAGAAGGCTGCCTCGCCCTCTACCTGCTTGGCGTTGAGACCCTTTTCGCGGCAGGCTTCTATGATGGCATTTTCTGCAAGATGCCAGTTTTCGTCGCTGCCTATGTATTTGGTTTTGTTCTTCGGGTCGCGCAGAGAAATCTGAGCTTCGAAGTTCTGGAAATCGAGCGCTTTGAAGATGTAGAGGATAATATCCATCACCTTTAGGAACTCATCCTTAATCTGCTCGGGGGCACAGAAGATATGAGCGTCGTCTTGCGTAAATCCGCGTACACGAGTGAGTCCGTGGAGCTCGCCGCTCTGTTCGTAGCGGTAAACGGTGCCGAACTCGGCCAGACGCAGAGGCAGGTCGCGGTAGCTGCGCGGAGCCGCCTTGTAAATCTCGCAGTGATGGGGGCAGTTCATGGGTTTGAGCATGTATTCCTCGCCCTCTTCCGGAGTGTGGATGGGCTGGAAGGAGTCCTTGCCGTATTTTGCCCAGTGGCCCGACGTTACGTAGAGCTGCTTGTTGCCGATATGCGGAGTTATTACCTGCAGATAGCCGTATTGTTTCTGAATCTTGCGCAGGAACTGTTCCAGACGGTCGCGCAGAGCGGCGCCTTTGGGGAGCCACAGCGGCAGACCCTGGCCAACGGTGGGGGAGAAGTGGAAAAGTTCCATCTCGCGGCCCAACTTGCGATGGTCGCGTTTCTTGGCCTCTTCAAGCAGCGCCAGATACTCGTCGAGCATCTTCTTCTTGGGGAAGGTGATGCCGTAAACGCGCACCAACTGCTGACGTTTCTCGTCGCCGCGCCAGTAAGCGCCGGCAAGGCTCATCACCTTGGCGGCTTTGATAGGAGCTGTGGTGGGAAGGTGCGGACCGCGGCAGAGGTCGGTGAAATTACCCTGAGTGTAAGTGGTAATGGTGCCGTCTTCCAGCTCGCTGATAAGCTCGCATTTATACGTCTCGCCCCGATTGCCGAAAGCCTCCAGCGCATCGGCTTTGCTGACTTCGCGACGCACGATGTTCTCTTTGCGCCGTGCCAGTTCCAGCATCTTGTCTTCAATGCGTTTGAAGTCCTCGTCGGTGATTTTGTTGTCGCCCGGGTCGATGTCGTAGTAGAAACCATTTTCAATGGCCGGACCGATGCCGAATTTCACGCCCGGGAAGAGTTCCTGAAGCGCTTCGGCGAGCAAATGGGCCGAAGAATGCCAGAAGGCGTGTTTGCCCTCTTCATCCTCCCATTTGAAAAACTGTATAGAGGCGTCCTTCTCCACCGGTCGCGTCAGGTCATAGTCATTGCCGTCGAGCTTGACAGCGAGAACGTCTTGAGCAAGACGCGGGCTGATGCTCTGCGCTATTTCCAGCGGGGTGGTACCCTCGTTGTATTCGCGGCTGCTGCCGTCGGGAAATTTTATGTTGATCATCTGTCGTTTCAATAATTTTGCAAAGTTAGTAATATTTGGTGTGTTTTCCAAATTTACCACCTTAAATCATTTCAAATTCAGATATTTTATGCTTTAGTGGCCTCGCTAATACGCTTATTGGCGAGAATATGACCATGTTACCCTTGCCTGCCCACGGAAATTGGGGATGGGAGGAGCCAACTTGCACACTGACACTCGCACCCCTTCCAGGTGAGGCCAGCGATGCAATACAGCCTCGCCAATGCGACGTGCCACATACTCCAAAGTGGCTGACGGCGTCTGCATCTCGACTTTCACCACTTCGTAAAGCTCGGCATAACACAGAGAGTCCTCCAGGGAATCGTTGTCGGCCGAGGTGCCCGGTTTGCCATCCTCTTTAACCTCTTTCGGCGGAGTGGTTGAGTAACAGGCTTTTACGTCTACTTCAAACTCGTTGCCAACCTTCTTTTCCTGCGGCAGCATGCCGTGGAAGGCATGGAAGCGCACCTCTTCCAGGCACACCTCCATGGTGGCGTTCCCGCGTGGCATCATCAGCAATTGCAGCCGCTTACCGGAATCTTGTCGATGCGGCGCTGATGGCGGCCACCCTCGAACTTGGCGTCGAGATAAGCCGATACAATTTCGCAGGCCAGATCGTAAGAGATGAAGCGCGCCGGCATTACCAGGAAGTTGGCGTTGTTGTGCTGTTTGGCCAGAGCTGCCAGTTCGGGGAGCCAGCAGAGAGCCGCGCGGATGCCCTGATGCTTGTTGAGAGTCATCTGCATGCCGTTGCCGCTGCCGCACATGCCTATGCCGAAGGCACATTCACCTTTCTCCACGGCTTGGGCGGCCGGATGAGCGAAGTCGGGGTAATCGCACGATTCCGAGCTGTAAGTGCCGAAATCCTCTACATCGTAACCCAGAGAGCGCACATACTCAATTATTTTCAGTTTAAGGTCGTAGCCGGCGTGGTCGCTGGCAAATGCTATTTTAGTCATGATTAGCTGGTGTGTTTGTTCATCGCAACGGCGAGGCGCGGCGCATGGTTCAGGCCCCTCCGCTTTCCGACCACAAAATTAAGCAAAATTTGGAATTACCGCCCTCTCTTTCAAAAATTTTTTGTATCTTTGTACTCGGATTTCGGCGGAGCCGTTTCCGGTGCCTCTCTCTTCAATAACAAAAAAGAATCCAAGATTCCAATGCAAGAAGACGAAGAAAAGATTTTCGGCGACATGGACGGTGAGGACCGTACAGTCACCGTCAATATCGACACCGAGATGAAGCAGAGTTACATTGACTATTCAATGTCGGTGATAGTGTCGCGTGCCTTACCTGATGTGCGCGACGGCTTCAAACCGGTTCACCGGCGCGTTCTGTACGGCATGAACCAGCTGGGTAACAACTATAACGGCGATACGAAGAAATCGGCGCGTGTAGTAGGTGAGGTAATGGGTAAGTATCACCCCCACGGCGACTCTTCCATTTATAACACCATGGTGCGTATGGCTCAAGACTGGAGTCTGCGTTATCCGCTAATCTACGGTCAGGGCAACTTCGGCTCCATCGACAATGACTCTGCAGCCGCCATGCGTTATACGGAGGTGAAGCTCGAGCGTATGGGCGAGGAGATGCTGCGAGACCTCGATGCCGACACCGTGGACTTTGTGCCTAACTTCGACAACACCACCCGCGAACCGAGCGTGCTACCTACGCGTATACCTAACCTGCTGGTAAACGGCTCTGCCGGCATCGCAGTGGGTATGGCTACCAATATGCCGCCTCATAACCTCACCGAGTGTCTGAACGCTTCGATAGCGTTGATTGACAACCCGGAAATGACGGTTGATGACCTTATGCAGCACATTAAGGCTCCCGATTTCCCCACAGGCGGCGAGATTTTCGGCATGCAGGGTGTGCGCGACGCCTATACCACAGGTCGCGGCCGCGTGATGCTGAGAGCCAAGGCTGAAGTGGTGCCCGGCGACAGGCATGACACCATAGAGATTACGGAAATCCCCTACGGGGTGGTGAAAAAGGACCTTGTAAAGGGCATAGCCGACCTGGTAGAGGAGAAAAAGGTGGATGGCATAAGCGACATCCGCGACATCTCGGCCCGCGGCAAGATTCACATTATCATTGATGTGAAACGCGAGGCCAACGCCAGTGTGTTGCTCAACAAGCTCTTCAAGCTCACTCAGCTGCAGACGTCTTTCAGTGTTAATAATGTGGCTCTGGTCAACGGCCGTCCGCGAACACTGAATCTCAAAGAGCTGCTCGAGAACTTTGTGGAGCACCGCCATGAAGTGGTGATTCGCCGCACACGTTTCGAGCTGAACAAAGCTCAGGCTCGCGTGCATATTCTCGAAGGACTCATCATAGCTGTCGACAACATCGACGAGGTGATACACATCATCCGTTCGAGCAAAACCACCGAAGAAGCCCGTCAGCGTCTGAGCGAACGCTTCGGTCTCGACGACATACAGACTCAGGCTATCGTGGAGATGCGCCTGCGTCAGCTCACCGGTCTGGAGATAGACAAGTTGCGCGCTGAGATGGCCGAGCTGTTGAAGCTGATTGAATATCTGCGCGACATTCTGGAGAATGATGCTTCGTGCCGCCGTGTGATGAAGGATGAGCTGATTGAGATACGTGACAAATACGGCGACGAACGCCGCACGCGCATCAACCTCTTCTCTGGCGATTTCAATGCCGAGGATTTCTATCCCGACGATGAGATGATTATCACCATCTCGCATCTCGGATACATCAAACGTACCCCGTTGGCCGAGTTCCGCGCACAGCATCGCGGCGGAGTAGGCTCGCGCGGCTCTTCGAGTCGTGAGGCCGATTTCATAGAGCATATCTATCCGGCAAGCAATCACAACCACATACTCTTCTTTACCCGCAAGGGTCGTTGCTATTGGCTTAAGGTCTATGAAATTCCCGAAGGCGCCAAGAACAGCAAGGGCAGGGCAATACAGAATCTGCTGAACCTTGACGGCGATGACCAGGTGAATGCCTTTATCCGCGTCAAGAACCTTCAGGACCACGACTTCTGCACATCGCATAACCTGATATTCTGCACACGTCAGGGTATCATAAAGAAGACCAGTCTGGAGGCTTATTCGCGTCCCCGCACCAATGGCGTCAATGCCATCATCATCCGCGAGGGTGACCAGGTGATTCAGGTACGCCTTACCGACGGCAATGCCGACATCATGCTGGCCAACCGCAAAGGTCGCGCCGTACGCTTCCACGAGAGCAGAGTACGCGAAATGGGCCGTATGTCGACCGGTGTTCGCGGCATGACGCTCGATGGTGAGGATGACGAAGTGATAGGCATGATAACCCTGCGCGGCGGCGAAGAGGAAACCGTAATGGTGGTTAGCGAAAACGGCTTCGGCAAACGCTCAATACCTGCCGAATACCGTATCACCAACCGCGGCGGCAAGGGCGTGGTGACCATGAACGTTACTGAAAAGACCGGCATGGTGGTTGCTATCAAGAACGTTACGGATGCCAACGACCTGATGATTATCAATCAGAGCGGGGTAACGTTGCGTCTGCCGGTTGATACTATTCGCGTTACCGGACGTGCCACTCAGGGCGTCAAGCTCATCGACCTGCGCAAACGCGGCGATGTCATTGCCAGTGTCTGCAAGGTGGAGAGTGACCCCGAAACCGTTACCGACGAGGGCGAAGAGCAGTTGAAGCGCGAAGAGCTGGAACACAAGGTTGACCTCGCCGAGAAACGTGTGGAACATGAGGCTGAAGCGGTAATTGAAGAGGCTGACCTGGAGGCCGAGGCAGCTCAGAGTGACGAGTCTGATTCTACCGTTGAATAAGGCTCGGATAAACAAATACAAAAAACAGAGTTTTGAATCTCAAGTAAAACAAGAAAATAAAAATCGGCATCTTGAAACAACCTCTATATCATAAA
>FR897830.1:7604-11676 GCA_000437495.1 Prevotella sp. CAG:485
GCGGCTGAAAAGCCTGAAAAAGCCTGTAAAAAACGCTCAGAGTCCGGCGGAATTTGAAATGCAGGATGGTTTGAGTGCCGACGGCAAGAGCTAAAAACCTTTGCTTGAAACCCTTACAGAAACTAAAACACTTAAAATATTCAAACATGAAAAAGACATTCGTAGCTGCGTTGTGTCTGCTTACAGTAGGAAGCATGTTCGGCCAGAAAAAGGCTGTTGACAATGCTGCCAAGCTGGCTGGCAAGCCCAACAAAATCGAAGAAGCCCGCCAACTGGTGCAGAGCGCCATGGAAAATCCAGAGACCTCGAACGACGCCCGCACCTATAATGTTGCCGGCCAGATTGAGTGGAAAAATTACGATAATCTCAAAGGCATGAATGCCGTGAAGGGTATCAACAACATAGACGCCGACATGGCTCAGATGTTGCTCAACGGTCTGAACTACTACACAAAGGCTCTTGAGCTTGACAAACTCCCCGATGCCAAAGGCCATCGCTATCGTTTCACAAAAGACATCATGAGCCAGCTCGCCGGCCATGACTGGGACTTCTATTCAGCCGGTGTCAACTTCTACAACTCCAAGGAGTTCAACAAAGCATACGAAATGCTGAATACCTCAGCTGATCTGCCTTCAATGCAGGGTATCCCCGCATCTTCTACTCTGATTCCCGACTCAACACGCGGCCAGATTTATTACCTGGCAGGCATCTCGGCTTACTCCTCCAAACCGCCGATGCTGAACAAAGCATACGACGCTTTCGGCAAAGCTGTGAAGATGAAATATGATGAGCCCAACCTCTATCTGTTCCAGATAGCCTGCCTCGACGCTCTTGCAGAAGGCGACTCGGCAAAAGTGGCTCAGAACTATCCGCAGAAGATGCAGCTGGCCCGCGCCGGCTTCGAGACCTTCGGCAACCGTCAGCCCAACTACCTGAGCTACATCGTTGACGACTTCATCAACGTGCAGAGCAAACCTCAGGAGGCTCTGAACTTCCTCAACGACGCCATCGCCAAGACACCCGATGTAGCCAAGCTCTATTCAATCCGCGGTTACATAAAAGGCCGTATGAAAGACGACAAAGGTTATCTGGAAGATAATCTGAAAGCAGCTCAGATGGCCGACGCAGACGCAGAAGTCCTTTATGACGCAGCCCGCGCAAGCTACCGTTATGGCCAGGCCATGATTGGCACCCTGGGTATCACACAGGCCGATGCTGAGAAGCGCAAAGAGTACATCAAGACCTATCTGGATCCCGCCACTGAGCTGGCACTGAAGGCCAAAGCCAAAGACACCAACGGCGTCTACACCGCCAAGATTCAGAAGCTCATCGACGACATCGACTATCTGGAGACCGGCAATTAATTTGCCCTTCCACCCAATACAGAATACCCTTTAACCCAATACAGAAAAGTGAGGCTGACGGACAGCCTCACTTTTTTCTTAGCACTGAACGGCAAACCGGCCAATTCAATTGTTTGGGAAAAATTCAATATAATAATTTTTGCAAGTGGAAAATATTTATTACCTTTGCATACTAACTAACATCAAAACAAAAATCACTGAGCCCTCGAGGAAATAACGTTGTTGCTATTACAATATTTTTCTTACGACACTCTCCCTGTGGTGTAATAAGAAGCCTCCCGGCTCTAAAATACATAAAAGATATGGAGATTACAGCTATTGAGAATTATATTGTCGATACAAACAACCTTACTATCCCTGACAAAGGGCTGGGGAATTATAAATGTGGATTCACGGAAGAGCGAAAACCTTTCAATTTGCAAAACATTTGGTTAAATCTTCTGCCGTTTTTTTGGTCAAATTTTGTTTATAGCGCATTTACTGCGCCATTGGTGGGTGCGGACTCATCCGTGTAGAATCTTACTTTATCAGAATGGATTCATCAAGCAAAGCCTGGACTCTCATGGAAACGTAAAGAAAGAAAATGTCTTTAATTTCTCCACAATCAAGGGGATTTTGAATGATAGAGTCCGCCAATTCCAAAGTATATACGGGATAAGAAGATATAATTGCACAACTGTAAAGATGTGGGTGTTGGACGCCAATAACACTAAAGTCCATGTTCTTGGCGGTGCTTACCGGAACAAAGAAGAGATTGAGGGGAATTATAATTTCATCGGTTATGCATGTAACGCAATCAGCGATGCGTGGAACGAAATAGCCCTCAACAATTTCAACCGGGAACTTTTGGCAAAGGGCTATGCAACTTTCTACACACCGAAGAAAGAAATCCTTGTAGGGAGGAACTTTATAAAGTCAGGTGATATGGAGATACGCCCCGGTTTCTCATATAGGTTCGATAATGGATATTTGTATCTCTATCCTGACGAAGGGAACAAATCTTTTTGGAAGGGCAAGAAGTCTTTGTCGATTAACGTAGCCTCAATGTACAACAAAGAGATATTCTTAGCGGCAATAAGCCAATTTCACGGCATTCAATAACATCTGCCAACGTTTTCCGCCAAGAGTTAACTTGTCAGCAGAACACCCGATTTCGTCAATGCGTGCACCAAAAATATCCTAAGAAAAGAGGCTGTACGCGCTGATCAAGCATTCTTTTCAAAGCGATAATTCATATTTTGATGAGAAGGATGATTATTTCGTCTGCCCGATGGTACAGCACAAGAGGCGCATTGGTATATGCCATACCAAAGCGCCGGCGATAATGTCAGCGAAAATTATAAAGTCCGGGTCGACTTAAGAGAGGGAAGGGAGTGGTTATTGAGGTAAGTCGGCGGGGCGTACGCTTGAGGGAATATTGACAACACGATCTGCAAACCAGATTGTGTTTTCCAGACCGTCGGTCTCGCAGCTGTCGAACATGGGCAGGCGGTTCATCAGCTCCCAGATAGGACGCGTCATTACTCCATTGTCGTTGGTTTGCTGAAGGAAGTCGAGCTGAGCCTGCTTGTCGGTCATCACCACCGCCGAGAGCCAATAGTTGGAGAATGTGTCTTCCGGCTCTGTGAAGAACTCTATTCCATCAACGTTCCTGAAGAAGTTGATATACTCAGATGCCACCTTGCGTTTGCTGGCCACATATTCGTCGATATGCTCGAGCTGAGCGCAGCCGAGAGCGGCATTAATATTCGGCATTCGGTAGTTATAGCCGATGTGGTCATGGCGGAACTCCCAGCGATGAGGGATTTTGGCCTGAGTGGTGAGATGCTTGGCATAAGCTGCCAACTCTTCGTCGTTAAAGAGCAACATGCCGCCACCGCCGGTGGTGATTGTCTTGTTGCCGTTGAACGATATAGCACCGATTTTGCCGAAAGTCCCGGTGTGCTGTCCTTTGTACCTTGAACCTATTGACTCAGCGGCATCTTCAACTAACTCAATATGCCATTCGGCACACAAATCAGCAATTTCCTGAATACGCACCGGGTGCCCGAAAGTGTGCATCGGTACGCAGGCTTTTACCCGAGCGCCCGTATGCTTGTTATAGCATTGCTTATTGCGTATCTCTGCGTTCTTTGCGAGCCATTGGCGCATGGCATCGGGCGACAGTCCCATGGTGCTTTTATCCACATCAATAAATACCGGGCGGGCACCTATATAAGAAAGGGCATTACAAGTGGCTATAAACGTCAAAGCCTGCGTAAGCACCTCATCGCCCCGTTCCACGCCGGCAAGGAGCAGCGCCATGTGAAGGGCGTTAGTGCCGCTTACACACACCACAGCACGTTTGGCGCCGGTGTATCGGGCCATATCTTCCTCAAAACGGTCGACGAATTTGCCAACTGAAGAGACAAAGGTGGTGTCGATACATTCGTTGAGGTATTTTTTCTCATTGCCAACAAATACGGGTACTGCAAGAGGGGTGAATTCCTGGTTGCCGTAAAGGTCTTTGATAAAGCTGATGACTTTGGAGTAATTTGACATGGGGTGTGGGGTTGGGAGAGGTGGGAATTTGGGGAATTATGGGAATTTTGGGAAAGATGGGTGAGGGGGAAGAGGGGAGCTGAAGAATGCACGAACCATAAGCGTAAGAGCCATCGGTTCGTGCGGTGGCTTATGGGGGTTAAGACCCCATTCCACAAAAAATGTTA
>FR897831.1:0-2535 GCA_000437495.1 Prevotella sp. CAG:485
CCCTGCCACGGAATTACGCCGCTGCCCCAATTTTTATCTAAATTTGTAACCGTTGGCTAAAAAGCATATCAGCCGAACACTAGAAGGATGTTTGAGGATTTCTCTTTTGAGGCATTAGCTCATTATACCCGCGGAATGGCGACTATATTTTTCGTCATTTTTGCCGTGATAACATATTTCCGGCGGAAGCGCAACCGGATGTCGTTTATGCTGTTTGTTACTGTCAGTTATTTGGCTTTGGGCTTCCTTAAGGATATAATTTTTGTACTTCCTCTTTTCAGTGAGAGCAGTTTTGTAGAGAATCTGTCCAGCCTTTTCGACGTGTCGTGCACACCGTTTGTCTGTGCCTTTTTTCTGGAGTCCACACGTCCGGGAATGGTTAAAAGACGCGACATATTGCTGTCGTATTTACTGTTTGCGGCTTTTATGCCCCTCTATTGTCTGATTCCATCTGACAAGGTGATACTTGGCGCATATCTCTTGGCCGCTTTGACGGCTTTATACACTATGGTGTTAGTTCCGTTTAATGTTGTCCGCTATAATAAGGTCTTGGCAGAGAATATCTCTTACACAAAAAACGTCAGCGTCAACTGGATTATCACCTGTGCTTTCACTTATTTCCTCTGGCTGACGGTCTATGCCGTCTGTTTTTGGGAAACGACATGGCTTAGCGAGGCTGCTTTTGATGTGTTCAGCATTATAGTTTGGGGCATTTTATTCCTCCTTTGCCGCAACCACAGTGTCCTTTCTAATCTGTTTAGTGAGGAAGGAATGGCAACCGAGGTACAAGACGTAAAAGCTGTTGAAGGGAATCACAGCCGAGCCTCTGAGGAGTTGCTGACGCAGTCTGCTGAGGAAAACAAGGGCAGGAAAGTAGATTTTATAGCCGGCGCGTTGCAGCAATGCATGGAGACCGAAAAGCTCTATCTCAATCCGCACCTGTCGCTCAACGACCTCGCCTCGGCGGCAGGTACCAACAAAACATACATTTCAACTTTCATCAACAGCCGTGGCAAGACTTTCTATGACTATGTGAATGAGTACCGTATTGCCGAGGCTTGCCGCATTCTGGATACTTCAAGCGAACGGCTGTCAATGGCTGACGTCGCCACCCGAAGCGGATTCAACTCCATGTCTACCTTCAACCGTTATTTCCTGAGGATTAAAGGGGTTTCTCCCTCTGCCTACTACCGGAGTCGGAACTGAGCGCTCCGGTCAATGGAGAAAAATTTCTGTCAATAGAGAAAATTTAATCGGTCATTCTTTTAAAAATTGACAGCGGGAGGCGGAAATATCTTTTCTGACTTGTCCCAACGTTGCCCTTTTCTTAATTTTGCGCCGTTTTATTCAACTGCCGTCTGCACAAACTGACGGTGTTGGAATCACGCTAACTAATAAAAACTATGATTAAGGAAAAGGTAAAGTATTCGACCCTGCTGATGCTTCTGTGCTGCATGGGATGGGTAATGACAGGCTGCGGTGATGATAAGGATGAGCCGACGCCGCCGAAAGCCAGGTTCAGTCACGTCAAGGCAGAACTCAGTGTGAAAGTTGAAGGTGAGACAACCCGGTGTTTCGATATATCGGGTACATGGACAAGCAATGGTGTGGAGACGGCTATGGAGCCTCTGAAGATAAATGCGGAGCAGACCTTTAAGCCCGACAACAGCAAGACTCTGCCGTCGACATACTCCATGACGCTTGACGTAACCCCTAACAAGGACTTTGTTCCGGAGGAGGGCAAGAAATACAACGCCAAACTGCAGTTCTCTTACTCCATCCGGGTAATCGGCACCGACGGCAGCGTTCTGGCGGCAAGAGAGGGCAGTATGTATCTGATGAATCTGGAAGGCATCCGCACCGACAAACTGACAGAAATTGCCGCTCGTGTTCCCAAGAACTTTAATTTCACGGTGAAGCAGTCTGCCGATGGCAGCTATGAAATCACTAATTAATAGTGAATCATAACTTCGCAATTTTGGGATTGATTTTGACATTAGGTTAAGACCCCATGCAAGACCACAAGATAAACCTGTTAATTTGTAAGTCAATATTTCCTTAGAAATTCCTATTTCTACAGGTCTGGTGAATCACAAACCTAATGTCTTTTTGTATTGCTTTCCGCCTGACAAATAAAGACGGAATACTCAGGGCTGATTCCCCCCTTGCGGGAGTCAGCTTTCTTTTTCTCCATATTGACCGAACGGCGAGAAGGCGTTGAGAGAGGGCTGACTAACAAAGAAGGCTACGGGAAATTTCCGTAGCCTTCAGCAATTGTGTGGAGCATACCAGACTCGAACTGGTCACCTCTTGACTGCCAGTCAAACGCTCTAGCCAGATGAGCTAATGCCCCAACTTTGCGGTGTCAAGTTCTTATGACAGTGCAAAGGTAATGCTTTTTTTTGAATCTGCAAAATTTTCTGCCCTGAAATTTTCATTATTATTCCGACTTTGCGTGTAAATAGCTGCAAGCTAACGACTTAGGGCAATGAAAAAATTACTAATAAAAAAGCAACCGCCACGACTTTGCGGCGG
>FR897831.1:2544-7670 GCA_000437495.1 Prevotella sp. CAG:485
CCCGCCACGACTTTGCGGCGGTTGCTTAAAAGGTTATGGTAGAGAAGATGTGCTGTGATACGGCCGGTGAGCGATGCTTCAGACGCTGAGGGCGATTTCCTTCTCAGCGGCAATGCGGCGCAGGTTCAGCACGGCGTAACGCATACGACCTAATGCGGTGTTGATGCTTACGCGGGTTTCCTCTGCTATCTCCTTGAAGCTCATGTTGCGATAGAAACGCATGGTGAGTACTTCGCGCTGCGGGTCAGGCAGATATTTGATGAGGCTGCGCACATCTTCCATCAGCTGACGGCTGATGATGTCTTCTTCTATGGTGGCTTCCGAAAGCTCTTTGCGGTTGAGTACATCGACTTCCGAAATGCTGCTGCTCTGCAGATTTTCAGCTTTTGTCTGCCGGTAATAATCTATTATGAGGTTATGCGCTATGCGGGTTATCCATGCGGGAAACTTGCCGTTTTCCGTATATCGTCCCTGTTTGATAGTGAGGATAGCTTTCACAAACGTGTCCTGGAAGATGTCGTTGGCCACGTCTTCGTTCTTCACCGTTCGTATGATATAGGCAAATACCTTGTCGCTGTATTTTTTCAGCAGCTGATCAAAGGCGTCATTGTTGCCTTGCGCATAAGCCTTGACCAACTCGGCGTCGGTCATGCTTGTTATCTTTACCATTCTTTTCCTATACTTGTGTTAGGTAGAGTTCTTTCGATAGGCGTAATGTTTTAGTGATAGGTTTAGTTATTGTTTTTTGCGATTGTAAAATTACAAAAAAAAATTGTGCTGTGCAAGCTAAAAATTCTTAAAAATCTGTACGCCGATGTTAAGTGGCTGTAAATTCGGCTCTTACCCACTCGTTGTCGAGAGCATAATTGTTGAACTGCAGCCTGTTTTTCTCGGCGTATGCGCGTATCACGTCCAGGTCGGGCAGATAGAACCCGCTGCAAATGAGTTTGCCTCCCTCTTTCAGGGCTTGCCTGTAGCGGTCTATGTCGGCTGTGATGATGTTGCGGTTTATGTTAGCCAGCATCAGATCAGCCTTCGGCAGCATTGACAGCTGAGAGGCATCGCCACAGATAAGCCGGGGATGAACCGAGTTGAGAACGGCGTTGTCGCAGGCATTGGCGTAGGCGTCGCTGTCTATCTCTATGCCGTATACCTCTTTGGCGCCCAGCATACATGCCAGGATTGCCAGAATACCCGTTCCGGTGCCCATGTCTGTTACTGTAAGTCCTTGCAGACTGTTGTTCAGCAGATACTCCATCATCAGCCGCGTTGTGGAGTGATGGCCGGTGCCGAATGCCATTTTAGGGTCTACCACAATTTCATAGTCTGCTTTGGGTGCATTGGTGTGGAACGAGCTGCGTACAACCACCTTGTCGCCTATTACCAACGGCTGGAAGTAGTTCTTTTCCCATTCGTGGTTCCAGTCGCGGCCTTGTTCCACGGTGTGAGTGGCTTTCAGCGTTACTCCCGGTGCGGGGAAGTCGGCTATCAGGGCGTTTGCAGCTTCGCAGTCCCAGCTGTCCTTGTATGTGTAGGCGGTGAGCAGGGGTGCGTTGTGGGTGAATGACTCGTAGCCTATGTCGCCAAGAAGGGCCGAAAGGAAATCGGCCATATCTTCGCTCCAAGGCTGTATCTCTATGTCGGTACGGATATAATCCCTCATGACTGCAAATTTAATACATTTTGCAGCGCTATGCAAATCTTAGACTATGAGGGTCGGAGAAGAGGGGAGAGGAATAAGGAGAGGCTGAGAGTGGCTGTTGCGGACAACGACGATATCCGATGACGCTTATGAGTGCTTATCGGCACTTATCGGCGGAAGAAGCCGATTATCTTGCGCCCGGTGCGGAACATGGAGAAGCCAAGCGCTATGATGTCGGCATACGACAGCAGGCGCAGTCCTTTGTTGAGGATGCCCAATACGCCCGAACTTTTCCCTTCGCCGGGGGTGAGCTTGCTTTTGAACATCTCCGCGGCATCATAAGTCATTTTCTCTTTCAGTAGCTCCATGCGCACGCGGGCAACGAGACGCTGCTGGCGCAGTTCGCTCAGGGTGTAACCTCTGAAGCCTTCAGTCTTATGAGGAGCGGTGAGCTTAGTTGCTTCGTTCTGCTTTGCCATGTTCATTGTTGTGATTTGTTTTTAGTGTCGAAAAGAATACGGGTAAGCAGACGGCTTATCGGCGTGAGTATAAGGGGGTCGCGGAGCAGAATCAGCAGTATGCACAGCAACAAAAAGACGCCTGCCGTGCTCAGGTAAGCCAATGCCGCGGGCATGAACAGCTTAAACAGTTCGGCACAGCTGAAGCCTAAGAAGATAAACACAAAGGCAAGCATTGCCAGACAAACTATGCCCAACACCAGCATGCCGCCGAGCATGGTGAATTTCTCGGCCGCCGTGAACTTGGCATATTCAATGCTGACCTCCACAAAACGCAGAGCCTCGCTCTTGAGTTTGTTGAGCTGGTCTATGATTGATGATTTCATAATGTTAATATTGCAGCAATTTTGCCGGGATGGAGAATTTGCCGACCGGGTAATGCTTATGTTTTATATAAGCTAAAGAGGGGTCCGGGCAGCTGTATGAATCTGCGTCGGCACCCTCTTTAAGTCTTTCCTGCGGTTGAAGAATGGCCGCTGCTTATTTCTCTACGTTGGCAGAGAGTTCGGCTACCAGTGCGTCTACTTCGCTGTCGCAAAGTTTCACGCCTTTGCGGTGGAGCAGTTCACATATCTTTGTGCGAAGGTCTTCGCCTTTTGTAGGTGCGAACAAAAGGGCGGCTGTGCAGCCTACTATGGCACCTCCAAGAAAGGCATAAAGCAGATTGAGTCCTTTCATTGTCTCTGTACTTTGGGGTTGGGGTTTATATCTGTTTCTCGAGTTGATCCTCTATCTCTTCAGCTATCTCTTCCAGCTTCTCGCCTTTGAGGTTGATGCCTTTGCTTTTGAGAATCTTTATGATGTTGCGACGGGTTTCGCTACCTTTGTGAGGTGCTACTAAAAGGCCTACTGCGGCTCCTGCTACTGCGCCGCCAATAACAGCTGCTATTACATGTATCGGTTTCATACTGTGTGTGTTTATTTAGTATTTCGTTTGTTATCTATTTAACGCTTCAGGCGCTGAGTAGGTTTAAAAGGTTTAACCTTTTTGTTGACATGGGGCGTCTGCCGATTGCCGCTGCAAAGTTAAGCAAATTCATCCACATTTCCTCTCGAAGCTTTTATCAGCTCTGAAAATTTATCCGTCGATGGCTTTCGCACCCGGTCGGCTTGCACCCTATGCGTCAGAATTTATAACCCATGGTCAGCACAATCTGGTGATTGGCCGAGGTGATGCGAGCGCTCGGGCAGAGGTCTGCATTCTTTATGTCGGCCGGGAAGGGATGGAATTCCGATTGACGGTTCTTATACACGTAAGCTAAGTCGGTGTAGAAGCCTTTGTGATGGAAACCGAGGCCGCCGGTGATGTAATATGTGCGGTCATCGAGGGTGTAGTCCAGGCGTGCGCCGTCGGTGTAGACTTCCTGCTGATTCTCGCGGTACTCCGATTTCACAGGGGCGCTCTGCAGGGCATATCCGGCACGGAGCGACACGTTGCGGCTCAGTCGTGCCTCAACGCCTATGCGCAGCGTGTTGGTCGACTGATACATATCTTTGATGTCGGAATTGGTGTATTCGTAAGGGTCGCCGTTGAGCCATTCGTCGCTGTATTTGTCGGTGAAGTGGCAGTATTTGTAGTTGGCCCATTCGTAGTCGGCAGAGATGATGAAGCGGTTCGACAGCACACCGGCTATGGAGGCTATGAAGCGCCACGGAGTGCGGAAACGATAATCGTAGATAGCATCGAAACCCTCGTTCGTAATCTTGTCGTAGCTGTATTGATTGTTGGCATAGTTGCCCTGGGCTCTGGCGTAGAATGACTGTTCAAGACTGTACCAGGTGGGAGTGTGCATGGCGAAACCTATGCGCAGCTCCTGAATCGGTTTTAAGATGAAGCCTAACTTATAGTTGAAGCCGGTGCCCGTTACACGATAATTGTTGTAGAGCTGCGTGTGGGAGTCTGTCTGGCCACTATACACATCGGGGATATTCACGTATGCGTCGTTGAGGTCTTCGCCCCACATTGATTTGCGCTGGTAGCTGAAATCGATGATGCCGAAGTCCATACCCCAATAGAGGATATTGTTGATGTTGCCGCCGAAGGCTATGTTGTACTCATCCTGGCTGCCTTTGTCCTGCACTTTGTAATACCCCGAGCCTGTGGTGCCGTCGCCGAACTGACCCTCCCAATGCACTTTGCCGTCGCTGAGGTTGCGCGGCGCTATGAAGTGTGCAGAATAGCCCAAAATAGAGGCCCAGGGAGCCTGATAGCCGCCATCCTGAGGGTTGTAGGGGTTGAACGTAGAAGTCGGCGTCATGTCGTTTATGGTGGCTTCGCCGCCATTGGCCAGAGCTGCCATATACTGCGATATGGAGGCATTCAGCTCAGGCACTACGCCACGGAAACGGCGGTTGAACGACGAGGTCTTGTTGTAGGTGAAGCCGAGGTTGACGTTCCTCAGCGCACCCTGATTGCGCACCGTGAATATTACGCCTGCATTGTTGAGGTAGAAGGGCGTGTTCGACTGTGTGCGGCTGACACCCTGACTGGTGCCTTTCGACTGCTGGGCATCGAGGTCGAGGGTGAAGCCTATGTCATTGTTTCTGTAAACGCCGATGCCGCCGGGATTGTAACTCAGGCAGGTCATATCGCCGCCTAATGCGCCGAAAGCACCTCCCATCGACATGAAACGGGCTGTGCCTTTCAGATCAGGTTGGGCAAACTGATAAGCATCTGTGGCATTCTGTGCCGACATAAGGGCCGGCAGGGCTAAGATCGAGAGGGCAAGTAAAAATTTCTTCATAATTATTTTGCGATTGGGTCTGTTGTGGTTTGCAAAGGCCCGATATTATCAGTGTTTAGAGATTTTGGTTTTTTTACTTTTTTGCACCGCGAGGGGGTGAAAGGGTTCAACGGCTGTGAGCCGGTCATCTTTCACCCCCGTAATCGGATGCTTCTGAGATTATATTATTAACGGTGTCTGCCGCCGCCGCCGCCACGCGAACCGCCTCCGGTGCTGCGGCTC